>CAYSEP010000033.1:0-10505 GCA_964430065.1 uncultured Candidatus Peribacteria bacterium
GTGTAGTGCTAGGATTTGCAAGATCAGACTGAGAAATCATGAGTCTTTGTCCGGCACTCAGTACCATATTTCGTCATCCTGAAACTATATTCACGTTACCACGGAGTACGTAGATGATGCTATACACCTGGGATTGTTGCTCTGCAAGTATGACATCACCTGCATGGACTTTTGCATCGAGGTTTTTGAGTTTGATATTGTATGCTTCTGTTCCTTCTGACCAGAGTCTCCCCCTGGTGAGGGTTATTGTTTTTTCAGATCAAGAAAGTGACTTATAGCTCACTTGAGTTCCTTTATCGAGGAAAATATTGTATGTTCACTTTGCGAGATTTGCCTGCCCAGCAGTTACTGAGAGTGATACATCGTGCGGATAGAGCTTCCCAGTTTCTTCTATAGATCGCTCTTTATCCTGGTATCATACTACACTGATCTGACTCCCGCTCGAGGCTTCTACTGATAAAAAATCATCTCCGAGAGACGTTTCTTCGCTTCATCGCAGAAACTGAAAAAGAAAAAATACTATAATAATACCAGCAACCCCAGCCCATTTCCAGGGAAAAGCAGATCGAGCGGGTCTATACGATGATGATGAACGCATGATAAAAAAATTAAGACTTAGGGACGATACTTTCTATGACTGCATAGGTGGCATCTTTTCACTCGGGGACACGGATACTTACTGTCTCACCGATATCACATTTATGGAAAGTTATGGCAGCGAGAAGGACATTGTATGTTTTGGTATCTGTCGTAATCTGGTATTTTTCTCCGTTTTTCGTGATGATTCCGATCTTACTCTCATAGGGGATCTCACTGATGATTTTATAGAGGATTTTCCCTTGAGGTTCTATCGTAGCCTTCAGCTTACTTCACTGTACGAGAAGAGACTTCGACGCATAGTTCTGTGGTACTGGATATATATTTCCATCTGATCCAAGCATACCTTCTCCAGTAAAAACACCTTCGATAATTTTATCGTCTCCAGATCGATAAGAAGAAAGTCCATCCATATCGAGATCTGTAGATATCCCATCGTCTTCTCAGAGCAGAGATGACAGGATTTTTTTTGCTGAAGATATCGAGTTCTGTGCTGAGTATATAAGATCTCTGAGGGCGCGTATTTTTTGTTCGTCCATTTTTTATATGATTATGAGTAGAATATGAATGAGATTATATGGCTCTTTTCTGTTCTGTCGAGGGAGAATCTCCTTTTCATAAACAAAAACACTTGATTATTCCAAAAGAATCGAAATAATAACTATCTCATGATAAATCCAAGGACTTCCCCGTACCAAAGGATTGCCATACACCATCAGAAAGCAAGGAATGGTCAAAATGGTATTTGAGAATTGTGTTTTTTTGAAGATTGTTTTTTCTTATAAGCAAGGATCAGTAAGCCGATGATACTACCGCTAATATAAGCAACAAAGAGGGCGAAAAGTGAGTGTACCGTACCGAGTGTAATACCAATAAAGAGAGCAATCCGCAGATCTCATCATCATACCCATGTAGGAATACTCTCTTCTGTTCATGATGCTTCTTTATCATTCTTCCAAAGTTCTCCTATGAGAGTGATAGGAAAAGTAATATATGAAAAGAGAAGTTCGAATAATCCTTTATAATCTCCTTTCCTAAGCAGGTAAAATCCTCCCGGTATAAGTATCTGAAGGTAAAAGAAGCTATATACGAGAAGAGCTCAGAGGAGGTGGTCGTAGAGAAAATCGCGATCAGTTATATAGCTTGCTTGATCGAATATAAGACTATCATAACCAAAGAAAATAGAGAGAAGTATAAGCACGAGATAGCCATAAATTGCTGGTATCAAGGCTTTATCGGGCACTTCCATATAGCGCGCGTCGTAGAGAGCATAAAGTCCTGTGATAAATCATAGTATGAAAAGTATGATTGATCGTATTTCTAGTATTTCCCAACCGTTCAATAGTATGAAATATCATACTATCATAAATATCAGACCCATAGTGGCCTCTGCAAGTGGATAAAAGAAACTAATATGAGTATGGCATTTTTTGCATTTTCCTCGTTGGAACAGATACGAGAGTATCGGTATGAGAGATGTACTCGAGAGTACCGTATGACATTTCGGACATTCGCTCCTTCCGAAAAGGATCCCAGGAGTTCCACTTCTCCATCTCTCTATGAGAACTGTAGAGAAACTTCCAAAAGCGGTTCAAAATATAAAAAGTATAAGGAAAATCATGGTTGATAAGTTAAGTGTGGGTCATTGTTTGGTGAGCTTCCTCTATGGATTTTTGTATGAGAACACGTTCTTGGTGTTCTATTATCTTTGATTCCCTCAGGGATCGGACAGCGCAAGTATCGATTTTTTGGTATATATAGGAGGTGAGGGGACTATGGTTATAGAAGTCTTCTTTCAGATACCCGAGTATCTTCATAGTACGAGCATGTATAAGAAGGAGGAATTGTTCTCTTTCATGGCAGAGGGGAAGTGTGGAGAAGCATCACTCTATATCTTCGAATATTCCTTTTTGTGCGAGTCACTCGGGAAGTCAGTGATAGAGGGTTTTGAGAAGAGAAAGGAGGGAGAATACTTCTTGGTATGACCAGTTCTCTTCTCGAGAAATGAGAGTATTTTCTATGCGTATCAGTGTGTTGATATCACCTTTTCTCTCGATAAGAGCCTCTACTATACTTCCAGATTCTGGTATATCCTTCTTTTTGTACCAGGTGGTTACTTTTCAGAATTCGCCTGTAAAAAGTATGATTCTTGATTGGTTATCTCGTATTCTCTGAGAGTGTATGATGACTGATTTACATCGAAACATGCGAGATTATGATCTGAGGATAATATTCCCATCAACCAGTTCGAATCCTATATCATAGACTCAAAGATTCGTCACGACGTACACTTTGCCATCACGTGGGATCGATATATTCCGTATTTCTTCAGGAGTTTCGAGCTCTATCTGTGCTATATAGTTCCATGCTTTGATATCTTGGAATCTTTTTGCATCAGGCTCAAAGATCCATATCCGATTCTTATCGAGGATATAAACATACTTGAGATTCGATCCAAGTATGAGTCTTGTATTTTTCTCAGACTGACCGAGTGTATATGATCCTGGTATTTTATTCAGGATAAGCCCCTTTTCTTCATATCCCTTTGCGGTCATGATTCGTGAGATCTTCCCATCTCAAGTGATGATGTAAAAGCCTCCATCTATACCAATTTCTCGTATATTTTGCTTGGTTTCAGGAAGGACACTGGCTTTCTGGGAATAGCCATTTATTCCAGGTTTATGTTTATAGATCTGTCATGCAGGCCTATCCGTGATATAGAGATTTCCATTAAAGTTATTTATCATGTCACCAGCTTCCCATCAATCCTGTCACGTTACTGTAACGTATGTGACTTCACCATTTTTTCTTGATCCAAGTACTCTTTTGCTTTCTGAGAGTGCAAAAAACGTACCATCTTCGGTGACAGTGAAGTTTTTTATTTCTTCTCCTGGTGGATAGCTTGTTGCCTTCGGAAGAGGCTCTCCAGGAGCATAGTTGGTTATGGCATTCGATTTTCCGATAAGAAAAAGCTTCTTCCCATACTCATAAAGACCAAGAGGAGAGATATCTGTAGGGTTAAATGCTATGATACTTTTTTTCTTCGAGAGATCTATCGTCTGGATGTCGTATATCTCTTTTTTCATCGCTTCGATACGAAGAGAAAGCTCGGTAGTTTCTTTTATATAGAGGTCTTTCTTTCGGAGTTCTGTGAGTATCGTACTGGCTTCGCTGATAGACTTATCGAAAAGTTCCTGATTTCCTGATATTTTCTGACTTTCTTCTATGAGATTTTTTGCTTTCAGGAGTTCGTTTTTCGCATCCTTTCCAGACGATGTCGTTGCCTGAAAAAGCGCACTAATGAGATACGAAACGAGGAGAAAGAAGAGAATAACTCCAAGTATGAAAAATCATACCATAAAAGTACGCCTTTTCTCGTAGAGCATTTTCGATATATATTCCCGTATATTTCTATACCAGTGAGATTTTTGTATATTTTCCTTGAAGTGATCAAGCTTGTCGATCATGATATCCTTTTGCGGTATGCCAGACCTTCTCTTTTCAGATATGATAGCCTCTTTTACTTTTTTTATACGGATTATGTGAGTATCATCTATCCTCTCTCGTTCGAGTATTTCTCTCATAGTATCCTCGAATCTATCACTCGAGAGCTCTGCTATATCCATAAGGGTTTCGTTCTCTACTACGCCACGAAGATCTCGAGATGAGAGAAGTATGGTAGTTCCTGGGGTGATTGCACCAGTAGAAATGAGTTCGAAATTATGGTATTCACTCGTATCTTCCTGTATAGAAATAACGGTTCCGTCATGCTCGAGAAGGATAGCTCGCATAGATCAGAATGTACTGATCATGATTTTTCCATTTTGCTCCAAAGCAAGAAGTCCGTCTATATGAGACCTATCTTCTTCGCTCAAATGTCACAAAAAATGATTGTGCCGTTCGCTGACATAGGAGAAATCAGTTTCCTCATCATCGTAGTGCCACTCTGTCGATGATATAGACTCGAGAAGATTGTCTTCTACGACACTGAGCACGTTCATCTTTGAGGTACGTACCATATACACGATATTCATCCCTTCGTGTGGATGAAGTACATGAGATCTCTGAAAAAGAGGTCCTCTTTCAGAGCGGGCGATGTCTATCTGGATATGAGAGTTCACTTGAGAAAAATGATTAGAAATGATTCTAGAGAGTGTCGAGCATATTTATCGCGGCATCGGCATCATTTTTTGAAGTATCGTTTTTCTCTTCTTTTTGTATCTTTTCCCTGGTTTTTTGTGATTGGAGAGATTGCCACTCGATAAGATGTTTCTCATTGAGAGTTTTGATTTCTTCTTGGTACTTGAGATTCAGTTCTTCGAGCTGACGACGCTCAGTCATGAGGATATTGAAGAGTCTATCAATCTGTTCATCCGTCATAGATGGAAGTATATCGAACCAATATTGCTTCTCATTGTTATCGATAGATTCGCTTCCGATGATCAGGTCGACGAGGTCTGGGTATTTTACCTGGATCTCATCGAGAAGAGTAAAAGTGAAGTCATTGTGAGTGATTTGTGCCATAGGGAAAAACTAAAGATATTCGAGAAGAATTGTATGGAACTTTCTCCTTTATGCAAATCAAAAACAGGAAAACCAAATTTCGTTCGATATACTGTTTTTTCTTGATTTTCCCGCTTCTTTCCTTAGCATGTACCTATGCACAAAATACTTCTCGCATTTCTCGCATTCTTATCACATACCCTCATCACTCGCCATAAGCCCTATGTCATAGGAGTGACAGGAACCGTCGGAAAAACGACTATCACAACACACATTGCTCGATACCTTTCTCATATCTACGGTGAGCAAAATGTCATGATATCCCCCTATCACTATAACGGTGAGTATGGACTCCCTCTCTCTATAATCTGAGCTCGGAGTGGTGGAAAAAATCCCTTTCTTTGGATCTGGGTATTCTGTGTTTTCTCTAGACGACTCCTCTCTTCATATCCACGTTATCTCATCCTGGAGTATGGCATAGACCATCCAGGGGAGATGGATTTTCTTCTGTCGATCGTCGTTCCCGATATCGCCATTCTCACACCTGTAGCACCGAACCATCTCGAACAGTTTGGTAACTTAGAGAACTATAGAAATAATAAACTTCTCATCACTCGCGATGCCAAAAAACTTATCGTACATGAGTCGCTTAGGCCCTATGTCGATAGAGAAGCGTATTTCTATGGAACAGGAGGGATGTCAGACATCGATGCTTCCCACTTCTCATTCTCTCTCGAGAAATGAGTAGGAGCCGAAGTTCATCTTCATGATAAGCACTATCGTATAACTATCAATGCTGTCTGAGCTTACCAGATAGAGAATATACTTCCACTCTACGCGATAGCTGAGATACTCTCTCTCGATCCTCTTACTATCGAGAAAAATAGTCATATATTTCTTCCAGAATCGTGAAGATCCTCCCTCATACCAGGGAAAAATAATGCTACTATCATAGATGGAAGCTACAATGGTGGATACGAAAGCATGTGTAAAAGTATCGATGCTGTCCTTTCATTCCTCCCTTCACACCGAGTATTCTTCCTTTTCTGAGATATGCGAGAGCTCGGCGAACATGCAGAAAGCATCCACGTCTCTCTTGCGCACTATATACTCGAGAAAATTCCCAAAGAGCGTGATGTAGTATTTTTTCTCGTCGGTCCTCTTATGGAAAAGTACGTCCTCCCTCTCATTTCTCCCGTATACCCATCATATTTCTCTCTCTCGAGTAGAGTTCTCTGAGAAGAGATCGCACGCCATCTCGAAGGATGAAAAATGCCGACAATCGTGACGGTGAAATGAAGTCAAAATACGATATTTCTCGAAGAAGGAATTAAGTGATTTACCGAAGAAAAGCATCATAAAAATCTTACCCGCCAGTCTCCATCTTGGATGAAGAAAAAAGAAGATTTCTTCGCAATGATCGATAAAAAAGTATATAGAAAATAAAAATACTATAGTGCAAGAGTATTTTCTTTCGAAAAAGGTAGAGATATTCGTATTTCCTCTGAAAGAATGCTAGTATGAATATATGCAACTCCGACATATATTCGCATCTTCTCTTGTTTTTTCCCTTGTATCACCACTTTTTGTGATCGCTCTCGATCCGACAACAGGATGACGTGTGATCGATAACTTTAAGAAAGAAGAGTATGCTATACTTTTCGAGAACATGCCATTCGACCAGAGTGGCTCTGTCGAGCTCCTGAAGCATGAGTACACTATGAATGGTCTAGAGTGACTGAAGGCTCGTCTCAAGAGCGCAGAACTTGCCTATAGCGAAAAGAAAGAACGTGTCACTGAGAGACGTATGTCTCTCGAGGAGGCTATCATCGCTATCGATAACTCTATAAATGATACCTATGTCGACATAAAGAAAACGGAAAAATCTCTCGAAGAAAAAAATACGAGAATCTCCGAATATCAGTCGATGTCGAGTGACCTTGCTCTGCGTATCAGAAAAAATCGTGAAACGATACTCGGATACCTCGCAAATATTTATTCAGAAAGCAATACTCTCTATGATAGTGAAAATAAAGTAGATATCATACAAGCTATGATACTCTCTCCAGATACACCTGATAGTATATCTACAGATATCGTATATAAGTCACTAGTGAGTATCCTCGGACAAAAATTCATCGATGAGTACCGCTCCCTCGTGCGAGATTACTATCGTATGAGTATCCGTATCCGAGATGAAGTCAATGCTCTCGAAGAAGCGAAAGCTCTTCTCGAGAAACAAAAATCTACCCTTGCAGTTCAGCGTAACCAGAGAGAAGACCTTCTCGATGCGACGAAGGGTCAGGAGGCCCTCTACGATGAATATATAGAAGCACAAAAGAAAGCACAAGAGGCTGTAGAAAAATCATGGCAAGAGCAATCCGATGCCTATAATCTCTCACTCGACGGACTCCTCCAAAGAAATGGTTGTACATCTGAAAAGAAAACAGGAGCCGTATATGAGAAATGTGTCTCCATCCGAAATTTCTATAAAAATGAGAGTGAACTTAAGAAAATGACCAGCTCAGATGCTACTACAAATACTATGTCATGGCCTCTTGCGAAAGTCTCTTCGATATCTGCATACTTCAGAGACCCTTCATACTTCCGTGCTGTGGGAAGCCAACATGATGCTATCGATATACCCGCTTTCCAGGGAACTGACGTTCTCGCAGCTCAGGATGGATATGTCTACTATGTTCTTCCTCCTTCTCCTGGTGGATATTCATACTTAGCCCTCAAACACCCAAATGGATATGTCACGGTATATGGTCACCTTTCAGAAATACGAGTATCTCCCTATCAGTTCGTAAAAAAATGAGATCCTATAGCCAAAAGTGGATGAGCCCCAGGAACTCCTGGAGCATGACCGATGACAAGCGGTGCACACTTGCATTTCGAAGTGTTCCATAACCAAGAACCACTCGATCCTCTCCGTGTTCTCGATACTTCCGTCCTTTCATACGACGATATCCCATCGCGATATCAGGATAAATTTATCGCCGATTTCCTTCTTCATAACTGACCAACAGCTGATATATCTGATTATGAAAGAAAGTTTAAAATGAAAGGTGATACTGAGGAAGAGAGACAGAAATACCTCCTCGCTACCTACGCGACACGAGACTTCCGAAACTGGGATCTCTGGGTCAATACCGCTCTCGATGCTCAGATCGACCCGAGTTTTCTCATGTGTGTCTGACTTGCAGAGACGACCCTCGGAAACTACCTAAAAACGCCATACAATATAGGAAACGTCGGAAATACTGACAGTGGTAGTACCTATGAGTTCGCTTCACCAAGAGAGGGTATAGAGTGGATGGTTGCGACGTTTAATAATAAATATCTCTCCCAATATACTCATGTAAGTGAGCTCTCGCGATGGGGAAACTCGGATGGACCTATCTATGCTTCGAGCAATGCCAACTGGCACAATAATATCATCCGTTGCCTCTCATCTCTGAAGGGAAGATTTGTCGAAGATGACTTCAATTTCCGAATCAGATAATTGCACACATATTGTATACGAAACTTCGTTTCAGTGAGACGTCGAGCCATTTTTTGGTTCCCCTCTTTCCAAAAAACCCTCTCTCTATATACTATAAGGTAGTAAAATTCTTTTCTTCTCATGTACCGAAAGTCTCTCAACTCCGCTTTCGTGATACTCCTCTTTCTTGTATGAGGATTTTTTGCATTTTCTGCGAGTACTTCCGTCCTGCTTACGGGTTCATTTGGAGATAGTCATGTTACAGGGGTATATTCTACGGGATGAAATGCAGGAATTGTTTCATTTACTTGAACTCCTGCGGGGTATTCATGATCTGAAGTAGTAGGGCTCTGAGCCTCATCACTTGCTTACCTCACTGGTATTTTTTGGATGGAGACAACAGGATGGGCTACATTTTCGGATGCTTGAGCTGGTTGAGTCATTCTTATTCCTCCTGGGACTGGATCGAGCGTGCGTGAACCTTGGTACCTTTCTGGATATGCATGGAGTGAAAATGCAGGATGGATCAAGTTTAATCATGGTGAATCTTTTGCGTCTGGTGTGACTTTTCTTCCTGACTCTGCGAGTCTCATAGGATATGCATGGAACGATTCTCTTGGGTGGATACCTTTCGGTTCATGAGCGGGTATAGCGGTAGATCAGGCTTTTATCGGAAAAATAAGTGTGTGATGAAATATCGCATCTAAAAAAACTTTCAGCACTCTCTATACACCAGGAAATGTTGTGGAGATAAAGAGCCTTAATGACTGGCTTCAGGTAGTACGAAAAAACATAGGACTTCTCACTATCAACCTCTGATCGAGTGTTGGCAATTATATCAATACTGATTTTACCCTCTCTTCGCCATATGCTTTCAATGGTATGCTTTTTTACCAAAAAACAGCAAATCCATCGAACCTCTTTCTTCGTTATTCTACAATAAAAACAGCCTTCGATAATTCTGTGGATAAAACAAAAAGCCTCATAGTGATCGGGGGTGATATCTATATCGATGTAGATGTTACGGCGCCGCCCTATGTAGACTATACTCGTGCTATCATTGCTCTAAAGAACGATGATCAACAATGATGAAATATCTATATAAAAGGCTCTGTAAAGAATATAGAAGCGAGTCTCGTGGCAGATGGGACGATATGGTCTGGTGAGGAATTTCTCACTGGCGCACTTTCTCCGTATGTCGTATCGAAAAAATCCGTATTTCTCGATCTCCCAAGAACACAACTCTATGTAAAATGACTTCTCGCGTCGTATAATACGATCGGATGAGCTGGAAAAGATGGATGAGCGAGTTGTCCGGCATTTACTAGAAACAGTGAAACTTGTACCTATGATACTGCTATCCCATATGACTGGAACTACTTCCGTGCATATGATAGCTCTGTAGCGGCAAATCGTGCCTACCCAAATACTTCGAAAGATCAGTTCTCTGTCGTCATGGAGCCTGATCCAAGACTTATATCTTCGAAATCTCCGCGTCCCCCAGGACTTGAAACTATTACACAATAATTTTACTTCTACCCTTATTTCCTATGCGCACTTCTCGCCTGATTTCCTCGATTTTTCTCGCACTAGCGCTCTCTCTCTTCGCGGTAGAGATATCTTCTGCTGTCACTTTTCCTCCTTCTCCACCATCAGGAAGTGCTACAGGAGGTACTTTTTGACTCTACTTTCAGCGCATGGTATCACCCTGTCCATCTGGACAAGTGGTCACTGGATTTGCGACAGGAAGTTCTGACTATGGTACGATCACATGTGCGGTCCCACCCGCTGGAACTGAGACTGACCCAGAAGTAGGATCCAATACAGCGAACTATCTCTCAAAATGGAATGGAAGTGCACTCGTGACATCGGCAGTCTATGAAAACCTAGGAAATGTAGGAATAGGTACATCTACAGG
>CAYSEP010000034.1:0-10380 GCA_964430065.1 uncultured Candidatus Peribacteria bacterium
TTCGAGAGACTATACTCACCACTTTCACTCTTCGCGACGATCCCTGACTCTACGAGCTCATGGAGTCGATCGGTGAGGATCTTCGTATTCGCGTCTCAGATATTTTTTCTGATTTCTGTGAATGTATGTGCCCCTTCATCGATCGCGCGCAGGATAAATATCGTCCACTTCTTCCCGATCAGAGTGAAGAGAGCAGTCGCGTTCGGGCATGTGCACTGGGGTGTTTTTACCATAGAGCCTATAATATATAAAACTATAATAGTCAATTTCTTTTCTAAAGCAAAAAATTTGCATTTATAGAAAATCTCGATAGACTCTCATTACTTTAAAAAATAAAGTTTCAATTCGTATTCGCAATTGAAATATTCATAATTCTTAATTTATTTTCCTATGTCTTTCCTCACCAATCTCTCATGGCGCTATGCGGCAAAGAAATTTGATCCTACAAAAAAAGTTTCGGATACTGATCTCGACACTATCCTCGAAGCGATCCGCATGACTCCGACTTCGTTCGGGCTTCAGCCATATCATTTCTATGTTATTACCAATCAGGAAATCAAGGATAAAATCCAAGCAGCTGCATGGAATCAATCTCAGATCGGTACTTCTTCACATCTTATCGTATTCGCTGCGCGTACTGATCTCGAGCAAAATACAGAGGAGTTTTTTACGTTACTTTCCCAGGGTAATCCTGAGATTCGTGCAAATCTGAAGTGATACGAAGATATGGTCGTTGGTACTGTTGCTATGAAAAAAGCAAGTAATGCTACTCTGGATTGGGCAGCACGTCAGACTTATATCTCTCATGGGTTCGCCATGGCTGCCCTAGCAGAGCTCGAGATCGACTCATGTCCGATGGAAGGATTTGATCCTGTGGTAGTCGGGGAGCTCCTCGGACTTCCAGATAATCAGAAAGCACTTGTCATGCTTCCGATCGGATATCGAGTCGAGGGTGATGGTCCTCGCACACCACAGAAAGTGCGATTCTCGAAAGAAGCACTCTTCACAGAAGTGAAATAGTTGAACTTCTAAAAAATCCCTCATATGAGGGATTTTTTATTTAGCCAGCAATATTTTTCCCTTCTCCGCCCCACTTCGTCGCACAGTAGTCGATGACCATACCATAGACGCCACCAGCAGCGAGCGTGTACCAGAAGACTCGAGTATCTGGAGCGATCCCACCATCGAGGAGAGATATCCCATAGACGCTGATATCCTGTGTCCCGACGAGACTTCCGAATGCGAGTGAAAGTGAGACGAGGAGTCCCATAGCCAGTCCACGGATATACCAGGGCATCGCGAAGCCGAAGACAGGATGGTGTGTGTAGGCTCATGCGAGGCCGATAGCGAGTCCTATGACGAGACGATTGGTGATGATCGCCCACATGAGCGGAGTCCACCAGATATCAGGATTGGTGCCACTTGCGAGCCAGACACAGACTATACCAGCGACGAGACCGAGGGGAAGTGCGATGAGAAATCGCTTCTGTGGGTGAAAGTGTGTCATGGGAGAAAAATTATAGTATACACGAGAGAGTATATATTTTCTGGAAAGAAGTGCAAGATTTTTATGAAGACATGAGAAAATATCTAAAAATCCCCCCCAATATTTGACAGGGGGGGGGTGAAGTGCTACACTTATATCATATTAGCACTTTTCCCTATTTTTTATGAAACCCTCTTCTCTCTCCCGCCGTGAGAAACTCCTCCTCGGACTTCTCTCTTCTACCCTCATCTTCTCTGCATCATTCTCCTATGGAGCCGTGAGTCAGACAAAGGTAGACTCTATCATGAAGATGATCACCGATGGATGAGCGAAGTTCTCAGATATCCCTGTCTCTGGTCAGACTAAATCTGAAAGAACTCAGTACTTCGAGAAAGTCGATGCAGGTCTCTGAGATGCTGTAGAGATGCTCGCTACAGTCAGGAACAATATCCGATCTCTCATGTGACTCTCTCCCGCATATACTGCAGATGATATCGTAGGAAGTATCCTCTGATGAGTGATGAGTGGAGTAGGAGGGAACTCAAGCAATACAGGAAGTAAAACTGGAACAGGAACGACAGGAGTAAGCGTGAGCACAGGATCACAAAAATATAATGATGCCAAACTCTGTACCAATTTTCCAAGTGGTATGAGATACTTCATCGTATATAGAGAAATCAATATAAGTGCAGCACAGTCCTTTATCCAAGATGTCATGTATAATACACAAGATATCCTCTCATGAACAACGCTCAGATCATTGTCTCCTACAGCCACTGATGCTCAGAAGAAGTCATTTATAGACGCGGATCCTACCAATACCTTCACTTTCAAAGGATATGGTACAATAGACGATGTGCTCCGTAGCAACATGAAGTGAACGACCGCAAATAGTACGTACCGAAGTGGTGACAAGGCTATCTTTATCCGATATATAGATGACTATGAGGGTGAACGTCTTCAGTGTACTGCACCAGTAAAAAGCGTCGCAGACAGCCAAAAGCCATGAGTATTCGTAAAGAAAATGTATCAAGTTCCGGTAGAACACAGAAAAAGTGAGGATTTTGGTGGACCATTTTTCAGCTTCAAATCGAATGATAAATATACGTTTAGTCAAAAATGTATTAAAACGCTCGATGAACTTCGACGTATCAATCCAGATACCATAGGCCCCAACAATCCTAACTGATATCAGTATTCGAGCTTCAAAAATCCTTGGTGAGATTGTTTTTTCAATGTCGATAACTATACGTCATATAAGAGTGGTGACTTCGGTGCGAGTGATATCCCTGACTCGTGTAAGATCGGTAGCCACTTTCTAGTCGTACCACTCAATAACAATACAGCCAGTAGTACTGCATTCTCCCTCTCGGAGTGTGTCCCGAAAGAATACGCATATGGTATACCACCGAAATCTCCCGACTGTACCGATACCAATAACCCCGACTCTACTGCCCTCTTCGATGCGACGAAGTTATTCTGAGGCGGTACAGCGGTAAGTGGTCGAACTCCAGAGTATATGAAGGCATATTTCAAGAAAGATTCTTGAGAAGATCTTCCCTCACCAGTGCTATCTCTTCGATATGATCTCAGATCGAAGTCACTTATTACGCCATCTGTAGATGGTCATAGTGATATTCCATTTGGGTATACTGACGCTGGTAGTGGTGGACCTGGGATGTCTCAATATTTGGTTAGCATCTCTCCGTGTAAAGGTGATTTCACTTCTCCAGAAGCGCGACTGATTGGGGGTAAGTTCGTGAATATGCCAGTAAACAACTGAGGACACACTATCTATACACAGACGCCAGGACAGTTTTCCGAATATTTCAAACTCAAGGCAAATGTCGATAGATTCACCCCACCTATTCGTATGCAAAATGGAGGACTCTGGTATATAAATATCCAGTCTCGATGGTGATGTAGGACTTGGTATCCGAATACCTGTGGTGATGAGAAATCAATGGTGGAAGCAGCTGTTTCTATACCATACCACACCACATGATATGCAACATCAACTATACCGCTGAGACGTGTTTCATCTCAAGACTGGAAGTCATTTTGGCAACTTCCCCCAGGATGATCACTCGGTTATTCACTCCAAGTTGACTATGAAGGAGCTTGGCTTGCTGGAGGAACGGGTGACTGGTACGAATCCAATCCTAATGCTAAACCAGTTGGAGCTGTCACGTGACCAGAGATGAAGTGTACTCAAGTCTCTGGTCAGGGTCCCTACTATAAAGTGAACTACTATCTCCAAACCCTCCCAGAAGCAAATCTCCAGATGAATGATGTACGGACGAATATCACTGGTATTACTGGCTCTGTCAGTTTCCAGGGATACATCACCAAAAGTGAGAGAAATGCATTCTCCCAGCTCGTAGAAACCAAATACGCAACCTGGGCTCAACCAGCAGAAAATCCTGTGAAAGCCTATTCCACTTCATCGTGTAACTAGATTCATATTATCAAAAGAACCTGAAGAAATTCAGGCTCTTTTTTATAGAAAGCATTGTTAACTCACTACTTCATAGCTCGGCTCTACATGGACGACGACACTTTGCACATTGGTGAAGTGTTTTTTGATCTCTGTCTCGACCTCATGTGCGATGAGGTGTCCAGCACGGACGGTCATCTCGCCATCGACGAGGAGATGCAGTTCAACGATACGGTCGAATCCGCTTTTTCGGACGATACAAGTATTGATATTTTTCACATTTTTATTTTCTCATATGATTTTGCGTACTTCTTGTTCCATACTCGGATCGACGACTTCATCGAGGAGTTCACGCATAGCGGGCCAACCTATGTGATAGATGTTGTAGCACATGAAGCCACTGGCGATAAGCGCTGCCCAGTCTGCCCCAGAAGCGAACTGTGGTCCTGCGAAGAGGGCCACGAGCGTCCCGATGAGCGCTATCCCTGTCGTGACCGCATCGGAGAGATGGTGGAAAGCATCTCCCTTCACCGCAGTGCTCTCGAGTTTCCGACCTATATAGATACCACGGAGAAATAGTCCTCACTTCAGGAGGACGACAGCAAGGAGTATCCAGAGCGTCCAGAGCTCTGGGATACCAGCATCGGGATTTCGTATACGAGCGATCGCTCATATAGCGATCTGTATGACGGCGAAGATAAGGAGGATTGAGACAGCGAGTCCTGCCATAGGTTCAGTCTTACCATGTCCGTACGGGTGATTCTCATCTGCTGGTTTCTGCGCGTAGCGTACCCCGAGATATACGATCGATGATCCGATGATGTCTGTCGCACTTTCGATCGCATCGGCGATGAGTGCATAGGAGTTTCCGAATATACCCCCGAGCGCTTTCACGATGGTGAGTCCGATGTTCGCGACGATACCCACTAACGCGATATTTTCTCCGGATTTTGGTGTCATATTCATGGAGAGACTCTAAGGGTTTTTTAGAGAAAAGCAATAATCGTATCGAAAGAGATAGAATTGACTTTATTTATATAAAGTATAAAATATATGAAGTATGGAAAAAATAATACATTCATCAGATCCTCACAATACTCCAGCTTCAGACCTTGCTTGAGCTAAGACGGCTCGTAATGCTATGAATATGCTTGAGTGAGAAAATCAACTTGCATTTTTAGTCAGAGTTCTCGGTCCCAAGCTTTCGAGCGATGTCATGAAACAAACGATGGAAAATGGGATGTTAGCATGTAACTTTCCTCTTAGTGTTGGTGCAGAATGCAGTTTTTCATTTTCTGTCGATTTACCAATATACCTCGATATGAATCGAGAAAGTTTTCTTGCTCGTATAGTGACTGTTATGAAAGGCTTCTATCCTGAACTAAAGAATCTTGATATTATACCGAGCCTTGAAGTGTCTAAAGTCTTCTCAAAGAAAGTAGTAGTTACTTTTACTATGAATAAAAAATCCTAAGAATAACTCCTACTCGAACCACTTCACTAGTGTCATTCCCACACATCCGATGATGAAGAGGGCAACGGTAGCGTACTTTTGCTTCGTCTGAGAGTGTATAACAGGGAGGAGATCTGCCGTGGCGACATAGAGGAGCGAGCCTCCAGCAAATGCTGTCGCGAGACCGGTGAAGAGAGGAGAAACGTTCGAAAGAATAAGATCAGATATCGTGAATCCGATACCTGCCGCGAGGGCGAATACGGTGAGAAAAATGATTTGAGTAGACTTTCGAAACTTACTTTCACGAAATATCGCTGCAAGGGAGAGTGAGACAGGGATCTGGTGTATCGCGACTCCTATGAGGATCGCGTATCCGATTTCTGGTGAGATACCAAATCCTGCTCGTATACCGAGTCCGTCGAAAAGCGTATGGATAAAAATCGCAATCCATGATACGAGAGCGACATGATCGTAGTGCTCGTGTGGGTCTTCGTGTGAGTGGTCACCATGTCCGTGATCGTGCGCATGAGGAGTGAGGATCTCTTCTATGAGATAGATGAGTAGAAATCCCGCGATAAATGCATAGATCGCGAGCTCAGTCTCTTCGAGCGCTTCTGGAAGGATATGTACGACTGCTACCGAGAGCATCGAACCCGCACCGAGTCCAATGAGGAGATTCAAGATGCTTCTACTGATTCACTTCCATATATAGAGAAGGAGTCCAGAGGCAGAGATGAGCGTGAGGATGAGAAGAGGGAAGAGCATAGAAGTAATAATCCAAGGCTAAGTATAGAGTCTAAGATTCATATTTGTTTTACTATTATTTCTGAAACGCTAGAAGAGTTCCATTCTTAATCCTACCTTGTTTGATTCTATTTATCGTATCACACAAGCATTGCAACTCTTCATACGAGCAAAGGTCTCACTCGAAATGTAAGGGCTCGCGAGCTTGGCATGGATATCATAGATCGCTCCGCAGTTCTCACAGAAGCTGATAGATATAGCGTCGTCTTTCGTCGCTTCCTCGCACTGGCAAGGGAATATGACGCGTTCTCCTGCGATCGTCATCTCGTGGATGAGTCCCTGATCGCGAAATGCATCGACGATACGATAAAGAGTCGCGAGATTCATGCGACTATCTCCTTTTCCGACAAGGGTTTTTTTTAGATCAGAGAAAGTGACGCGGGCAGATTTCTGGAGCTCTTCGACGAAACGACGACGAGAAAGTGTGATACGAGAATCGGACATTTTTTGGGTGGGATAGTGGATAAATATAGGAGGTAGTGATCGATAATGGAATCAAGTAGCTGGGTGGCCCTAGATTTCCACCTACGGGGGAATGATTGGAATAGTACAAATAGGAGGGAAATATAATCATTTTTTTTGTAATTGCAAATTTTTGCAACTACCATTTCCATACAGATCCACTTGGACCTATTTCGAATATTTGATTTTTATGAGATGGATTTTCTTTGGCCTTTCTGAGATCTTCGATAGGCTCATCTTGGTTATCATCAGCGAGATCGAATGTCGCATAGTGGATGCCGATAGATTTTTCTATCCTGAGTTCACGCTGTATGAGCATCCCTTCGAATGGATCGGTATGGACGGGAGCCATGAACCATCTTGGCTTATAGGCGCCAATAGGGATAAGTCCGATATCGAATCATTCAGGATATTTTTCTCGTATCTTCGTGACGAATCCACCATATCCTGTATCTCAAGCAAAATAGAGTGACCGTCCTCCTACCTCTACTCGAAACCCTCACCAAAGCGTCTTGTTTCTATCTGTAAGACCACGAGCAGAGAAGTGCTGAGCGGGGAGATAGGTGATCTTCACTTCAGAAGATCCTATGCTACGAGTTTTTTCTTCCCACCAGTCCATGTCGATGACATTTTTTATTTTGCGATCTTCGAGATATTGCTCATTCCCGAGTCCTGTATAGATGATAGGAGTATCACGATCGTAGAAATATCGAAGACTTGCTATATCCATATGGTCATAGTGATTGTGTGAAAGGAGGATAATATCGATGCGAGGCATATCTGCAAGCGTCACTCCTGGTTCTGTATACCGACGTGGACCAATCCATGAGAATGGACTTGCTCGTTCACTCCATACCGGATCAGTAAGGATATTCACTCCATCAGCCTGGATCAGAAGAGTTGCATGGCCGATATTTGTTATACGTATACCGTCATGGTTTTTTTCTGGAGGTTTCACTTTTGTGATAGTTCGCTTCTCCCACTTTGCCTTCTCTCTATGTAGGAGCCAATATATGAGACCTCATTTTTTATCATTACTTCGTTCTATGCGGAATGATTCTCGAGGCGACCATCCTATATTATAGAAACGTTTTCCATCGAAGTGGTCTGAGGTGGCTCACTGGTATCCTTTGCTTTTGTAGAAAAAATTTATTGCCAAAAAAAGTATCGCTACAAGAGCGATGCTTCATATGAGTGATAAAAAAAGGGAAAGAAGGAAAAACATGAGGGGAGTAATGGCTTATGGAAGAGATAATCTACCAAAAATGATGCGCAGAGTATAGAGAATATCGTTTTTTCTGCAAGAGAGATTCTATATAAAAAATCCTTTCAGTATGAGAAATATAACTCCAGCAAGAACTGTCGATACAGGAAGTGTGAGTACCCAAGCCATGAGAATTGCTTTGATTGTACCACCTTGGAGGCCATTTTTTCCGTGCTCATGTGCCATCGTACCAGCAACTCCTGATGACATGATATGAGTAGTCGATACAGGGAGGTGGAGATGAGATGCTGACTGGATCGTGATCGCTGTCATGAGAGATGCTACAGTTGCCTGAGCATAGGTGAGTTTATCTTTTCCTATTTTTTCTCCGATCGTGATGACGATACGTTTCCATCCTACCATTGTTCCGAGACCAAGAGAGAGTGAAATCATGATGATCACCCAGTACGGGATAGCTTCACTGCCGTTGATAATTCCAGGGATATCATACATCGTAGGGAAAAACGCGATGAGGATAAGCATAGCCAGGCCAACTCACTTCTGACCATCGTTGGATCCGTGTGCGAAACTCACGAATGCACTGGACGTTATGAGTGTGCTCTTGATCCATGTTTTCGGATACTTATTCCAGAAACGACCAGGATGCTTGAAGAAGTCATGATTCTTCACATAGAGATGGAGAATGTGCATAGCACCAAATGCGAGAAGAAAACCAATAAATGGTGAGAAGAGAAGTGCCTCGAATGTTTCGATCACTTTATGAGTGGGGAGGACGACGCTTGGATCGCTATAGTGTATCACGAGTGATACACCGAGGATTGATCCGATAAGTGTATGAGAACTCGACGCAGGAAGTCCGAGGTACCATGTCCCGAAGTTCCAGATGATAGCTGCGATGAGGAGTGAGAGCACGACACAGATACCAAATGCCATACCATGATTCGACGACTCGTAAGCAATCTTATCGAGAGGAAGAAGCTTCATGATGCCGATAGCGACTCCCGTACCACCGATGACTACTCCGAGGAAGTTAAAAAATGCAGCGAGAAGAACTGCTTTTTTTGCAGAAAGAGAGTTTGAGTAAATTACAGGTGCGACGGCGTTCGCAGTGTCATGAAAACCGTTGATAAACTCGAATGCACAGACAAGTGCGAGACAGAGTCCAGCGAAAATATAGGCGATATCCATATGATGGAGATAAAAAATAGAATGTAGAAAAAAGAGAACTTCCTTAACTCATCTTATATTCTCACAAGTCGGCTAAAAAAGCAAAAAATCCGCCATTTTTCGTGCGGATTTTTTTCGGAGAATCATTGTTTAATTCTTACAGGTATATACGTAACATGTTGCCTGCATTCCGTGTTTCACAAATTTTTTTCCTGTTGTACAGCTTGTCGGAAGAGAGTCATCACTTGGATTTTGATAATTCTTCACATTCCAGTAGGTATTTCACTGATTGGAGTAGTTATATCCATTTGGGTAGTTTGACTGGAGTTCTGTGAGAGTTCCAGGACAAAATATATCTTCTGTACGTTCCCATGGTCCCTCACGAACGATGACGGGTCCTCAAGTATTTACTGGTGGAGTGACTGTAGTCCCTCAGAGAGCTGTATTGGTGAGTCCATCACTATTTACTCCTTTTGTCTTGTAGTCATTTATGACTTTTTGACGGAGACTTTCTACATTTTCTGTGGAACGAAGTTGTGTATACTGACTGTATTTGCCACCCAAAAATGGTCTGTTTTCTGATATCTTCTGGCTTCCTCAGTCGAGAAGATCATAGTTACAGGCATAAGTACCATTACATCCATCCCCATGCATGAAGGTAAATGATGGGCGAACATTGACATAGTAAGTTACTCACTGTATGAGAGTACAAGTACTGGATGGGGAAGAGCTAAATGAACTCCCTATTTTATATCCGGCACCTCATGAACTCCCTATGCCCATACAGGCACTCACTTGTGTATCCGCAGGAACAATGATACTATCCCACCATGTCTTGAGACGATCTGCTACAGTGATACGTCCATTGTAGTATCTTTTCTCCTGCTCGAGTGTGACGAAGTCACATGGGTATGGAGAGATCTTCACAGCTGTAGAAACTCTTTCGGGTGGAGCGTCTACCCATTGGATTATACCATCCTGTCCGTCACTTTCATCGATACGGAGCTTATAGACATGTCATGCGACGAGATCAGCAGATTTTGGGAATTCACGACGGATCCATCCCCCATTTGCTGTTCCCATGAGTTCCTGTCCGAGCACTACGCCAGCAGTACATGGTGCAGGTATAGGATAGTTCGCTATAGGATTAGTGATCGTAACGGGAGATGGACTTGGTCCTCCAGGAGGATTCGCTGGATTCCCAGGAGAGACACTTACTGGAGGATTTCCTATGAGGCTTCCTACTCTATCTCGGATGACCGTCAAGAGATCGATCCCGTCAGAGAGTCCGCTATAGAGTTGTCTATAGTAGTTTGTTTTATCAGTATCTGAAGAATAGCTACGAG
>CAYSEP010000035.1:0-9685 GCA_964430065.1 uncultured Candidatus Peribacteria bacterium
GATCAGGAAAGTCTACTATAATCAATACAGCATTCCCTATTTGGAGTATTCTTGGAAAACATCAGTATAAGTTCATTGTCATCGTAGCTCAGACTCAAGGACAAGCAAAACTCTATATGAGAAACCTCAAAGAAGAAATTCTCAATAATGAGCTTCTTAAAAAAGACCTTTGACCATTTCGAGATGATGGTGATGAATTCAATTCCTCTTCTATTGTACTTCTGAGGTCTCAGGCTCGTATTACCGTGGTTTCTGTGGATCAATCCACTCGTTGAATGCGTCATCGCAATCATCGACCAGAACTCATCATCGCTGACGATATAGAGGATCTCCAGTCTGTAAAAACTCGTGAATGACGAGATAAACTTTTTGAATGGTTCACAAAAGAGCTCATACCTCTTGGAGACATCAAGAAGACTCGAGTATTTCTCGTAGGAAATATGCTCCATAGAGACTCACTTCTCATGCGAATGAGGGAACGTATCGAAAGCGGACAGAAGTCATGAGTATTTCGCAAATATCCACTTCTCGATGAACACGGAAAGTGCCTCTGGAGCGAGAGGTACACAGATGAAGATATACAAGAACTCAGGGAGACGATTTGAAGTGAGATTGCATGGAGAACTGAGTATCTTCTCGAGGATGCAGGAGCAGAATGACAGGTTATTAAGCCAGAGTGGATTCACTGGTATGATGTCCTTCCTGAGCGATGATCCTCTATGGTTCATAGAGAAAGAGGTGGATGGAGCGAAACTTACGAGGAAACCCAACCGACTCATCCTCATCAGCTCGCTACAGGAGTTGACCTAGCTATTTCAGAGTCAGACTCAGCAGATTATACAGCATTTGTCACAGGATCCGTCTGGGGAAAACATGAGCATAAAATGATCTATATTATAGATGCATTCAAAAGCAAAATGGATTTCCCAACGACAGTAGAGACTCTTGAATTCTACCATAAAAAGAATTCAGATCTTCATAATCTCAAAAAACATGAGGTTTATATAGAAACCGTCGGCTACCAAATAGCTATGGAGAAATTCCTCCAGAAAAACTCAAAAATGGATATTGTTGGTCGTAAGCCAGCAGGATCAAAACGAGAGCGACTGATTCTCATAAGTGACCTTATACGTTCTGGAAAGATTCGGTTTCCGAATACTGAAGCATGAAGAATGCTTGTAGAAGAATTGGTTGGATTTGGAAAGGAACGACATGATGATCTTGTGGATGCACTTACGATGATGGTAACGGCAGTTTACGAGAAAAAGGATCATTGTTTCTATATTTGAACGTTTTAATGGGCTTTTTGGCATCTTAATTCTCTTTTCTCTCACTTTCGCCTAGACTTCCGAGTGGAAAAATACATATATGTGTCTTGTAGGATAATAACTTCAAGACTATGATTGAAACGCTCGAAAGACCAAAAACATCATCCATGAAACCTCAGACAGGAGGATGAAATCCTTGGGAAAACATTCGAAGCTTTTGAGAAGAGACACTGGTTCGAACCTACTGCTTGTATGTACGAAAATCATCGGAGGATGATGAGCGACAAGCACTTTCTATAGAGTCTCAGATCGAGGCAATGCGAAAGGTGGCAGAACGAGATAAACTCGATGTAGTCGAGATCATCAGGGAGAGTAAATCAGCGAAAGCTTCATGAGCTCGCGAAGGATTTAATACTCTCCTAGAGTGACTCAAACAATGACGGTATAACTCGATTCTCTCCTGGGCTCCAGATAGGCTCTCGAGAAATGCTTGAGACCTCGGGTCGGTGGTTGATCTCATGGATCAAGGGAAACTTCAGGAAATCAGAACCAACGGTCAGATTTTCAAGAATGCTCCCAATGAGAAATTCCTCCTCATGATTCTCTGCTCTCAGGCAAAGCTCGAGAACGATAACAGAAGTATAAATGTTATCCGAGGGCTCAAAACGAAAGCAGAACTTGGACATCTCCCTCATAAAGCACCACTTGGATATACGAATGAAAGAAGCTATCTCAGAAACGGTGGAAAGATAGCTATTGATCCTGAGAGAGCTCCATACATAAAGCTTATATTCGAGAAAGTAGCCCATGAAGGCATGAGTGGTCGAGCAGTACAGAGATTTCTCCTCGAAGAAACTCCTATGAGGACTCGAAGTGGGAAACCACTGGTCGTCTCTGCTATATACTCTATCCTCAATAATTCTATGTACTACGGTATGTATGAATACCCGAGAGGAAGTGGGAATTGGTGTAAGGGAAACTATGAACCGATTATTACCAAAGAACTCTTCGATGAAGTACAAGATCAGCTCAATCTCTCTCCAAGATATAGACCACGGAATAAGAACTTCGAATTCACGAAAATCATGAAGTGTGGTATGTGTGGGTCTGGTATTACAGCTCAAGAAAAGTTTAAGAAAATACTCTGACAAAAAGATCCGAGAAGTTACGTCTACTACCACTGTAGTAAATGTCATGATCATAAGTGTATGAATCCTATGATCCGAGAAGATGCTCTCATATTACAGCTCCTAGAAATGCTTGATGATATAGATATTAATACCATATCTGTCTGAGATAGTCTCAAGGAAGAAATACGAAGGTACAATCTCTTCCAATCCCAACTCCTCAAAAAAGACTCTCGAGATGTCGTCTCTGCCAAACAGATAAACCTCAGAGAGTATATGAAGTATATGATCTCGAATGGAAGCAAAGATGAAAAGCGAGAAATACTGGGGATGATCCAGGCAGATATAATTCTCAAAGAGAAAAAAGTTTACATAGAAAAATCAGGATCATTTAAAGTATCCTAAAAAGTTCGAATCCAAGAAACTCTAGATAGCAGGACACATATATAACCTCAAGAAATCAAAAAAGAAAGGAACTCTCCAAATCGGAAAGTTCCTTCTATTTTATGCGGAAACTGAGTGTTATGTGAAACGCAGGCAACATGGTCTGCGAGCTCGATTTTTTATGGCTGGGGTACTAGGATTCGAACCTAGGATGCCGGATTCAGAGTCCGGAGCCTTACCGCTTGGCGATACCCCAAAGCGAGTGGATTCTATAGAAAGTTTCTACTTTTGCAAGAGAATTTCGTTTTTTACTTTTTTAGAAATCTTGTTTTATAGTATTCGTACAACCCCATATACTCGTCTTTTGTCATAGCGCCTTGCCATGTTCTTTTTCTTTTATTATTCCAAAGGTTTTCTGGAGAGATATTATTATCCATTACGTCTTCCTCAAAATATGGTTGAAGCCAATAAAAAGATTCCTGAAGATGGTTCCATAGTATATGTGATCGTATGAGTTGTGGTTTTATGTACAGGCTTTGTCCCATACCTTTTAGAGTTTCCTTATAAGGAAGTCACAAATGTAGTATGATATTGTCTATAGTGTTGAAGAAAAGGGATACTTCACTTTCTTCCGGGTCTCTTTGAAGTTTTGCTATATCGAGCATTCATAGCAAGATCTGTTCAGTTTGACTTCTTGTTGTATTTATCGCCTTATACCCTGGTCTTTTGAACGGAATAACATTTCATAATCTTTCTATTTCTGGCGGTCTTCATCAGAGATCTACCCATGCTTGTGATACGTTTGGCATAGTTTATTTAATAGAAAGTTGTGGTTGCCCACCAAAATTATCAAAAGCTCCAAATGGATACGCTGAACCCGCACCGATGAGAAGGAGTCCGATCAGTGAGATGGCCGTGATAGTGCCATTTCCACCGAGATACTGATTTGCCCAGCCCCACTCACCCGTGAAGTTATAGATCTGGTAACGATAGCGCAGTATTGCTACCCCGAGAGCGATGAGGATGAGTCCAGTGAGAAGTTTCATAAAAAACGATGAGATTCCCATTCCCGTAGGAATGACGGTTTAATTAACTCAGAGATATAAGTTTGGATTCGAGCATTTCTGGTATATCGAACTTAAGGCGTTCGACGATGCGCTCATAGAGGTAGTAGTCTTCTTCATCTCACTTGAGCTTGAAGTGGTCGACGACTTTTCCGTTTCCGAGATTTTCTGTAGAGAGAGATTCTATGTTGAGTCCTGCTTGGTAGAATATTTCTGTCACTTGCCGTAGAAGTCATCTTTTATCAGCGAAAGTCACGTCCATCTCTATCGTGATACCTTCGACTCGAGTACTGCTCCACCGTGCTGGGATTCGTCTCGCGAGAGAGACTCGATCCATGTTCTCACAGTTGAACTTATGTATCGTCACGATCCCCTTTCCGATCGCACCGACGATGCGGTCCCCAGGTTTTGGCATACAACAAAGTGCCATTTTATGCGGTATATTTCGCTCTTTTCCGATGATGACATGATCCATCTCCTCTTGTCACATTTTTCATTTCTGGAGTTTCTCATCTTTTTTTGTGACAGGTTTCTCATCTCCAAAAAGTTCCTTGAGACGTACATCATTGATCGAACGAAGGACACTTGTTGGTTTTCGTGAGAGATTCCCGAGCTGGACGAGGACATCTTCTTTTTGCTTAGTATCGAGGTTTTTCCCATCGAGATTTTTCAGAAGCGAGAGCTCTTTATCGAGTCATCGACCATAGTTGCGTTCGAGGTACGAGTTCAGGATAAACCGTCCTTTTTCGATAAAAAAACTACGCTCTTCACGGTTGATGAATTGTCTGATATGCTCTCGTGCTTTCGGAGTTTTTACGAAGGAGAGCCATGTCGGGTTCGGTTTTCTATGAACATCCGTCACGATCTGTACGCTCTCACCGTTGTGCAGTGCATAGTCGAGTGGCACGACTTGCCCGTTCACTTTCGCTATCGTGAGCTCGTTTCCTACCTTACTATGGATCGCATAGGCGAAGTCGATCGGTGTGGCTCACTTCGGAAGAGTGATGATATCTCCCTTTGGCGTGAAGACGAATATCTGATCCGAAAAGACGCTCATATTCATCTCACTCATGAACTCTCCTCCTTCGAGAGAGTTTTCTACGATTTTTTTGATCGTCGCTACCCAGTAGCTATCTTTCGATTTTACCGATGTTCACTTTTCTGCATATTCGAAATGCGCAGCCACTCAGATTTCTGCTTGGATATGCATCTCTTCTGTACGTATCTGGATCTCGGTCGGCTGAGAGCGCACTTCTGGGAAGAGTCCGACGACGGTGGTATGGAGCGATTGGTATCCGTTTTCTTTCGGGAGGGCGATATAGTCCTTGAACCGTTTTGGCATCGGGACGAATACGTTATGCAGGACTCAGAGTACTTCATAACATCTGGGTATATTCTCTGTGATTATGCGGATAGCAAAAAGGTCGTAGAGATCTCGAGTATGGCTGTAGGTGTATTCTTTTCGCTGAAGTTTTTTGTATATGCTGTATGGCGCCTTGATCCGATAGGATATATCGATGATCGGGACGCTCTCGGGGATCATCTTGCGAATTATCGCTTTTGCCTCAGTGACGAAATACTCTTGCTCTTCTCGCATGCTCTCGAGCTCAGTCGTGATCGACACATATGCCTCGGGATGGAGCACGCGAAAACACTCGGTTTCTAGCATTTCTTTCATACGAAATATACCGAGTCGATCTGCTATAGGAGCATAGATATTCAGTGTCTCGAGGGCTATACGTTCACGCTTCTTCGGATCGGGGTGGTGATCGAGGGTCTGCATGTTGTGCAGGCGATCTGCTAGCTTCACGATGATGACACGGAGATCCTCGACCATGGCGATGAGCATCTTGCGGAGACTCTCGACGGTGCGCTCTTCCCCACGATACTTGATCGCAGAGAGCTTCGAGAGACCTTCACAGATAGAGGCAACCTCTTCTCAGAATCTTTTGGTGATTTCTGATCTGTCGAAAGACGTATCTTCGATCACATCATGGAGGATACATGACTGGAGAGAGACGAGATCTGGCTTCAAGTGTAGGAGGAGAAAACACGCCTGGATCGGATGCGTGATATAGGGCTCTCCACTCTTGCGCATCTGTCCGTGGTGAGCATCCCGCGCGAACACATAGGTATCCCAGAGCGTCTTCTCGATCATCTCTGGTGGCACACGCTTCATATACTCCTGCACTTTCGCTATGAGCTCGTGCATGAGTCTCTCTGCTTCTCTATAGTCTACTTCGGGGATGATAGGAGTAGTCTCTGGCATACTCCTATCATAGCAGAAAAGGTGAAAAATGGAAAAAGAAATTGATGGATTTATTTGATTTTGTGCAATATTTTGGTATATTATTTGCACAAAATTATTTTTTTATAAAAAATATGACTAAATATATCACTCTTTCTGACTACAGGAACAACATATCTCGCTATACTCGTGAAGCACGAGAAAAAAAGATTAGCTATATCGTACTCATCCACTCGAAGCCCGCGTTCGAAGTGCGCCCAGTCGATGAAGATATGAGAGAACTCGTCTATCCTGAGTGAGCGCATGAGAAATGGCTCGAGGCTCGTGCTGAACTTGCGAGAGGTGAGGCAGTGAATTGGGAGGATATAGCACATAAATTCCGATAGATATGCATAACCTGAAACTCTCGAAAGAAGTCGAAAAATTCCTCGATAAGCACAGAGATATAGGAAGGCGACTCGATGAGAAAATGCCACAAATACGACTCAATCCTCATCATCCCGAGTGAGTCGACGCGAAGCCATATATCTGACACGAGTGACACTACCGTATGCGGATCGGGAAATATCGATTTCTCTATGAAGTGATCGATGATATGATCCTCGTCTATTTCTACGACGCGGATAGTCGAGGAGATATATACAAGTAGTAGTAAAAAGAAATACTATTTATTTTCTGTACGCTTTCCCTGAGAGTTATATACAACTTTTATTTTTGCGAGTCATATTTTTTCTAGAATCCTCGCACAAAAAAATCCGAGATCGAAAGTCCCATCTTTTCATCCGAGAGATAGGTCAGCACTATTCGGATGTAAGTGATGATTTCCATGCAACCCTTCTCATCCTGTGAAGTTTATCCAAACTTGTATGAGCCTTTTTTTAATTCCAGAAGAATTTTCTCCTATATTTTGAGCATAACTCTTTCCATATTCTTGCCTTCTTTCCTCATGATTGTGTCATACGCCATTTACTGTCCATGCCACGAGCTTCAGTCATATATACGTACTTATAAATGCTATAAGTGCATGACTACTTCAGAATCAAGCTACTCAGGCATTGAGTACAAGAGAAGGATACAAAACCTTCTCTCCTAAGCTATGCATTTTCTGAGGTTCTTTAAACGCTCAATCATTTTTTAACTCTTCTATCCTTCGAGTATAATCTCTATAGGTAAAATCGAGTAACATTTTTTTGAGTCCACTGTTTCTAGGGCTATGAGGATCTTTATTTGTATCCGCATGACCATGGTGATATCTATGAGCCTGAGTCCACTCTCTCCACTCTATGCCAGTAATGATTTTTAGATAGAGTTCCCCAGTCTTCTGAATGATGGGGTGTAAGACTATAGATTGGTGTGTTCCACTTCTATGATAGACTATACTTACTACTAAGGCAGTTACTCACGCTATAAGTACTCCAGCTCATCCAGAAACTACTCATGATGCTAGTGATAACTCTTTTACATCCAAATGGGTTGCCACATTGCCTGCTGTAAAGGCGAATATTCATAGTATTGCAGCTTTTTCTATTCAGTCTAAAACTCTTGATGGTGATGAATTTTTATCATTCTGCATAAGCCTGTGTCTTTATCCCCTCAGATTGTACCCCTTCTCTTTCATCTTCTCGATCACCATATTTTGTACCGAGAGAGCTTCTTCATCAGATATCGTCGCATCGTGGTTCGATAGGGTGAATGCGAAACTCACACTCTTCATCCCTTCCCCGAGCTTCGATGTATCTTCATAGACAGAGTCCACATGGACTCACTCGATCCATGGGTGCACGGCGTCGATGATACGCGCGACATCTCCTGTCGGAGTGTTGGATTTCATCACGAAATTGAGCTCTCGAGAGATGGTTTGATATTTCGATATCGAGTGGAACCGTGTATCCCGATCCTGCATTTCTCTGAGGATCTCCTCATAGTCTCCCTCGAAGTAGAGAACTCACTTGGGAAGTCCGAAAGAGGTCGCGACGCTCGGATGGAGCTCGCCGAATGCGAGGATAGTCGCGTCTCACTCCATGTATGCGCCAGAGATACCAGGGTGGAAGAGTGCATGAGTCGTTCCTGTGTGGACTGGTGGGACGAATCCTATAGCCCGTTCGAGGTAGGTCTCGAGCGTCTTTCTGAGCTCTTCGAGAGATCCTCCGACGAGGACTCAAGCAATCTTCTTATTCTCATTGTATGGCTTTATCGCGATATTTTCGAGGAGAGTGTCGCTGAGACTTTTTGTACTATTTTTCGAGTAGACTTTCCCGATCTCGAAGAATCCGAAATGATCTGAGTATTTTAGATTTTCAGCAGTCGCCATAAGGAGTCTCGGTGCGAGAGATCGACGCATATGAGTATATTCTTCGTTGAACGCATTTTGTATACTGATCGCATCATCCATATCCGTGAGTCCGATTTGGCGATCGAGCGCCTCGCTCGTGAACGAGTATCCGTAGACTTCGTGATAGTTCTTTCCAGCAAAATGCTCGAGAGAGAGATCACGAAGGACGATCTCATGGTTTTTCTTCGCGATGCGGAAATTCGCACTCAGCGGAGTGAGCGGAGTCCGATCATATCCGTAGACACGAGCCACTTCTTCCGCGATATCCTCTTTTATATTCACATCTTTACTCGCTCGCCAAGACGGGACTTGTACTCGTAAGTATTCATTTTCTTCTTCGTTTCCGAGAGATATTTCTATCTTCGCGGAGAAGAGGGTTTTTTTCTCATTTTTTTCTGCATGTTCTCTTGATGCTAGAGAAACCTCGAAGCCAAGTCTCTCGAGGATAGCGTGGATTTCTTTGTTTGGGATTTTTGTTCCTGCTTTCATCTCGATGAAGTCAGTATCCACGTCGATGGTGATATCGTTCACACGAGACTCGTCGAGATACGATGATGTTCCTGTCACTTGTATATCTTTTCCGAGGAACTTCATATATTCGACGACACGAGGGAAAGTCGATCATGCGAGAAGCGGGTCGAGCGATTTCTCATAGCGAGTGCTCGCATCGGTACGGATACCGTGTCTCTGAGCGGTGAGGCGGACGGCAGTCGCATCGAAGCAGGCAGATTCCCAGATGATATTTCTTGTAGATTCACTTACGGCACTCTCCATACCACCGATCACCCCAGCTATCGCGACAGGTCATTTCGCATCTGCTATGACCATGTCATCAGGAGTGAGTTCGTATTCTGTATTATTAAGCGCGAGGATTTTTTCTCATTTCTTTGCCTGTCGTACAGAGATATTTCCCACGATCTTATCCGCATCGAAGGCGTGCATCGGCTGACCGAGTTCGGTCATGATGAGATTGGTGATATCGACGATGTCCATCTTTGGTCATAGTCCTGCACGTTCCATCATGAGAGTGATTCCCCATGGTGACTTCCCTACCGTGATCCCTTCCATCTTCATGAGGTGGTAGGAGAGACAGTTTTTGGTTTCGATGTGAGTATCGAGAGAATTCTCCCCCTTGTAGGGTGAGTGAGAGGGGGTGCCCCTCCCAGCCTCCCCTATGAGGGGAGGAGTTTGGAAGACAGCGTGAAATTCTCGTGCATTCCCGACGACAGAGAAGAGATCAGGACGATTAGTGATGAATTTAT
>CAYSEP010000036.1:0-9500 GCA_964430065.1 uncultured Candidatus Peribacteria bacterium
TGAGAGAAGAATTCTCCGACATCACGATTGTTCTCGAAGTATCCGAGAGTTGGGATGAGACGACCGATGATCACATTTTCCTTGAGTCCTTCGAGGTTGTCAATCTTTCGAGAAGTCGATGCATCCACGAGAACACGGACTGTTTCCTGGAACGATGCAGCCGAGAGCCATGACTCCGTGAAGAGTGATATCTTCGTGAGACCGAGGAGCATCTGGACTCCGATCGCTTCTTTCTGCCCTGCTTTCGCAAGCTCTCGATTCTCTTTCGTGAAGCGGATGATATCGACGATATCTCCAGGGAAGAATGTCGAATCTCCAGCATTGGTAATACGGACTTTCGAGAACATCTGACGAACGATAAGTTCGATATGTTTCGCATTCACTGTCTGACCCTGAGATGAGTAGATCTCCTTAATATCTCATACGATATAGAGCTCTGTCGCGAGAGATCCTGCTGTATCCATGAGAGACTGGAGAGATACGTGTCACTCAGTCATCTTCTGTCCGATTTTTACCGTATCACCTTCACCAATGAGGAGATTGCGTCCTGCTGGAGCGATATACTCGACCACTTCTGGTGCGAGATCCTCGATGACGATGACATCATCCGTGACTTTCACGACACGTCCTGCTTGGAGTGTTTGGATTTTTTGTTTTGATTCTTTTCCTTTCGCAATGATCTGTTTCATCTCGACGGTATCTCATTTTTTCACGAGGATATTCATCTCGACTTCTCCAGTATAGTATTCTCGCATTTGTTTTCCGAGGGCTTCGAGAGTGATTTTTACTTCACCTCCTTCCTTTTCGATACTCGTGATCTTCGCTTCGAATGGAGCGATCTCAGCGAGGTACTTCGGATTTCGTGCTTCGAAGAGCTCTTCGACACGAGAGAGACCTGCCGTGATATCCCCTCCTTCTTTCGCCACTCATCCTGAGTGGAACGTACGCATCGTGAGCTGAGTTCCTGGTTCACCGATCGACTGAGCGGCGATGATACCGACAGGAGTACCGATAGCGACGATATCTGCCGTAGCAAGATCGAGACCATAACACTTCTGACAGACACCTTCCTCTGTCTCACACGTGAGGACAGATCGGACTGCGACCTTGGTAGCTGAAGATTCCATGATCCGAGCAAGTGCCTCCTTGGTGATAAGATCACCCTCTTCCACGATCACTTTTCCTTTGACATCGACGACAGTCTGTGCAGTGAACTTTCCGAAAATTTTGTTCTCGAAGGTATCGCCGAAGAGTGATTTCTCTTCACTTCGATCGAATACTTCGTGTTGGACTGTATGACAGTCATTTTCTCGGATAAGGATATTCTGCGCAGCATCCACGAGACGACGGGTGAGGTATCCTGACTGAGCGGTCTTGAGGGCCGTATCTGCCTTTCCTTTTCGTCATCCGTGTGTCGCGATGAAGTACTCGAGTGTCGAGAATCCTTCCTTCAGATTCGACTTGATCGGAAGTTCGATCGTCTTTCCTGTAGGAGAAACCACGAGACCCTTCATACCACAGAGCTGTGTCACATTTCCCCAGTTTCCTCGAGCTCCTGAATCCACGAGATTGTAGATCGGATTTTTCGGATCAAAATTCTTTTTCATCTCTTTTTCTATCTTCGACTTAACCGCACTCCAGATCTGGAGTGACTGGAGGTAGCGCTCGTCTTCTGTGACGAGTCCATGCCAGTGAGCCTTTTGGATTTCTTTGATTTTTTCTTCTCCTTCGTTCACGAAGATATCTTTCTCCATCGGGATATGCATGTCGAATGCAGAAACCGTAAGTCCAGATATAGTAGCATACTTGAATCCAAGATTCTTGATCTTGTTCGCGAGAAATGCTGTCTCTTCTCCACCGAGGATGTCGAATGAGCGAGAAAGGAGTTTTTTCGCAGCATTTTTTCCGATGGTTTCATTCACGTAGCCGAGCTCTTCAGGAAGGATCTCGTTGAAGAGGAATCGTCCGTACGTCGTATCCGTCACTACACCATTTACTCGGATCTTGATCGGAGTATGGAGAGTGATCACATTGTTCTCGTAGGCAACCATAGTATCGTCTCCGCTTGCGAATACGTACTTCGAGTCACCTGCATCGATCTTCGTGAGATAGTAACACCCGAGGATCATATCCTGAGAAGGCGCCACGATCGGTTCACCGTTCGATGGATTGAGCATGTTCTTCGAAGTCACCATGAGTGATGATGCCTCGTTCTGTGCTTCCATAGTCAGTGGGAGATGGACTGCCATCTGGTCACCGTCGAAGTCCGCGTTGAACGCAGTACAACAAAGTGGGTGGAGACGGATAGCCTTACCGTCGATAAGTACCGGGCGAAATGCCTGGATACCGAGACGGTGAAGCGTCGGAGCACGATTCAATAGAACGTATTTTCCATCGATCACTTCATCGAGTGTATCCCAGACTTCTTTTGTTTTTTCTTCGATCGTTTTTTCAGCGTGTTTTACGTTGTAGGCGATTTCTTTCTCGATGAGTTTTCCGATGACAAATGGCTTAAAGAGCGTAAGCGCCATAGATTTCGGAAGACCACACTCGTTCATCTGGAGTTCTGGACCGACGACGATCACCGAACGTCCTGAATAGTCGACACGTTTACCGAGGAGATTCTGACGAAATCGTCCTTGTTTTCCCTTGAGGATGTCAGCGAGTGATTTGAGTTTTTTCTTCGTCGCTGTCGTATATCCTGGGCGATTTGAGCGTACATCACCGTTGAGGAGCATATCGACGGCTTCCTGGAGCATACGTTTTTCGTTCTTCAGGATCACTTCTGGAGCTCCGAGTTCTGAGAGTTTGCGGAGACGATTGTTTCGGTTGATAACACGACGATAGAGGTCATTGAGATCTGATGAAGCGAAACGTCCACCATCGAGCTGGATCATAGGACGGAGATCTGGAGGAAGGATCTGGAGTGCCGCGAGGATAAAATTCTCAGGGCGTTGTCCACTCTTGAAGAGACTCGAAGCGAGCTTGAGTTTCTGGAGGATTTTTTTGTGTTTGCTCTTTGGAGCGATCTTGAGTTCTGCCTGTTCAGCCGCGATAAATTCCTTGAGATTGATACGTTCGAGGAGAGTTTTGAGGTGTTCTGCACCAGTTCCACCCTTGAACACATGAGGGAATTTCTCGTAGATAATACGATAGTCGAGTTCTCCGATCACTTCAGCGACTTTCAGAGACTTCAGAAGATCGCGAAGTTTATTGTACTCGGTGTCGAGTTCATCGATACGACGAGTATGCATACCTTCGAGTTCTGCGAATTCTTTCTTGCTGATTTTTTTCTCTTCGAGTTGGAGCGTGAGTTCACCGATTACTTTTTGTACATCCTTTTGGACAGTGATTTTCTGATTTTTGTACGCGTTCTCGAGCTCATGGATCGCTTCATCGCGCTTCTCTTCGTAGACTTCAGTGATGATGTACGAAGCGAAATACGCGACTTGTTCGAGTTTTTTCACAGAAATATCGAGAAGAAGTCCAGTTCGAGAAGGGACAGACTTCAGGTACCAGATATGTGCTACAGGAGCAGCGAGCTCGATATGACCAGTTCGCTGACGGCGAACCTGAGAAGTCGTGACTTCTACACCACATCGCTCACAGATAACTCCCTTGTAACGGATACGTTTGTATTTACCACACGCACACTCGTAGTTCTTGCGTGGCCCGAAGATCTGTTCACAGAAGAGACCTCCACGTTCTGGACGCTGAGTTCGGTAGTTGATCGTCTCAGAGATGAGAACTTCACCATAGGAAAGTGCACGGACATCTTCCTTCGAAGCGAGTCCGACAGAGATCGCACGGAGATTGTCGAGATTTTTCCCGACAGTGATATCTCGGCGTCCTGCGTGTTTTCCGATCTGGGAATAGTCAGTGATCTTGTCATTGAGGAAATTTTCAAGATCTTTTGTCATTGGAAACATAGGAGAAATTTTTTAGGGATTAGAATTTAGGTTATAAAAACCAGATCCACTTTCCTTCGTACCACGTAAGTGAAGAGGTCTAAAAGAAAAACAAAGTTTCTTTTTCTCTCGGGCAAGCCATACGGAGGAAGTGGCAGGATGTTAAATTCTTTATGATTATTCTTCTTTTTCTTCAGTAATACTCGTCGTAACTGGAGCATCATCGATTTTTACATCAGTAGATTCTGGGAGATCGATTTCGATATCGAACGCTCCATCGAGTTTCTCGAGTTCTTCGAATCGGTCTTTCATTTCTTTCTCAAGAGCATTTTTCTCTTCTTCACCGAGAAGGTCGATATTGAGATTGAGTGCTTGAAGTTCTCGAAGGAGTACATTGAACGATTCTGGAACATTTGGACGGCGGATTTTCTTTCCTTTCACGACTGCTTCGTAGAGTTGTGTACGACCATTGATATCATCTGACTTCACCGTGAGCATTTCTTGGAGGATATTGGCTGCGCCGTATCCTTCGAGTGCCCACACTTCCATCTCTCCGAGACGCTGTCATCCATTTTGTGCCTTACCACCGAGAGGTTGCTGTGTCACCATAGAGTATGGACCGACACTTCGAGCGTGGATTTTGTCTTCGACGAGGTGGTGGAGTTTCAGCATATACTTGATTCCGACCATTGTTTTTTCCTTGAATGATTCTCCTGTTTTTCCGTTATAGAGCTGGACCTTCCCATCTGCTGGGATCCCTGCTTTCTGCATAAGATCTGAGATCTGGTCAGTAGAAAGTCAGTTCAGGATCGGAGTAGCCACCTTGATACCGAGTTTCTGAGCAGCACCACCGAGGTGCGTCTCGAGGATCTGACCGATGTTCATACGAGAGATGACACCGAGAGGATTCAGGATGATATCGACTGGTGTACCATCTTCCATAAACGGCATATCTTCGACTGGCACGATACGAGAGACGATACCCTTGTTTCCGTGACGTCCTGCCATCTTATCACCGACTTCGATCTTACGAGTCTGAGCGACGTAGACTTTTACCTGTTTGAATACTCCAGTTGGGAGATTGTCTCCGTCTTCACGACGAAGGACATGGACTCCGATAACCTTACCACCTGATCCAGATGGGAGGATGAGTGATGAGTCTTTCACATCTTTACTCTTGTCACCGAAGATCGCGCGAAGGAGTCTCTCTTCTGGAGAGAGTTCGACCTCACCCTTTGGTGTGACCTTACCGACAAGGATATCGCCAGCTTTTGCGAAGGCACCGATTCGGACGATACCATCGACATCGAGATCCTTAAGTTTCGCAGGCGAAACGTTCGGGATATCATTGGTAGTGCTCTCAGGGCCGAGTTTGGTCTCGCGGACATCCATGACATATTCATTGATATGGATAGACGTGTAGTAGTCATCCTGCATGAGGTGCTCAGAGATGATGATCGCATCCTCATAGTTATATCCTTCCCATGGCATATAGGCAACACGGAGATTGCGTCCGACGGCAAGCTCACCGTTGTCGATAGACTGACCGTCAGCGAGGATCTTCCCTGCTTCGAACTTCTCTCCTGTCGTGACACGAGCCCACTGATGGATGATCATATCATGATTCGATCGCTCGAATGTAGAAAGTGGATGTGTGACCTTCTTTCCACTCGCATAGAGTACAGAGATATGTTTCGCATCGACTCCGATAACTTCTCCTGCTTCTGGAGCTTTGATCACGTATCCAGATCCTTCACCGATAAGACGCTCCATACCAGTACCCACAACTGGTGCTTCTGCACGCACGAGAGGTACAGCCTGACGCATCATGTTCGTTCCCATTTCGGCACGAGTCGCATCGTCATGTTCGAGAAATGGTATGAGTGTCGTCGTCTCGCTCATCACTTGTTTCGGTGATACATCTATATGTGTCACTTCACGTACGTGAGCTACTGCCGCTTCAGATGCCTTACGTGAAGAAATCTGAGTCGAGACGAAGTTCCCGTATTCATCGGTAAGAGTATTTGCTTCTGCGATGACGAGAGATCGCTCTTCGTATGCATCGAAGTATTCACAGTCATTCGAGAGAAATCCTCGAACTTCGATCTCATCTGTTTTTATTTCTTTTACGATCTTTTTCGCGAGTTCACTTGTGATAAGTGTCTTCTCTGGGACGACTTCCTTACCCTTGGCATCGACTATCGCATCGAGAGTGATACGACCGACGAGAGATTTTTCATCATTTTTCACATTGTGATACACTTTTCGAAATGGTGTCGTGATGAATCCATATTTATCGACCTTTGCGTATGAGGCAAAGTGGAGTACGAGACCGATATTTGGTCCTTCTGGAGTCGCGATCGGGCATATTCGACCGTACTGAGTAGGGTGCACATCACGTACTTCGAACGATGCTCTTTCGCGAGTAAGACCTCCGACTCCGAGTGCTGTCACACGACGTTTGTGTGAAAGCTCTGAGAGAGGATTCGACTGATCCATGAACTGAGAAAGCTGATTTGTACCGAAGAATTCTCGCATCACCGCCACCATAGGACGAGAGTTGATAAATGTCCCTGGAACAGCTTCTTCGAGATCAGCGATGATCGTCATACGATCTTTGGCAATCTTCTCCATACGAGCGAGACCGACTTTAACTTTGTCATAGACGAGTTCTCCCACAGATCGGACTCGGCGATTCTCGAGGTGGTCGATATCGTCGGCGAAAAATCCTGGACGACCATCTTCGAGTGAGAAGAGATACTTCATACCAGCAAGGAAGTCGACTCCCATGAGGATCGTCTCTGCTTCCTTATCTCCAGTGAGCTTCTTATGATCAGCGAAGTGAGTAGAGAGTTTGCGGTTGATCTTGATACGAGCGACATCTCCGAGTTCGAATTTCTTCGGATCACCAAATGTCGAAGCAAAAAGCTGCTCTACACGTTCGTCAGTACCAAGATCTCCTGGACGAAGAAGTTTGTAGATAGCATAGAGAGCTTCCATACGATTTTTCGTCTTATCTTTCTCGATCGTCGGTGCGACGTGTCGAGTGATCCACTCATCTTCTCACTTAAAGGCATTTAGGATATCAGCATCACTCTCATACCCAAAGGCACGGAGGATAACTGTCATAGGGATTTTACGCTTCTTGTCGATTTTTACGTTTACGACTCACTTCTTCTCGACTTCGATCTCGAACCATGACCCACGGTGTGGGATGATCTTCATGCTGTACATGTTCGGAGCCTTCGGATCTGGAGTGAAGAACATACCAGTCGATCGGATCACCTGGTTGACGATGACACGCTCGATACCGTTCACGATAAATGTTCCCATTTCAGTCATGAGTGGGATACCACCGAGGTATACATCTTGTTCTTTGATTTCACCAGATTGCTTATTGAGCATCTCGAAGCGGACCTTCATAGGAGCTTCGTAGTTGAGGTTTTTTCTTTTACAGTCAGAAACAGAGTACTTCGGCTCTTCGAGCGCGTAGCTCTTATAGTAGATAGAGATTTTTTCTCCTGAGAAATCATCGATCGGGAATGCTTCATTGAAAGCCTTTCCGATGCGACGCTCGAGAAAGTCTCGGTAGCTATCGAGCTGGACTTCGATGAGTCCTGGAAGTTCGAGGATCGTACGATCATCGTTAAAAAAGTATCTTCCCTGGTCACTATAAATTTCCCCAAGGCCTTGAGCCTGAGGTGTGAGGGAAGAAACTTTCGTTTCTTTGGTTTTTGCCATGGTGGTATGAGGTTAAAAATTTTCTCACTCCTAAAATGGAGAGAGAAATAAACTTTTTTAGTAATTATTTGTGTAATCTCCGTGCCGTATCGCACCATGACAAGAGGCGATAAAGAGAGGACTGGATACGCACAAAACTCCTCACGAGCAGTATTACAAAATCGAAAGCCGTGAGGAAAACGAAGGGAGTATAGCTTAGAGTTGGAAAAAAGCAAATTATTTTAGAATATTTTCTACTATATACAAGAGAACTTCTCTTGTATTTTTGCATAAAATCTCCATTATACATTCATATTTCTATTCTCTCTATGAAAACAACAACGCTAAAAAAAGATTTTCGTCTCCTATTTATCGCTGGACTCCTTCTCGTGGCTGCTAGTGTGTATGCGGCGATCGGTCTCCCCTGGTGACCAGATGAGAAAAGACAAAATGGTTTTCTCGTGATGGCAGGAACATCGAAAGACATAACTGTATATAGTGAGTGTAGGAAAGTCACCGCACCAAGTGGAAAAAATGTGTATGTACCCACTGGAACAGCAACTGAGTGGAGCGCATTTAAAACAGGGGCAGGAAATGTCGGAGCAACTCTCTGACCATGTGGAGGAGTCGTAAATGGCGTATGTAATGCCTCTCCAGCAGTATGTACATCTGGAACAGTGACAGGGGATAATGGCAATACTACGCCAGGACAAAACCGTCTCTGGACTTGCCAGTGATCTGGAGGAGGAACGAACTCTCCTCAATGTAGCTATACCAATCCTGTGGCAAGTCCCGTCTGTGGAAATGGAATACAAGAAGCAGGAGAGAGTTGTGATAACGGTGGTGCAAATAGTAACAGTATACCATGAGCGTGTAAGACTAACTGTAGTGGAATCGTACCAAATCCTTCATGTACTCCAAATGGAAGTTATACATATGGTTCATGCAGTGGAAGCTGTGGTCCTGGAAATGGTACTCAAGATAAATATGACAGTTGTGGTGGATATGTTGGAAGTGTAAGTTGTACAGCCTCAGCATGTCCTCCGAACCCTACCAGTGGGCCATATACGTATGGAGGATGGAGTGCATGTAGTCTCAGCTGTGGTGGCGGAAACCAGACACGGACTGAAACATGTAATTATGATACATGTTATAACCAACAATCTACCAGTCAGAGCTGTAATACGCAGGGATGTATAGTGCCAGTAGATGGTGGATGGTCAGCCTGGTCATGATGGTCAGCCTGTAGTGCTACAGCATGTGGAACGAATGGTATCCAGACACGTTCTCGTACATGTGATAATCCAACTCCAGCAAATGGGGGAGCAAACTGTAGCGGAAGTAGTACTGATAGTCAAGTATGTAGTGCGGCAGCGTGTGCGCCTGTTGGTGAATGTTTTATTTCTGGCGATTGGTATTGGGCTAATAGAACCCTCCAAAAATGACAGAGTTATACAAGTCCGACCTGATTCTCTACAGAAAAAGACTCTATTGATTGCTCAGGTACAAATGGCGCCACATGTACAAGTTGGTTGACATGAGTATACGGATGTTCTGATAATACTGTAGCCTTATGTAATGCTAATGCTTCAGGGTGGTGAGCAGGTTGAGTTACTTTCTGGTGCAACTAACAGGTTTCTAAAAAACTTCCAATCTTGGAAGTTTTTTAGAATATTTCACTTTCTCGTCAACTCATTTTTCGAGAGAAAATATCGGATATTTGCATTTATTTTTATAATATGGTAGTGTAGTTCTGTAATTCTTTTTTATGCAGAAAAATACGCACATACTCTCACTTTCAGTCCTTCTGATTGCCAGTATAGCAACTCTGGGTGTATCTTGGAGTAGTGCTTCACCGAAGCTTCTCTCTGG
>CAYSEP010000037.1:0-9288 GCA_964430065.1 uncultured Candidatus Peribacteria bacterium
AAAGAGAATTCCCTGAAGTGTATGACGAAGAGATCGTACGCGAGATGACGAAAGTCGCGGTCGACCAAGAGATCACGTGGAGCAAAGCAATCCTCGGAAACAAGATCTCAGGGATGAACGGAGAGACTACAGAAGAGTATACGAAATGGCTCGCCAATCAGCGTCTCTCGATGATCGGTATCGAGCCCCTCTTCGCTGATGCGATCAAAAATCCGTACAAGCATCTCGACCGCCTCCAGGATCCCAATGCGGATAAAGGAAACTTCTTCGAGACGACGGTGATCAACTATACACAGAGCTCGAATATGGCGGGAAGTTGGGATTTTTAATTGACAAAAAATCATTTATTTTTACATTATATAAATGAATACTGTCAGGCATCTCTCTGAAAAGAGGGCATCTACCACATACCTCTCCTATACTGAGATAGCGGCACTTCTGTGAAGAGGACATGTAGTAGAATCTCCAGAATACCCTTTGGTATTCGATAAAAATGATAGCTCTTGGTTTTTATTTTTCGATGATATCCTCTATCGGGTTTTCAAGAATCAGGCTGGTACATGGAAGAGAAAGAAAGTTCTCATCGCATGATATCCTATAGAAAATATCCAAGAAGGTGTCATGTCCAATAGTGGAAAGCCTATACAGCCAGTATTAAGAAGGGGAGTATGGACCTACTGCGATGCTAACCTCAATATAGTAAAAGTGTTTAAAAAAGCTGATGGATCTGTCCTCATCATCGAGGATGAGATAGAACGAGTCAAAAAAGAATCTTCTGATACCACGAGAAGAGTAGCCTATCTCTTAGACTCGAGAGATAAATAACGGCCCATACATATCATCCTCTGGTGCGATGATCAGATCATCCCCGTTTTGCCTCTCTTCTGTATAGGTGACATGGGGATTTCGGATGATCGCGAGGGGCTGGCACTCATCTCACTCACCCATAGTGTGTACTGCGGCAGTCGCCAGTGCATCGACGATATTCACTTTCGAGAAGGCAAACGGTCGCCCGAAAATATCAGGTTTTCCGACATAGCTTTTCACGCCAGAGAATCCCATATGCCCAAGGGATACTCCCGTTGTCCCTTTACGAAAAGGAACCGTATGTGAATCTGTGATGATAATGCCAAGATTCGCGAATAGGTATTTTTCTCGAAGTGTGAGCCATATATGATAGGCACTTTCATAAGAATCCTTCGGGAGCATGATACACTTACCATCACCGTTAGACTCATCTATACCTGCACTTGCCATTGGCATACCATCCTTTATGGAGAGGTGCACGTATTTCGTCCGAGTATGCCAAGTAGACTCTGCCTCTATATATCTGATCTTCTCTTGCTCGTCTCGTGCCGTGAAGGTACGCGACTCAGCAAGTGCGGCGATCTTCGAAGTGATGATGAGGATATCACCATCTTGCACGAGTGGCTTCTGTGGTTCCTGTCATTCCGTACTTGTTACGGAATCTAGATTCCTGTACCACAAGGGTATCACTCCTTTCAGTCGAAGACCTCCGCAGGAATGACGGGAACTCTCGCACAAGCGTGGAAAATCTACATGCTCTTGGATGAATGCAAGGAGATCTTCTCATTCGAGAAATATGCGAGTCTTTATCGGTGTGACGATCATGTGCGAGAAAAAATTGAGAGGATAAAATACGAAATCGGTGTATAGAGAACTCCTCAGAGAACTTTATAGATCCACCAGGGGATAGCCATGAGCAATATTTTCTCTGGAGAGAAGACTCACGCGAAAGCGATAGTCATGAATACTGCGGTATCGATCGCTTGTGAGATGATATTCGAAAGAGTCGAAGTGACAAAGAAATTTGTACTTATTTTTTTCGCAGCGAAGAAGACGACGACATCGATATACTCCGATGCGAGAAATGCAAAGAGGGAAGCGATACTCACGCGCCACGAGAGTGAGAAGATAGTATCGTATGCACTTCCTATGCGATCGTAGGTAGCGGACGACCAGGGGAGCGACTCAGTCAGGAGATTGCCAAGAGTGAAGAATATGAGCGCGAGAAACCCTGCGAAGACAAATCGTTTCGACATATCCTTTCCGTAGACTTGTCCGATGATATCCGTCGTGATGAAGATGATAGGGAGGAAAAATACGGCAACCGACAGATGTGTCCCGAAGAAAAATGGCATCGTCTTCATGCCGAGGAGATTGGATGCGAAGAGTGCCGAGATGTAGATGGTGAGGGCATAGAAGAGTTTGAAGTCGAACATAGAAAATAGGTGATAGTAAATAGTGGATAGGTGATAGAAGGTGCATATAGAGTTTCTGTCATTTCGACAGAACGAGTCTGCTTCCGTAACGAGTGACGAGAAATCTTGCCCGAGAAATTCGAGGATCTAATGAGGAAGCTTCTCTCCTTCTCCTGCAAGAATTGCATTCCACCTATATCTCATAGACAGTATCACTCTGCGAAAAAATTTCTGATTTCATGCTTGGAGTCATCGTAACTCAGCACGAAGAGTATAAGCACGGTCAAGTCTTGGATTATCAGGAGCGAATTGGTAATTCATGAAAATGGAAAATAAAACAATAAAAAAACACCTACATTTACGCAGGTGTTTGGAGTTTTTCTATTTTTTAGAAGCTACACAAATTCACCCGCGAAGAAGCAGGCGAGCAGGAAACGAAACTAGACCATGTAGTGAGACGAGCAGAGATGATCATGACGATGGGGCTAAAAATCTATAACCCTATGTTAGAGAAAATTTCTCGGATTGCAAATTTTTTCACTCTTTTTTGCCTTTTAAGCCTTTTTCACTATGATGCAGGGCATGAAGCTGGCAAGCAATCGCCCTCTTTCGAATGAGGAAACTACAAGAACGAAACATTTTCTGAACAATGCCCTTTTTAGCAATGTTATCTGTACCATCAGGCAACGTGTAATAGAAAACATTCACCATATAGAAATAGATACCTCTATGTCATCTATTCCTGAACGATCAATTCTAGTCATTGCACTTCAAGACCTTTGATTTCATATTCTTTCAACTGAAGACTAATGTCTAAACCCTCTTCCATCCGTAATTTTTGTATCATCGCCCATATCGACCACGGGAAGTCGACTCTTGCTGATCGTCTCATGGAGATCACAGGAACCCTAGAAAAACGAGAGATCCAGTCTCAGACCCTCGACAATATGGACCTCGAGCGTGAGCGTGGTATCACGATCAAGCTGACTCCTGTGCGCATGGAGTGGAAGTGAGTCGAGCTCAATCTCATCGACACTCCTGGACATGTGGATTTTCAATATGAGGTGAGCAGAAGTCTCGCCTCAGTCGAGGGAGCGATCCTCGTCGTCGATGCGAGCCAGGGGATCGAGGCACAGACACTGTCGAACGTGTATCTCGCGATAGAAAATGATCTCACCATCATCCCAGTACTCAACAAAATCGACCTCCCGAGTGCTGATGTCGAACGCGTGAGCGAAGAGGTGATGAACCTCCTCGGATGCAAACGTGAAGAGATCATCCCAGTTTCTGCAAAGACCGGCATGAACGTCCAGAGTATCCTCGATGCCGTCCTCGAGCGCATGCCAGAACCGAAAAAACTCGATAATGAGTCGAACTTTGTTCCAAATATTCTCCCCCTTGCCAAAGGGGGTAGGGGGGATCTCATTTCCGAAAATCCAGAGCAAAATCCCCCTAACCCCCTTTCTCAAGGGGGAATCCAAACGAGCCAAACAGTGAAGGGACTCATATTCGACTCGCAGTATGATCCCTATAAGTGAGTGGTCGTCTATCTGAAGCTCTTCTCTGGAGAAATAAAAAAAGGAGATAAACTCGAATTCATAAATACTGGAGCCAAGATCGAAGCGCTCGAAGTCGGATGTTTCCGTCCGAAGTATTCACCGACCGATGTCCTCTACGAAGGAGAGATCGGCTATGTGGTAACAGGACTCAAGTCTATACACGAAGCTCGTGTCGGTGATACGATATTCGCAGGACCAGTAGAGTCCAAAAATGCGATCACCGGTTTCAAAAAAATCACTCCCTATATCTTCGCGGGAGTATTTCCTGTCGAGACCGACGAATACCCGAAGATGAAAGACGCTATGGAGAAGCTCCAGCTCAACGACTCTTCTCTCGTCGCAGAGCACGAAGCATCACCCGCACTTGGATATGGATTTCGCTGCGGATTCCTCGGACTCTTGCATCTCGATATCGTGAAAGAGCGTCTCTGGCGAGAACATGCTATGGACGTCATCATCACGAGTCCTCAGGTGACGTATAAGGTGCTCATCACGGGAGATAAGCGTGCTGACTATCCACGAGCCAATCCTGAACTCATCGAGTGGGATGGGCGAACATGCACCTATCTCTGGATCTCGAATCCTGAGGATCTCCCGAAGCCAGGAACGTATATCCATATCGAAGAGCCGATCGCCAAGGTCGAGATGATCACCCCGAACGAATACATCGGAAACCTCATGGCACTCGCTCAGGAACGCCGAGGTATATTTCGAAATCAGACCTACCTCGACACCAAGCGCGTCGTCCTCCACTACGAGATCCCGATGTCGGAGCTCGTCGGGGATTTCTACGATGACCTCAAGTCGCTCTCATCAGGATATGCAAGTCTCCACTACGAGCCACTCATGTACAAGATGGACGATATCGTGAAGATGGATATCCGCGTGGCAGGCGATGCGGTCGATGCCTTCGCTATGATGGTACACCGCTCTCGTGCCCGCTATCTCGGCGGCAAGATCTGCGAGAAGCTAAAGGAAAATATCCCAAAAGCCCAGTTCGCTATAGCGATCCAGGCAGCGATCGGAGGAGATGTCGTCGCTCGCGAAGATATATCCGCTCTCAGAAAAGACGTGACTGCGAAGCTCTACGGAGGAGATATCACTCGTAAGCGCAAGCTCCTCGAGAAGCAAAAAGAAGGAAAGAAAAAGATGAAACAATTCGGAAGGGTGAGTATCCCGAGTGAGACGTTTGTGAATATACTGAAGAAATAATTCTCTCTTTTATGCTAGAAAAAAGTATACCTATTCGTGATCTATACAGCGAGCAACACTCCGTTCACGGCCCTACGGTTGCCCAGTATATGAGACAGATACAATCAGGTGAAGTATTGGATTCTGTTCGGGTTACTATTTGCCAAATTTCACGAAACAGAATATTAAAAGATGGCAACCATAGGTGTGTAGCCCATTTACTCTCATGAAAGACTCACGTAGATGCTACTCTTGAGCTTTGTGAATGGCGAAGCACAAGTGACTTATCCGTAAGATGTGATGCGAAGGCTGATGTCTGCTCCTGTAAGTCTGATCTATTTTGAAAAAGTATGATTCTATCACCCGATGAAGATTAATCAATCAGTTCAATAACCTTTATTTACCCCATGTTCCCTCAGGAAATATAATTCATTCTAGATGACCTGGTTTCTGTGGGATTTCATTTTTCGCACCCAACCTTCTTGCTAGAGAGTAAAAAGCATCTCTATGGGTGACTACTACCAGAAAAGGAGTTTTCGGTAAAGTATCTAGAAATCTAAAGGCTGAATGGACATCTCGGGATTCTAATAAGGTATCAGAAGGATATATAGGGTGTTCCTTGGGTAAACCTAATCCTTCACGAATTGCTTCTAGAGTCTGTACAGCACGCGGAGCAATAGATGATGCAAGAATAATTCTTGCTATATCATCTGTTATTCCCATTTTTTCAATGAGTTCTTCTCATTTTTTACGAGCTAGTCATTTGTTAGTCTCATCCAGATTACCATTATTATGTATATCATAATCTGCATGTCGAAGTAGGGCAATAGTACGATTTATCATAAAAAATAGTATTTAACCCATTGATATTATTTCAAGATCTTCCCTTGTCAAGACAAAATATATTTTTCTCTTCTTATTATATATTACACTCACATTTTCTCTATACGTCTCTCATGTCTCCCTCATTCGAAAGGGGTTTCGAGAAATGTTTTCACTATTTCGAGTGCTTCATCTGCTGTTGCATATCGAGCAGGGATGCAGAGTACATTGGCATCGTTATGAGCTCGAGTAAGCGAGGCAATCTCAGGATTCCAGGCGAGTCAGGCACGGATACTTTGGTATTTGTTCGCGGTCATCGCCATGCCATTCGCAGTCCCGCAGAGAAGTATTCATTTCTCACTTTTACCATCTATGATATCCTGGCATACAGGGTGAGCCGAGTCAGGATAGTCCATAGACTCAGTAGAGTGAGCTCCATGGTCGGTGCAAGTATGCCCGAGTGATTCGAGATATGTTTTCAGAGATTCTTTATGGAAAAACCCTGCATGATCGGAACCTATAGAGATTTTCATATTTTTTATCTTTTATTTTTTATCTATTCTCTACAATCCTCCATCCTATCTCTTTCCCAGCCCACATCGGTACGATAGTGAGATCAGGAAGGGAAGTGGTGTAGGAAGAAGGGATAGTGAATGGGGATTTTTCGAGAGTGATAGTTTTTTCTCCAACTCGTGGATAGAGGGCTTCGCCATTCTCTGCAAAGAAGTTCTGAAGACGAGCAATTTTCTCATCCTGAGAAAGAGTCTCTCCACTCACACTCTGCCACCAGGCATGGGTCGTATCGGACATCCACCAGTCGGTAACTATAGGAAGAGCGATAGGAGATGAGAATACTCCACTCGCACAGTGAGCACACTCCTTCACATCCTGCGGATGCGGAGCAGAGTCTGAGCCAAAAAACACTTTCCTATTCCCAGAGTAGACGAGTCTCTGTATCGCGAGGAGATCTTCGGGATCCTTCAGGGTTGGCTTACAGTGAAGGTGTGTCTCGAATGCATGACCTCACTCTTTATCGTGCGCGGTGAGGAGAAGGTGCTGAGGGGTGACCGATCCATAGAGATTCGGGTATTTCTCACTCGCTACGAGATCCGCCATCTCACGAGTAGAGATATGCTCGATGACGATTTTCAGATTCGGGTATTTCTCTGCGATCCTCTCGGCAAGCGTGCGGAACTCTCGCTCTGCTCGGTGGACGAATCATTTGGTAATCTGGCCATGCGTATCTCGCGAAACCGTCGTCTCAGGGTGGAGAGAGAGGACGATACCACACTCTATCATCGCTTCGAATACCTTTCCTGTATTTTCGTCATCGGGGTCGATGTCACCCGTCGATCCTCAGGAGTTCGTCGTGACACCACCAGGATAGTACTTCACGGCACCGATTTTTCCCTGACATGATCTGATAATCTCGGGAGTCGTCGTCGGCTTCAGAGAGATCGTCATAATCGGAGTCGTACCTATAGAAAGATATTTCTCGAGTCTCGCCCTATAGACATCGACTTCTTCGGCGGTTTCTATATGTTTCGGTAATAGGTTCGGCATAGCGAGTACCTGAGTATAGTCTCACTGAAGAGCGCATACCGCTTCGAGGATCGCCTCAGGACGAGCCGACTTCGGATCACCTGTCGGTCAGTTCCAGCCACGCAGGTGCGTATGGAAATCAGAAGGGGATCGGAGAGTGATATGCATATGTGGAGAAGTTATGATATAGAGAAAAGTGTATGGGTTTCTGGAGAAAATACAAAAACCTTTTGAAAATAATTTTTACTTTTACAAAATATATTGACAAGATATATTAATATATATAATTCGGTATTAGTATATACTTTATAATTCATTGTAAACTATGCGATTTTGATATCATCCTGATTTTATGTGACCCCCAGAAAAATTGTGAATAGCCATGAGTTTTGCTGAGTCTATAGCGGTATGAAGTCGATCTGATGCTCAGATGCCAGATCCTCATGCAGAGATTCCGAGAGGAAGAGAGTGTTATGCATGGAGCAAGGAGGAGGATCACGCTTTCGACATTTTCGAAACCGAGATGAGTAAGATATGCTTTAGACATGGATTAATAGAAAGTATTGACTATACTGTCCATACAGATGCTGTGGGGAATATGTTTTTTACCATCCTCGGTAAGGAGAAAAAAGTAGATGAAAAATGAAATACTATAGAAGTATTATCAAACGAACAAGGATTTATCATGGGATCTCATCTCGATAGTACACCAAATGGGGGAATGTATGATGGTGTCATATGAGTAGGGAGTGGCATGGAGGCTATAGATAATCTCCTAAAAAATGGAAAACCAAAAAAATCTATCACCCTCGTAGCATGGCGATGAGAAGAGTCGAGTCCTCACAATGGTGTAGGTTGTCTCGGAAGTCAGATAGCTACAGGACAGCTCAGTATAGAGCAGATAGAAAAGATTGTCTATAGAAAAGATAAGAATGGTGAAGATATATTATTTCTTCACCATCTTGCAGGTAAGAATTGAGTTTCGATAGAAAGCATGAGAGAAGATATTAGAAAAATGATACTAGAGTCAGCTATTTTTAACCAGGATTACGCCCTCTGAGTAGAGCTCCATATAGAACAAAGTGGAGTTATAGAGAAGCAAGGGAAGGATCTCGGTATAGTTTCTGAGGGTATCGGTTGAGCAAGAAGGGAAAAACACTCGAAAGAAATACCTGAAAAATCTTTTAATACATCAAAATATACATTCTATCGTGTAAAATTTTCAGGAAAAAGATGACATACTTGAGGTACGCCACCCAATCCAGCTATTATAAAATCTCTCTGAAACAAAGATGAAACTTGGTACAGAGAAGATGCTCTTGTATGACTCTCTGCATTCTGTTCATTCCTCCCAGATAATACCGTTGTCAGAGAGATAGGGTATGGCACTCCCCTTGGTTTTACATCAATACCCGATGACACATATGCGGAGATAGCTATACCAAATTGAATAAACATAATACCAGTATGATCTAATCAAGTCGTACGTGATACACTATGAGTAGAAGTGGAATTATTGGATTCGGATTGAGTACCGACTACCAATACTTATTCATGATATGATATATGAGAGATTCGTGATGTTCTCAGCATACCTCTTCGACTTAGTCTTGTTGCCACTGATAGATTAAGGAGTGACAGAGTTACAATGTGACAAGATAGTGTTGGAGTTTCAAGAGTGACAGTAGTGGATTTTTCTCTTGGTAAGGGAATACTAAGTTATAATCTAGATCTACGTCACGTCTGAGGAGCAAATACATTCGAGACACTTATCGATACCGTGAAAGCAAGGGTAGGTGAATGAATGACTACTAATCTAGTATCTCATGGGCTTAGTACTGCAGTAAGTAGCAAGGTAGAATCTCTGCTAGAGAAGAGGGTAGGGGAACTCTGATACTCTTATGTTGTCATGCCCTCACTCCCTGGACATGATATCGCTTACGTAGGAAAAA
>CAYSEP010000038.1:0-3812 GCA_964430065.1 uncultured Candidatus Peribacteria bacterium
CCAGTGGTGACGATGAAGCGATGATGCCTGAGTGGGACTTCGTCGAGATGCTCGAGCACGGTATGCCTCCGACGTGTGGATTCGGATTCGGTGAGCGATTCTTTGCATTTCTCGAAGACAAGCCAATCCGTGAAGTGCAGTACTTCCCTTTTATGAAACCAATTCATTCCGGTGAGGAGAAGGAAGAGAAGTAACATCTCTTCACACAATACATATCTCATACTATCATGAACGAACCAATCGAACCATCTCGACAGTCAAAATCAACACACTTCTGGATTATATTCAGTATTGCAATTGTTCTCATTATCCTCTGGTGGATGAAAATAATCAAAACTGGCTTTGCTATCGGAATCGGTATCATCCTTCTGGCAGCAGTTGGAATCGAGACCCTCAATTATGACCTTGACCTCGGGAAACTCTGGGAAACAGGCAGTATCACATCATCTCGAGTATCTCATACCAAAGAAGGCATCAAGCTCCTCGGAGAATGTGCGCTTCCCAAAAATCAAGCGGATACCAGTGATCTCGATTGCAAGAACTTCACCACACAAGCTGAAGCGCAAGACAAGTACAATCAATGTGCCACTGAGATTGCATCATACAATACTGGAATTGATACCAAGAAAGTAAAATCTCTCGATATCTATCGTCTCGATGGTGACAAGGATGGCATCGTCTGCGAGTCTCTCCCATGAATTCCAAAGGCAGAAATAAAAAAGGAAGCAGTGACGCAGAAGACTCCTCTACCAAAGAAGAAGTCTGCCCCTTCCCCAGCTCCCGCAAAGACTCAATCAACCACCAAAACAACTGGAACATTCCAGACTACTCCGGTACTCAGAACGAGTAATCCCTATGAGATGACGGATGCCAGTAATCGAAGTACACCAAAGGCGCTTCCCATACAATAGATAAAATATCCTCTAGATTTCACTAGAGGATATTTTTTGATTTTTTTAGAATCTCTATAGAAAATGAGTATTGAAAAAATATTTTTGGATATCTGATAGAGAATGCGGAGGAGATTTATAAGACTCCTCTAAAGTTGGATGAGATTAATATAAATATGAGTGATTAACTTGATAACGATTGAGAAAATTTTGCATGAGAATAGTATTTCTTATAAGCATGTACGAGTGCCTTCATGCTTGCGAGTTCTATATCTTCACTTTGTCAGTATCATTCCTCTGAAATATCCTCATCATGGACAGACACTTTTGCAACGGCTGTAGCATGTACTCATTCACCTTCTTCTCTATTTTCAAATCCTTTTGTTTCTATCCCTTTGAGACCGAGCTTCTGATCAAGAAAGTTCTTGAGTCAAGAAAATGCTGTTGTTCCAGAAAAAGTCTGACTCGACTCTCCAAATATATCTCAACTTATAGTAAATGTTTTTCATTGTTTTTCATATGATTCAATATGAATTGGAAGTCTGTATGAAAAATATGCTTCAAGCACTTCTTGATTATTTACTCACTTGTATCTATCTACATAGATATCTTTTATGAATTGTGCAATTTTTGATTTCTCATTATCTCAGCAGATAAATCAAAATTTTTCGATAATTTCCTTGGCATGATTTCATCACGATTGAGGTCAAAAAACAAGTGATATTTCACCACCAACTGTCTGTGGCAAATAAGGGTGATAGACGAGCGGATCTCGCAGAAGAGCATTCACATGCCCACCCGAAGTATGTCGAAAAGAGTTTTTTCAGATTATTGGGTAATGTGATTGTATCCCGAGCATTGTTTCACCCACAAAACTTCATATTTGAGCGAATCAAGTTGTATCAATATGAGAAATATCAAACTGTTTCCCATGGAACATTTTTAGATTCATGATAATTTGGAGTAAGTCAGCATTTCACGCTCGTTCGCCTACTCATCAGATTGTTCACTCGATTTTTCTTGCCACTCAATTCACTACTCACCAGATACTATTCTCAACCGCATTTCAGAGATCATTATGATTGTGAATAGACCATATGACGCTATTGTTTGGAAATTCTCTATCAATGATAGTCTTATGTCGTTTCATATTCTCTACATAGTATTCAGATCACTCATAGTGTGATGCTCATCAGATTGTATCCGGACAGTTGATGTAACTTGCTCCTCCTCTTACTGCAGCTCGAATAAGATCGGTACAAAAATCAAAATTCTCTCACATACGTGAGTATCATTCAGGTGAAAATTGGACTTGTAGTCATTCAAGGGTTGCTATTCGTACATATTTTTCAACCATAGAACATATTTCATCTTTATCTATCTCTCCAACACTTGCAGCAAGTAACTGGGGATCTACTGGAAAATAGACATGTAATAATCATTTATCTTTTGCGGGTTGAAGTGCAAGTATTGTCTTTTCAACTTGATCTTGCTTTAATTGACAGAGTCAGGCAATTGTGGCTTTTAATTGGCCATTTCAGGCCATAGTAGCTACTGTATGTACTTGTTTCCATTCGGAAGTAGAAGATGACGGAAATCATGCCTCTATCTGATCGAATCCAATAGAGTCTGCGAGCTCAATATATTTCATATACTGATCATCAGTAAGTCATGCACCTGGGCATTGTCGACCATCCCGCATCGTGGTATCAAAGAAGATTACTTGTTCCATAGAGGTAAATGATAATAAAATAAAAACCCCTCTCGTTTCCGGGAGGGGTCTGGGTTGTAAAAAATCATCTCTACACACCAAAACTCTCACGGAAACAAGTCGTGAGTAGTAGTGATGCGAGAAGAAAATTACAATAAGTCATAACGTGATAATATTATTTTTGAGAAATATGTCAAAGAATTATTCAGTATAGATTCTCGTCCCAAGACATTCTGAAAAATAAAAAACCCCCATATTCATGGGAGTTTTCTTGATTTTCTGGAGCGAGCAATGGGACTCGAACCCACAACAGCCGCCATGGCAAGGCGGTACTCTAGCCAATTGAGCTATGCTCGCACAATATGAGTACGAGAGGCATTTTATATATTTTTCCTAGAAATCAAGTTTTATATACCTATTCAGGATTTAATACTCCAGTATAGCGTCTAAGAAAATCATTACTTACATACCAACTTCCACTTTCATTTCTCATTCTCGTGATATCAGCAAGTGCCTCATGTGGAGTTACCAATCATTTATCAAAGGCATCCTTTAATGCTTCAAAAGCATGCTGATGATGTCCTGCTAAGTTACTCATGACTTCATCATAAATTTCCTTAAATTTGAATCGTTTCACATCATCCATATGAGCATCTGTAACTCAAAGTGCGTCTAATTGACTAATAGCATCCTTTTTACCAGCCGTACCTCAAAGTGCGTCTAATCACATAATATATTAGATTAAAAATATAAATTATTGCACTCATATTATAAGTAAAGACGTTAGATTATCAATATTAATTTCAGGAATGTATATTTCATGGAAATCAAGTTTTCATTTTGAAATTATAGATTTTATATTATATTTGGATATAAATCTCACTCTTTATCTTTTTATCATAATCATATGACCAAGAAAAAACTCACCACTATAATTGTACTCATCCTCCTTATCCCAGTGATATATAAGGTATATTCAGATTTATATCGAATATATGGCAAGAAACAACCGATTCCTCCTCATGTTCTCGAACGCATGAATCAACGTGGACCAGGAAAGGTTCCAGGAGCAACTCAGACACCAGTTCGTGTGCCATAATTATCAAATATTATGAAACTCCCCTCACATCTCCATCGCGGATTCACACTCATCGAACTCATGATAGTCATTGCTATCATCGGGATACTTGCACCCATTGCATATCCCAAGG
>CAYSEP010000038.1:3912-9166 GCA_964430065.1 uncultured Candidatus Peribacteria bacterium
AACGATATGATACTCTCAGTCAATATGTCCAATCATCACCAGAGGCTCAGAGTGCCATAAGAAAAATTGAGGCACTTAATCCATTGGACATAGATACAGTAAGTCACGCAATACGATTTTGGAAGACAACGCCAAGCGAACTTTCTTCCCTCTATGGGGCGCTTTTTGTATGACTTCCAACAGGAAACAACAAATTTACGGCATACAATTGGGGAATAATTATTGATATAAGCCCATATGCTGGTAGCGCGTCATCAACTGATTGAGACTATTTTGATGCTTACTCATGGAATTGAATAGATTATCCAGCAGGATATAATAAATATTATCAAATCCCAGGTGATGATGTACAGCTTAACAAAGCATGCTTCCCCTGAAAATGAGATTCCTATTATACTGATACAAATTGATTGAATTTCGTTTGATGTACTTATTTCTTTGGACAATAATTCCAGTAATTCATATTGGTTACAATATCTATCTTAAGTACCGAAAATCATGAAACTCACCACTCATCTCCATCGCGGATTCACTCTGATCGAGCTCATGATAGTCATTGCTATCATCGGGATACTTGCACCCATTGCATATCCCAAGGCGATGGGATACATAGAGCGAGCACATGACCTCGAACTCCGCATGGCCTACAAGCAGCTCCTCACCGTTATTGACCAATTCATCATGGATAAGTGAGGAGAGTTAGCATCATCAACGGGACAAATGAATAATATTTGGGAATATTATTATATTGCATACCAAGACATGTCTGGTCCTGCTATCCTATGAAGTGGATGGGAACGATATGATACTCTCAGTCAATATGTCCAATCATCACCAGAGGCTCAGAGTGCTATCAAAAAAATAGAATCCCTTAATCCAATGGATGAGTTGATATATCCAATCAATCATGAGATTATTTTCTATAAGTGTACGTCAAGTGAGTGGAGAGCATGGTGATGAGACTTTGTATGACTTCCAGAAGACAACAGTACATTCGTAGACTTTGAGTGGTGGGTAGATGCTGCCATAGAACCGTATGCTGGTAGTGCATCATCAACAGATGGAGATTATTTTGCTGCATATTCTTGGGGTGGTGTAGATTATCCAGAAGGATACAGTAAAACAATCGACTTTCATGGTGAAAATACAATAGCCAATAAAGTATGCTATCCTTGAAAAGGCTGAATGTACATAACCGACACTAATTGAATTAACTGACTATACTGCGAGTATTTCTCTAAATAGAGATATTTCTTTCGTTTATATTCTATACCTTTCATGGAACAACAGAAAATGCTGGAACCCGTCACATCATGTCAGTACGCCAACTTTCTATCTTGGTGAGGATTCACTCAACATGTGTTGCAACAATATATCCAAGTCAATTTCTATTCTTATCATACCACCTCAGATAGCACTGTTCTGCGAGATGAACATAATCTTCCTTGGACAGCGGATTCCTACGTTTTCAGACAAAGTGAATATGTCCAAAAACTGCATTATCTCATGCCTGTTTGTAATCTCACTGTTCGATAGCATCTTGCACATATAAAGAATGATTGCTCTGGGAAATATTGGCAATAGTCTTCGCTAAATATTGAAGCGAGAGGATATACTCTGGTGTTATTTCTCTTTCTTTTCTCGTCCGATGAAAAAGCTCATCAAATATATACTGCTCAAGCTCTTCGGAAGTGAGAATGATAAGATCTGTTGGTTTGGTAGTGAGAATTTTTTCTACAGCATGTGATGGTGCTGCGAGTGCTTCACCAAGACTCCACGCTTGCACTGTAAGTCATTCTTGTACTCTCTCTCTGAGTTTTCAAGTAAAATCAATGATTTTTGTCATAGATTAAGGCTTAGAAATAAGTCTCATACTACATTGCTCACATTAATTTGCAAAAGAAAAGGTAATTTTGCTTTTTATACAAGTCTGTCTATAATACTTGCGTTTTATATCGCCCCTCGCCCTTCCGAAGAAAGAAGTTTTTTGTAAAAAATAGTTTTCTTTGGAGAGACGAGTGATATATTGCTTCTATTTTTAACTTTCTTTTTTATGATTGTTTGACTCAAAGATAAACTCGCACTTGATCGAGTTGTTGTAGCGAAATCCTATACGATTGCCGGTAAAGAAATCACCTTCGAATCTGGTCGACTTGCCCTCTTTGCAACGGGTTCTATCGTTATCAAGGATGAATCAGGAAACTTCCTCCTCACGACTACTGGTATCGGGAATCCAAAAGATGGAGACTTCTTCCCTCTTACGGTAGAGTTTCAAGAGAAATACTACGCAGCAGGAAAAATCGGTGGAAACCGCTTTATGAAGCGTGAAGGACGACCAAGTGAAGGAAGTATCCTCAATAGTCGTATGATCGACCGTCCAATACGCCCGATGTTTCCTAAGGGAACTCGCACTGAGACACAGATTATCTCCACGATTATGTCATCGAGTGGTGTTTCTGACTTTGGATGGTATGGAGTCACTGGTGCATCTCTCTCAGTGATGCTTGCCGGAGTGAAGGAGTTTGAGGGTCCAGTTGCGGCCGTTCGTATCATCTCCGATGAGGTTGGGAACTTCGTATTTGACCCGACGTTTGAACAACTCGAAACGGCTCACCTTGACCTCACGGTTGCAGGAACGCTTGACTCTATCACCATGGTAGAATCTCAAGGATTTGAAGTTGCCAATGATCTCATGGTCAAAGCATTCGAATATGCTCATGCCATCATCAAGGAACTCTGTCATGCACAAGTTGATTTTATGAAAGAGTACTCTCTCATACATGCCCTCCCAAGTATAGAACTCAAGGTCGTCGATACCGATAGTGAGGTACTCGCACGCGTACATGATCTTATCACAGAAGAACAGATCAGAGCGGTGTACAATCTCTGAAAACTCGAATTTCATGATGCACTTCATGATCTGGTTGAGAAGACTGCAGAAGCACTCGGATACGATGAAGAAACCAATACTCCAAAAATGGCAGATATTGCCGATAGCGTAAAGGATGTAGTAAAAACTCATATGCGCAAGAATGTCCTTGCAACCCGTACTCGTCTCGATGGTCGTGCAACTGATGAAGTTCGCCCTGTCCGCGCAAGTGCACCTATCCTTGCACGTACCCATGGTTCTGCACTCTTCGAACGTGGAGTTACTCAGGTTCTCTCAGTAACAACGCTCGGTGGACCAAGTGATATCCAAATTATCGACGATATGTACGAAGAAGATACCAAGCGTTATATTCATCACTACAACTTCCCTCCGTTCTCTGTCGGTGAAGTGAAGCCACTTCGTGGTGTCGGTCGTCGTGAAGTAGGCCATGGTCGTCTTGCTGAGAAAGCACTCGAACCTGTTCTCCCAAGTGCTACTGATTTTCCTTATATGATGCGAGTTGTTTCTGAGACAACGACATGTAATGGATCTTCTTCTATGGCCTCTGTATGTGGTTCTACTATGTCTCTCATGGATGCAGGTGTTCCACTCAAGGCTATGGTCGCAGGAGTCGCGATGGGGATGATCTACGATGAAGAGAGTGGGAAATATGAGATCCTCGCTGATATCCAAGCACAAGAGGACTTCCTCGGTGATATGGACTTCAAGGTGGCTCGTACAGAAAAAGGTATCACTGCGCTCCAGATGGACTGTAAGATCGCTGGGCTCTCTATGGACGTGATCCGTTCTGTCTTCGAGAAATCCGTCGATGCGACCGGGTACATCATGGGTGAGATGAGAAAATGTCTCTCTGAGCCTCGCAAAGAGCTCTCTCCATTTGCTCCATTTCTCCTCGCAGTCTTCGTCCCAGAAGAGAAGATGCGTGAAGTGATCGGAAAAGGCGGTGAGACGATCCAGAAGATCGAGAAGGACTATGGTGTCGAGGTCAATCTCGAAGATGACGGACAGTGTACGGTCACAGCAAAAACCCAAGAAGCTGGAAGGGCAGCACTCGAGTTCATAAAGGGAATACTGAAAGATATCGAAGTCGGAGATGAATACGAAGGAAAAATCGTGAAGATCCTCGATACGGTCGGTGCGATCGTCGAGATCTCGAAAGGAAAAGAAGGGATGATCCATATCTCGAAATTCGGAGTGAAAGAGCGTATCGCGAATGTGAATGATGTCGCGAAAGAAGGAGAGATGGTGAAAGTCCGCGTCTACAATGTAGATAAGGAAAAAGGGCGTATTGGATTGGAGAAAATTGTTTAATTTAAGAAATATGTGAAATGCTAAAGAGGCTCTTCATCAAGTAACACCATGACCTTCTACAAGTCCTGCAAGTTGATTAAGTGGGGTTATAAGGGATAGCGTAGCTACGCTTCTCATAATTCCACAAGAGGTTGCTGAATGAATTTGAGAACTTATTTGGGGCCTGAAAAGATTTCTGATGGCATTAAAAGATAAGCATATATCGGATAAAGAATTGATGGACTTTCTTCGTGAGAATCTTAAGTGACTTATGGATGAATCTCGCCTACATGGTGGAGAGACTATTGTGAATGGACTAGAAACGACAGATGTTAAACCTACGGAACTTTTGAATTGTTTTATCTCGAGAAATGGAGAACTTATATTCACTATACCAAAAACATGATGGTGACCGATAATATTAGCAAAAACTGATGCGGAACTCCGAAAAATTACTATCATACTAAAATTATTGCAAGAATGATATAAGTGAGGTACGTTACAAAATGGTCAAATTCACCCTAAGAACATAATACTGCAGTCAGGTGATCTGAGCGAAACATCGCTTAAGTTTCTAGAGGAAAATTATGGAGTAAAGAGAGATAAACAAGGTGGAATAATAACACTTCAGATATAATAAATGAATACCTACGCCTTCACTCTCGGTCGGGAATCCAAGCTCTCACTCGCAGAGCTTTTTGCGCTCTTCGGAGAAGATACCTACGATACTCATACGGACGAGATCGCGATATTTTCGCTACAGTATGAGGATAGTGATATAGCTGCGATATTTCGCAATATCGGTGGATCGATCCGTGTCATGCGAATCCTCGGTGAGACTGACGAGAAGAGATTCCCCACAGATGTGATCTCTGCTATAGGACAACCCGAAGGGAAATATACATTCGCTCTCGGTGTCTACGGTCTCGAATATCGCCTCTCGGATATAGGACTCAGGATCAAGAAGACGCTCGTCGAGTCTGGTATCTCTGCTCGCCTCGTGAATACCGAGAACAAGAATATCATCTCTGCTGTCTGGAAACGAGAAAAACTCGGACGATCGAAGTCAGAGTA
>CAYSEP010000039.1:0-8999 GCA_964430065.1 uncultured Candidatus Peribacteria bacterium
GATAAAAAACACATCCTCGTGATATGCGGAAGTCAGTGAGCAAAAAGCATATTTGAAGCGATCATCACACAGTTCGAGAAGAATGAAGAGTATGAGTGGATCATCGCCCTCGGAAAACTCAATACTGACATGAAAAAATCCTTCGAAAAGATGCAAGATGTCCAAGCCATAGAGTGGCTTACACAAGAAGATATAGCATCTCTCCTCCAAAATACTGATCTCGCGATCACTCGCGGAAGTGCCACGACGCTTGCAGAGATCGATCTCTTCGGAGTCAAAAAAATCATCATCCCACTTCCCTTCTCATGAGGTAATCATCAGTACTGGAACGCTCGAGAATATGAGAAAAAATGAGATATACTACTCGAGCAGAAAGATCTTCACAAATTAACCGAAACAATCCGAAAATATGTCTAATGCTATCAATAATTTATCCGATCGAAATTTTTCTTTTTCGACCTTATTGGAGATGTGATCTCACCTAAAAACACTCAAAAAGGATTGGAAGATGGTTTGATTCCTTCTCATTATACTTGTAATCTGTATATCAAGTGAGCCGTATTTCTATAAGTGGCTCATCGGAAGTATAGAAAATCGAGAATGACTTACTACTCTATTTAAGATTATTGGGATTTGGTTGATTTTTTGAATAGCTACAATCGTTACACGATATCTCTATGGTATGAGACTTCTTCAGAAAGCCATGAAGGACTGGGGTGATTTTCTCATGAAGATCATGTATAAGATGCAATGTCTTCCGATCGAATATCATAGAAATATACAAGCCTGAGAGAAACAAAAAATCGTAGATAGATCTGCGGAAGCAGTATGGGCAGTTGCTGATAATTTTATCCTATCAGTACTCCCACAAGTACTCGTATTTTTTATTTTACTGATTTCTGGACTCTATATCGATCCGCTCTTTACGGCTATTTCTCTTTGATTTTTACCGATATGAGCTATAGGTGTATTCTATCTGGGAAGTGCCGCACATAAAAATCAGAGAATTGCTAATAAAGCATGGGATAGGATGTATGATAGACTTGTCGATGGAATTATTAATCTTCCTGTTATCCGTATTTTTGCACGCACTAAAGCAGAGTATCATATCATGCAAGAAAGGATGACAGCTGGCAATAACGCGCAGTTCTCAGTAAGAAAAAATTGGAGTCAATTCAATGCATTTGGAAGATTTTTTACTATTATTGCAAAACTCATTACTATTTCCGGATGATGAATACTTCTCTATGCCTGACGTACAGATTATGCAACTCTTTTCTTTTTTATAGCATTTACAGACCGTATATATTCTCCGATTATGGAAATATTCCAAGTAATCCAATGAAGCATGCGAGATATCGCCTACTACGAGAAGGCGAAAGAATTATTTGGCATGGAAAGTGAAAAAGACATCTGAGTAAATGAACTGAAGCACATCAAAAAATCTATCTCTTTTCAAAACCTTTCTTTCTCCTATCCTTCGAATGATCGTGAGGTCCTCTCAGATATCGATTTCAAGATCGAGAAATGATCCCGAATAGCCCTCGTAGGACATACAGGAAGTGGGAAATCGACGATCATACAGCTGCTGATGAGATTCTACGAACCAACAAATGGAAAGATCCTCATCGACGGCACTGATATCTATGATTTCACTCTCGAGAGCTATAGACAGAGGTTCGCGGCAGTATTCCAGGATACCACACTCTTCAATGAAACGATCCGACACAACCTCGAATACGTCCGAGACGGCATCACAGAAGAGATGCTCCAGAAAGCCTGTAAAGAAGCCAATATACTCGACTTCATCGAGTCACTTCCAGGTAAGTGGGAGACAGAGGTCGGAGAACGTGGACTCAAGCTCTCTGGTGGAGAGAAGCAGCGTATCGCCATCGCTCGAGCGATACTCGCAGATCCTGAGATCCTCATCCTCGACGAAGCGACGAGTGCACTCGATACCAAGACAGAGAAGCTCGTACAAGAGGCATTTGACCACCTCATGAAGTGACGTACCTCTATCATCATCGCACATCGTCTCTCGACGATCATGAGTGCCGATACTATATACCTCCTCGATAAGGGTCGTATCATCGCGAGTGGGAATCACCGAGAACTCTATGAGAAATCGAGAGAATACCGAGAAATGGTCGATCTCCAGCATGATGGATTCGTGGGAGAAGACGAAGAAAAAACCTCAACTCTATAATTCTACGTATATGTCCACCTCTAAATCCACTCTCGAATACCTCGAAGAGTGTCTCTCACTCCTTCCAGATATCAGTTTCAAGCCCATGATGGGAGAGTATTGCGTATATTCAGAAGGGCGGATATTCGGACTTGTGTGTGATAACACCCTCTTCCTAAAGACGACTCCCGAGACGATATCGCTCTTCGAAGATCAGGAGACGAAGGCATATCCAGGATCGAAAAATACTGCACCAGTAAATGCAGAGTGGCTCGAAGATAGAGAAGAACTTGCGAGGATAGTGAAGTTCACACTCGAGAAACTCCCGCCACCCAAGCCGAAGAAGAAAAAGTAATCATTACTCTCACCTATACCGTGCTCTCGCATCTGCAGCACTCTGTTTCTGATCGACGATAGGATCATGGTATACTCCCTGGAGTTCTAGTGAGTGGATTTTCTTCGGGTCGATATTTTCGAGCTCTGGGATATATTTTTTGATAAATTTACAGTCAGCGTCGAATTTCTCTGACTGGAGAAGAGGATTAAATATCCTCACAGGTTTCGGATCTGCTCAGACCGATGCACTCCACTGCCAGTTCCCGAAATTCACCGCCTCATCATAGTCGATGAGATATTGCTTAAACCACTTCTCTCCGATACGCCAGTCAATACCGAGGTTTTTCGTGAGAAATGATGCCACGACCATGCGTAGACGATTGTGCATCCAGTTCGTTTTATAGAGCTGCAGTATGGCGGCATCGATGAGAGGGTACCCAGTCTCTGCATTTTCGAATTTCTTCCAGAGGATACTTTTCTCATCCTTGTTCCACTCGATCAGCCTACGACGTTCCTGAAACTCTAGGGAGTATGTAAATGGAAAATAGTATGCGATATGATACCAAAATTCTCGCCAGATGATCTCTGAGAGAAGCGTGGGATTATTTTTTACTTTCTCGTATATTTCTCTCACCGAAAAGACTCAGAAACGTATATACGGAGAGAGTCGTGTCGAGCCGTCTATCGCAGGTAGGTTACGCAGATCATCATAGTGAGAGAAATCTCTCTCCATGCGTTCACGACCGAACTTTACCGTCCAGTAGGGATGGTACGGAGCGCGGATGATATCTCGGATATGTTTCCTATCTTCTGGGATGAACCACTTCGTCATCTTTCCGTCGAATGAACGCATCTCGAGTCGTTCTGGATGTGCGATGAGGAATTTCTTCCAGAGCATCGAAAACGGCGTGAAAACTTTTCTCTGCTCACACTCATGTGGCTCAACCATGAGGAAATCCTGATACGAATGATATGCTACCCCTCTCGCATCACAGAGTCACTCTATCTGCTCATCACGGGCCTTTCCACGAGGACTATAGGACCTATTGAGATAGACGGCATCTATAGAGTATTTTTCTATGAGTTTTTTTACTGTATCCTCAGGATTGCCACGATGCACCGTGAGGGTTCATCCAGAGAGATGGAGCTCCTCATCGATATACTCGAGACATTCTCGGATAAATCCGAACCGTATATCTCTTTCACCGAAATCCTCGATCGCACGAGTATCATGGATAAAAATCGGAAAAACTTCCATGGAATTTTTCATGGCTTCTATGAGTCATGTATTGTCATGAGTTCTGAGGTCCTGGCGGAAGATGAAGAGAGCTCGAGAGTATTTTAGCATATACTACTTTTTTATCTTATAGCGTATCCACTCGATCACCCGATGAAGCCTAAGGAGAAAAAATACTCGTACAGAGTGTCGACGTATCACTCGAATACCAAATACGAGCACTCCAGCTGAGAGGATCATCACCCATCCTGCAGGAATAGGTGTGAGAAGTCCGATGATGCCAAAAAGAAAGAGAAATACTGCTATACCCGCCCTGAGGATAAATGGGAGTGTCATCACTCGCATATACCAAGGATGCACTCGTATATGATAAAATATATCTCGGAGCATCTGACGATATGTATGCTTTTGGGGTCGAGACATAAGAAAATAATTTTGATTAGAGTTAAAATTGTATATAATAGATTACATACTATATTATATAAAAATGGGTAATTAGCCAGTTTTTTAGTATTAAAATTTAATAATTCATGCGCAAATATATTACAAAAAAATGATTTACTTTAATGGAAATAATAGTAGTTATATCTATTATTGGTACTCTCGCATTCGTACTATATCCGAACTTGAAAAACTATATACTCAATTCTAGAGTAGTAAATTATCAAAACACGGTTGCCGAAACTATAAATATTATTAATCTCTATAGAAATGAGGTATGAGAAATTTGAACTGGTGCATCTTTATTTTGCTTCTCAGAAAATGAGGATACTAGCTGTGATAGCAGCAATCGACATGTAGGAATGAGTAATTTTATAACCAAGAATAATCCTAAGCTTCATAATAAAATAAAAACATTTTTAGATAGCTGAATCTATGGTCCTTTACTAATATATTCTTACGATTCGCTCTCTCACCGTTTTTGAGCAGAGTACGACTTGCAAAGAAATATGAATACTACAGTTTGAATATTGACTTGGTATATTGCAGACCGTGCACCATGAATTCCTGACTGATATTGGCTATACCGCTGATCATGATATGATCCCATAAGCTATTGAGCAATATATAGTGGGGTTCTCATGCTTCCTACCGAGCTCGACAAAACATGCTCTCCTGGTAATGCATATGCTGGATTATCGATGTGAAGTGGGGAATATAAAGTTAGTTACTGCTATTATCTGTTTGAGTAGATTATCACAAAAAAAACAGAATTTTATGCTTTAGAAATATACAATAAGAAAAAAGATAAGAAAAATCCCCTGAAGAACAAGGGATTTTTTATCATACTATAGAACACTTGCCTTCACGATCTTCACTTCATCGAGAGGTTTATCATTTCTATCAGTTTTACTTGCCTCGATCTTGTCGACGATATCCATACCCGAGACGACATGACCGAAGATCGTATGCTTGCGGTCGAGGAATGACGCATCAGCTGCGGTCACGATGAAGAACTGTGAGCCATTGGTATTGCGACCAGCATTTGCCATAGAGATCACTCATTTCTTGTGCGTGAGAGTCGCATCGGAGAACTCATCTTCGAAGGCTCGATGCCAGAGAGACTTCCCTCCCATGCCTGTACCTGTCGGATCACCTCACTGGATCATGAAGTTGCGGATCACTCGATGAAATATGATACCATCATAGTATCATTTCTCAGTGAGTCCGACAAAGTTCTCGACGGCTTTCGGTGCTGACTTCGGGAAGAGTTCGAGAGTGATATCACCGAGAGTGGTGGAGAGGAGGATTTGAGGATTGGACATGGTTTCAAAATTAGATTTTAAGATTTAAATTACTGGATTGCTTCGTTCCTCGCAATGACAGATACTTGAAAAACTTGAAACAAGAGGAGAAATTCTTCAAAAAGGAAGTAATTCAATATTTGGAAATTTTGCTTCTTTATTTTTTCGAGTTTTACGAATCTGTCAGTGAAGTTTTCGGAAAAATTGGAAACTGTTTGAGCGATAGCGAGTTTTTCCAATTTCGAAAACAAACTGAAGACAGATTCCAAAACGAGGAAACGAAAAGAAGGACTTTTTGATACTTTTTAGTCATAAAAAGTACAGAGGTTTACATGCCTGGCATACTGAGTCCCATCTGACTCATCACCCCCTTCATACGATCTGCAGCGATCTCTTGTGCTTTTTTCATTCCTTTGTTTACTGCTTCTGTGATAGCTTTCTCGAGCTTTGCCTGATCCGCGAGGATACTCTTATCTTCGATCACTGTAGAGACGACCTTCAGTTGACCATCGATCGTCACGACGACGCCATCGACCTCTGCTTCGATATGAGTATTGCTGAGCTCTTCTTGGATCTTCTGAGCTTGTTGCTGGAGCTTCATCATTTCTTGTGCTTGTTTGAAATCCATATAAGGTAAGTTAGGAGATTAGTGAGTGGTAGGATAGTGGAAAACGCCGAAAAAGCAAAAGTTTCGAGTGAGATATTTTACCAGAATTTCAGTGATTTCAGAGAAGTTTTCTTCCCACGGAAAGAGTTCCAGATATAGATACTGATAATCAGCACGTAGATAACCACCGTCACTCGAGTCTCGAGTATTGGATGAGCGATCCAGACTCCGAGAAGCGTCCAGAGAAATACTCCAGAGATGATATACGTGCGATATCGACACTGGAGCTCTGAGACGATGAGGAGAAGTGCACCGAGGGCGAAGATCGCATAGTAGTAGTCACCTGTTCCTCAGAATGGCCAACCCATAGAGCGCATCCAGACCGTGATATTGAGCGCTGTCGCCATAGTGATCCAGGCAAATGTGATATCTACGCTCGATCGGACGACGAGAGATGAGCTACGAGTAAGGGAGAATACATAAGCAAGCAGTGCGAATATCGCAAGCATGACGATAAGGGCTACGCCGATATAGAGATTGCCCCATGGTATGAGCCAGACGAATGTGAGAGCGATAGCAAGAGAGAAGAGTCCGAGAGCTCGACTACTCGTGTGTGAGTCTGTGAGATAGGGGACGATCTTCGGAAAATATTTCTTCGTGAGTCGCGTGATCGGAAGTCTCGCGAGCACGAGTCCAGCGAGTATCCATGAGAGATATATGACCGACCATATAGCGAAAGTGACACCTGCTGGCGTGACTGACGTAGCGAACATATTCGATATATCTGCTTGGGTCTTGCCTCCGATGAGGTACGGAGATCCTGGAATACTCACGAGTGAAGTGAGTCCTATAGTGATAAGAGCGGTGATAAGGAGGATGAAGCGCATAAAAAGAAAGGTTATGTTTTTTTACGAAATATCTGGACAAAAATCAGGAGAAAATTGATCAGGATGACCGATCCAGAAAATATCATCGTTGTCCAAGTATATGCAGAAAGTGCGAAAAGAGAAAGAGTATGTTTCAGATTCATAAGAAGATAATATCCGCTCGGTTCGCTTTCAGGTTTTTTCCAGACTTTTCGAAATGTCGGAATATAACCAATCATATCCGCAAGCATAGCAAAAAGAGATCCATAAAAAGGATTTTTGGTATACATCCAGAGTCCTATCGCGAGAAAAGCGAGAACGAGCGACCACCAGTCCAGAGTGTCGAATTTTCCTTTCTTTCCGTACTTCAGAGCGAGAAAAGCGACGAATATACAAACCAGAAATGTAATACCATTTTGGGCGGTTCCCCACCCACCACCGCCAGCCACTTGAGCAAAAAATGCTATCCCCGTTGTCAGCGCCCAGATGCTCCATGAGAATACATGAGGCTCAGTTTTGAGTGCGAAAATACTACGAATATATTTCACATAAGAATACATCGCGATAAGAACAGCGAGTCCTGAAAAGATTTCTCTCCAATATGAAAAAATAATCTGCATAAGTGAATTATATCTAAATCCCGCCTATTGCAATCCTATTCTTCACTCTTCCCTCTCCAGTGCATCGGCTCTTTATAAACCGTATTTGCACGCACTTGCCAGAACTCTCATGATTCGAGACAGTATGCTGTGAGGGCTCCACCGAAGCAACATCCCGTATCGAGACCGAGAGTATTGGCTCTCATACGGAGTCACTCTGCTGCCCAGTGACCATAGATGACGAGCTTCTCTCCTGTATAGCTCTCGTACCATGGTCGACCATCGACGAGTCGTATGAGAGTAGCGAGTTCTGTCGGGGTATCGAGCCCAAAATCAGGATGCAGTCCACCATGCACGAGGATGAAGTCTTCTGTTTCTATAGTAGTAGGTAGGCTCAGAAGCCAATCTATGTGTCTATGAAATCTAAAAAGCTCTCGAAGTTCTGTAGATCTTTTGTATTGTCCGAGTATCCAATTTTTTCTTCATTCGCTCATACTATCTGCTCATTCTGAAAGTGTTTTTTCGAGATTTTCACTCGTCATGAGTGAGAAATACTCATGATTTCCGATCACACTCCAGGTATTCGGACGATTTCGGACCCATTCGACCACCTCGAGCGACTTCGGTCACTTATTGATCAGGTCACCCACGAAGTAGAGGTGATCCTCTGGCGTGAGACACATATGCTCACAGAGTGCTATGAGCTCGTCATAGCAGCCATGGACATCACCGATGAAGAGAGTTCTTTGCATAGATTATTTCTTAGGAAACCACGGGACGAATACACTCGTCTTCGCCTTGTATTCTTCCCAGTTCGCTCTTCCCGCATACCGAGCTTCCTGAAGAGGAACTCATGAGACGAAGAGAAGGAGAAACGTGATAGAGATCCAGCCTATGATGCCGAGGTAGGAGTATGGGAGCGAGATGAGTGAGATCCCAAGCCAAAACATGCTCTCTCCGAAATAGTTCGGATGCCGAGAGTAACGATAGAGTCCCGTCGTGAATATCTCTCCTGGCTTTTTGATCTTTATGAATCTCCCGAGCTGTCTATCAGCAATCGCTTCAAAGATCAGTCAAGAAAGAGCAATGAGAGCTCATAAAATCATAAAGACCTCACTTTTTGTCATCCTTGGCGATAGCCGAGGATCTGTTCCAGAAAGAGATTCTCCTACGGAGAATGACAAAAGGGAAAATCAGTCGAGATTCACGATGAGTATAGGTATAGCGACTACGATCATGAGGATCATCTGGAGCATGTATACCTGGAGAAATGACCGAATGAGGAAATACCATCCACTCCCCCACTCTTCTCGCCACTTCGCGTATCGTGGATCTTCCTTTCACTCTCGGAGTTTGCGGAATCCGATATGTGAAGTGAGTCGGATTCACCAGAGGAGGACAAGTCCAGTGATAAGCATCTCTGG
>CAYSEP010000040.1:0-2381 GCA_964430065.1 uncultured Candidatus Peribacteria bacterium
TCGGAAAGAAAAAAATGATCGATGATGCTGGAAGTGTGAAATGCTTCTCGATATCGGTCTTTCGTGATATGGCACTATCTAGCGTACAGTGAGAAAAAGTGAAACCTACAGAGTCAACTCCTTCGTCCCAACCTTCACGCTATACCATAGATATCCCGTCGTTCTGGTCCAAAGAGGATCTCCTCGATCTCAGAGACTACCTCGAAAAAGCAGAAATAGGACTTACGCCTGTCTGGATACGAATCCACGGTCTCGAGAAAGATACGAAGTTCTCTGTCGCTTCCCTGCCGGATCTCGAAGTGTGGCTCGGGAAGAAGGGGGCGTAAAAAAAGAGGCTCAGGAAGAGCCTCAAATTTTGCCACCGAGAGAACGCTATTCAAATATAGAAAACATTCTCCCCATTTTTTAGAAATTGTTCGGATCGTCGATTTCCCTTGATTGTGACCACTGCTTTCACAGGATCAACCATATAGGAAACGCAACCCGAAGAATCGGTAATTTTTTCCGATCCATGACCGCGACCACTCGAGTATGATACTCGAATTCCCGATTTAGGCTGTTTGCTGCCCGAATCGAGTACTTTAATAATAACTGCCATGATTTCTCCTAAAATTGATTGGCAAAAACAGAGTACCACAATCTCTCTCTCTCTGTCAAATAATCTTTTGCTTTTTCGAAAATTCTCCCTATAGTGCGCCTATCAATTCCCTTTCCCGAGGAGCCATATAATACAATCATATATCGCTTCCTCCCCTATTCGAAGCGATTTCTCACCCCACTCATACGATAATGAGTCTGTCAGATGTGTTCTGACTATTTTTCTAGAGATATATTCGAGTGATATAGGAGTTGTATATTTATCTTTTTCTCGATTTTTCGAGACATTACCCATTTTTTTCTATGAGTTTTTCTACTCTTGCCCTTCGCCCAGAGATCATCCAGGCACTTACCGATCTTGGCTACCACGAGCCGACAGAGGTCCAGGCCCAGGTTATCCCAGCAGCTCTCGCCGGGAAGAATCTTATCGTCCAGTCTCAGACAGGATCTGGTAAGACCGCAGCGTTCTGTATCCCAGCGCTCAATACTATCGACTCTCGAAATCGTGTTCCACAAGTTCTCATCCTCGAGCCGACTCGTGAACTCGCATCACAAACTCGTGATGAAGTATTCAACCTTTCTCGTCATATGCGTATGGGATCGATCGCTGTCTATGGTGGATCTCCTATCTGGAAACAGAAAGAAGGACTCAAGGCAGGACCACAAGTCATCATCGCTACTCCAGGACGTCTTATCGATCTTATCGAACGTGGATGGATATCTCTCGATAATATCACCACTCTCGTCCTCGATGAAGTCGACCAGATGATGGATATGGGATTTGCTCCTGCAGTGACAGAGATCTGGGAAGGACTTCGAAATCTGAAACAAGTTCTCACATTCTCAGCAACGTATACTCCTGCGATTACTCGACTTCTCGATACTCACATCCAGGGTGAGACAGAGTCACTTATCCTCTCGAAAGGACCGACAGTCGATACGATCGATCACGTCTTTATGCGAGTTGGTATCCGAGATAAATACCCAGTCCTGAAGCGTATCCTCGAGCGTTTCCCTACCGATAAAGTCATGATATTCACAGCTCGTAAACATGAGACTGAGGAGCTCGAGCGCTATCTCTTCCGAGATGGATTCTCAGCTGCCTATATCCACGGAGATATGCAGCAACGCGATCGTATGAGAGCTCTCCAGAACTATAAGGAAGGAAAGGTCCGTATATTTATCGGAACAGATGTCGCGTCTCGTGGACTCAATATGAACAATATCGACCTCGTCGTGAACTACCATGTTCCACATGATCCAGAAAGCTATATCCATCGTATCGGTCGTACAGGTCGAGCGGGTGCTGACGGTCGTGCTATCATGCTCGTCTCAAGCGAAGAAATGCGCACGTTCCAGCGTATCGAACGAATGCATAAGATCGAGATCAAGGAAGTCGACGTCGAAGGTACAGAAATCCCTCGTGTAAAAGAGGAACGTCGATCATTTGGTGGTGGTTCTGGTGGAGGTGGATACCGATGAAGATCATCTGGAGGCGGATATCGCGGTGGATCGTCTGGAGGTTCTGGAGGATACCGCGGAGGAAGTGGTTGAGGTTCAGGTGGAGGATACCAGGGAAGAAGTTCTTCTTCTGGAGAAGGAGGATATTGCGGAGGTTCTTCAGGTGGTTCTGGTGGTGGATACCGAGGTGGCTCTTCGAGTGGCGGAAGCAGTGGATACAGAGGAGGAAGCTCATCTGGATGATCAGGTGGATACCGTGGAGGTTCTTCAGGTGGTTCTGGCGGATCGTACCGAAGTGATCGAAATGATCGTGGAGATACTCC
>CAYSEP010000040.1:2481-4251 GCA_964430065.1 uncultured Candidatus Peribacteria bacterium
TCTGGAGGCATAAGTATGCCAGTTTTACCATTTACTATTGTGTCCTGGAATCCACCTTCATCGACAGCTATGAGGGGTATGCCACATGACATACTCTCTGTAGCGACAGATCCGAAATCTTCATCTTTCGCGACCGATATACTTGCGACCGATGATGCGACTATTTGCGCCATCTTCATATCACTCGGCTCATAGTGGAAGAATATATTATTGCATCCCATAGCCATCTTCATGATACGTTCTCTATCTGGATCATCGGGATTATAGATGATGATAAGATTTTTTTCTGGCATATGGATAAATGCGTGGACGATTTTATCGATACGCTTTTTTTCTGTGAGTCGCGCGAAAGAAATATAGTATTCCGTTATTTCTTTTGTGATCATGCTTTCTACATTGTTGTGCTCCTCTATCGTATAGGGAACCTTATCTCGTACAGGACGGAATCTGAGCATATTCACTGGTGGATAGAGGATTTCTATATCCTGTCTTCCTGTCCATTCTTCGAGAAATTTTTTATTGTGGAGAGAATTTGTCATGATTTTTCCGATCTTCCTCATCTCATAGAGAAAGAGGTATTTTCGCACAAAGAGAGCGATCATAAAAAATTCATGATAAAAGAAGGGAACACGCTTCATGTATTCTTTTCTCCCATCAAAAAGCTCATGCGGGAGACTATGCGCGTAGTAAAAAGTTTTTACATTTTTTTCGATCAGATGTACCGCCGTCGATGCTTCACCTGAGAGGATCACACGGTCGTATCACTTCGTCACTTTACTCGAGAAGAGAAACCGCCACTTCATGCGGATATAACCTACCCACCCAGTATGGTACTGTGGGAAGACCTCACGAATACGTCCGTGATATCCGAGTTCTGCTGGTTCGAAAGAGCGAGTTGCCCAGATCGCCGTTGCTATATCTGCGCCAAGCATTGTCGCCGTATCTATCACCATGCGCTCTGCTCATCCGCGCTTCAGGAATGATTCATGGAAAAAAAGACTTTTCATGAGATGAGTCTATCATATGTATTTCTTTTTTGCAAAAAATGAAATATAAATAATACACTAAATTATATTCGTCAATACTTTCTCTTCTCATTGCCTAGGCAATATCTTATTTTTCTCTATACTAGGAGTCACTATCTTCTTATTTTTCTCCTATGTCGAAAAAACTCAAAACTCAGAAAATCAGGACCCCTATTTCTGATTTCCTCATACCGACGATTATCGATAAAGTCGGATGACAAGAGCGCGCCTACGATATCTATTCTCGCCTTCTCGAAGATCGGGTGATATTTCTCGGTGATGCTATCGACTCTGCGGTAGCCAATACGGTCATCGCTCAGCTTCTCTACCTCGAGAAAGTAGACCCGAAAGCGCCGATCACTCTCTATGTGAACTCTCCAGGAGGGCATGTCACTGCTGGTCTCGCGATCTACGATACGATGCAGTCGATCAAGCCAGATGTTATCACGGTGGCAGTAGGACTTGCGGCTTCTATGGGATCGATCATCCTCTGTGGTGGTGCGAAATGAAAACGTTATGCTCTTCCCCATGCTGAGATCATGATCCATCAGCCACTTGGAGGTATGGAGTGACAAGCAACGGACATCAAGATCGCCGCTGATCATATCATCCGTACTGGAGAAGTCCTCTATACGATCCTCGCGAAACACTCAGGACAAAAAATCGATACCGTCCGAAAAGACTGTGACCGAGACAACTACATGACTGCGAAAGAGGCTCTCGAATACGGGCTTATCGATAAGAT
>CAYSEP010000040.1:4351-8568 GCA_964430065.1 uncultured Candidatus Peribacteria bacterium
TATGAAAAAATTTTTTCTCTTCATCCTGCTTCTCGCTTTTCCCATTTTTTCTCATGCGCTCGGACTCATGAAGACCGATGCATGTAGCTATGCGAATGGTATCCACCGCGAAGAGCTCTATATCTACTGGCCAGGAGAGTATCCTCAGGTGGATGAGTTCCTGAAATACAAAGGAAAACTCTACTACTTCATCCATAACTTCCCTTCCTCAGAAGCACTTGCTCGCTATAGAAAAGCAGGAAATAGTCCATATAGTGAGTATGGATTTATAAAAAATAAATGAGCATTTTTCGTCACGTTCGACTGTGCTCGCTCGAAGGTCGAGTTCTCACCCACGATCCGATCCACAAGTGGTGATGTCTATGGGAAATTTTACTGGCTCGATAGGACATACCTCTCATACACATTTACTCATATGCTTCGGAGAAATACGTGTACCGAGTGACCCGATAAACTCGTCTCACTTCCTGATTTTTCTCCCCTCCTTGTCGAAAAACAATCCTGATATCCGAAATCCACACGTGATGTCTGCTATGCTCGTGGTCCGTACAAATCCCTCGGTGATGGTCGCGTCCAGTTCGATGTCGAGAAGCATGATCAGTCTACAGGAGAGTCCTGGTTCTCTCGTTACCAGTACCAGATCGACACTCGTAAGCTCAAAAAAATCCGATAATCATGATTATGATAAAAAAACTTTCCCTTCTTCTTATCCTGTCGCTCCTGCCGCTTTCTCTTTTTGCGGAAGAAGGAGATGGGTTTATCACATACCGCCGAGCACTGGTTCCAGGAGTTTCTCTGGTACAGAACGATGAGACGACGACTATCCTTTTTCGGAGAAAACCGATAAAAACCTATCAAAATAAAGAATTCGCCACTGAGCTCCTCCCGCATGGACCAAACGATGATCCTGACTGCTATAACTCCCTGAGGCGAGACATCCCTTCTCCTCGTGCGAAAAATACCATCGGAAAAGACTATCTTAGGTCATGTCTCATCATCGATTCGAAGCTCATCCGTGGTAAATATATACTCTTCTATGCGCCATCGATCGAAGGAAATCGGGTCTCGATCTACGATATACGAGCAAAAAAATTCTACCACTCTATCATCAATACTGTCCTCTCGGTCGAACTCACTCCTGATCGTGGACTTGTCTTCCTCTCGAGTAATAGGCAATCTCCCTGTGAGCGCTCGATAGTCTACTTCAAAAATGGCGCAACGAAGAAACTCTACGATGACTGTCGTCTGGTGAAGTCGGCGATCCCACTCATCTCACTTCAGTCCTTCCGTGTAGTGAAAGATAGCCTAGAGGCTACGTACTTCTCTTATCTCACATCTGGATACGATACAATTCTCGATAAGACTCGGTCGGAAAAAATCACCCTCCCTCTCCCTTCCTCACTTTCTCTAGCCCCTCTCGTGAAACCTGCACTGCCACTTACCACACAGCTCAAGCCTACTATCAGATAAATCATGTCACAAAATACTATCATCCACAATCTCCTCACCAAGTGAGTCTCTCGTGTCATAGACCGAGAGAATCTCGAAAAGCGACTTCTCGCCTGAGAAAAACTCGTCATCAAGTTCGGAATCGACCCATCAGGAACCATCGTCCATATCGGGCATATGGTACCGATACTGAAACTGAAGGCATTTCAAGAGCTCGGACATAAGATCGTCCTCCTGATTGGAGATGCGACGGCTCAGGTCGGAGATGCGAGTGATAAAGATGCTGAGCGACCTATGCTTGCGCGCGCTGAGACGGAGAAAAATGCGAAACTCTTCTTGGATAAATTCGCGAAAGTGCTCGACCTCTCGAAGATCGAAGTCTACTACAATAGCGAATGACTGGATCGTGTGAACTTCGCATGAGTATGAGAACTCGCGAAGAATTTCTCTGTCGCAGAGATGCTCGACCGAGATAATTTCTCGAAGCGATACAAGTGATGAGTCCGTATCTCTCTCCAGGAGTTCCTCTACCCGATCATGCAGGGATATGACTCTGTCGCGATCGCGAAAAAATACGGAAGTTGTGATGTCGAGCTCGGAGGCAATGACCAATACTTCAACCTCCTCGCAGGACGTACACTCATGGAGGCTCATGGTCTGCCAAAACAGGATATCATGACCTTCGATCTCCTCGTCGGGTCTGATGGGAAGAAGATGTCAAAAACCTCTCCGAATACGGTCGCAATTGATGAACCGCTTCACGATATGCACCAGAAGCTGATCAATATCCAGGATGATCTCATCCTCAAGTATTTCGAACTGGCGACTGATGCGACACTCGAAGAAGTCGATGTCATCCGTAAACGTCTCGAATGAGGTGAGCATCCGAATGTCCTGAAGGTCGAACTCGCTCATCGTATCGAGATGATGTATCATGGGAAGGTGTATGATCCGAATGATGCTTCGAGTATCGAAAGTCAAAAAATTGATATTTCTGGACATATGAGTTGAAGTAGCAGTCTTTCCGCAACGGCAGAATTAGCTATTTGAATTGTTGATTTACTGAAGAAGATATGATTTTGTGAAAAAACATGAGACGCTGTTAATGCAATAAATAATAATTCTGTAAGAGTAGATGGTTTAATTATTAAAAATCCGAAAGAACTAATAGTATTCAAGGGGAATGATGATTCTAAAATGGTTGAAATGGGAAAAAAGAAGGCGAAACGAGTATTTATCTAAATTTTATTTTTAATTTCTGATTTATGAAAAAATTTCTCTCTCTCTTTATATTTTTTCTTGGAAGTCTTTTCGCTCAAGATACATTCGCATATGTTCAGGTATCAAAAACCCAAGCATGTCAACTTACCGATGGTGCAATCTGACAAAACCTTGTGGTAGCATGGCCAGGAAAGCTTGCTTTCAACGACTCATTTATCAAATCTCACGATAAACTCTACTATAGCGTGCTCCTTGCGCCAAAAGGAAAATACGATATCAATTCTAATGATGAAAATGCTGCATCATTCAGTCAATATGTCAGTGCGATCTATGTATATTCCTACGACTGTAAAACATGAAAAATAAAGAAAATCTCTCGTAACAATCTCCATTCTGTTGTTCCAAGGCCAACATCCGCACATAATATATCTGCTACTATGATGCGTTGGCAGAGTGGAAATCTCTTAGCCTTATTTATCTGAGTAGAATGAACAGATATGGGTACTGACTATCTTTTTCAGATCGATAGATGAGTCATAGTAGATATAGGGAGACTCTCATCGGATACAAAATTGTCTGGACTACGAGAATTTAGCTATGAGAGTGATTTTTCCGTTACTATTTCTACCTATGAGTATGGAAATACAAATCCTACAGGTCGCTATAGTATAGATTTGTTGAAACGTACCATAACAAGAATCCTCTAACCCAAAGAGAAAGAAGGCGAAACGAATATTTACCAAGTAAACCAAGTTTATGAAATACTTAAAAATTCTTCTTATTATCGTTATAATTGCCTGATTTACTCAGGCAATTATAACACACCTAGCGCCTTCTTGGTCTATAAAAGTAGAAAATACAAAACAGAACTATAAGATGGGTGATATAGTAAAGATAACTTTTACTAACCGTAATTATTCCATTTTTCCTAAAATTGGTTATTGAGCATGTTTAAATTTCTCTGGTTTAGGTATTTATAATACTACCATAAAAGAACCACAGGAAATATATAGTTCTAAATATGAGCAAATGGCATGATGTAGTTCGCCACAATTCTATTTTTACTATCCATTTGAAATGCTCGGTACTAAGAATATACCGTTGAGGCTTTTAGATAAAAACATGGACTGTGATGATGGAAATAGTTGAACTAGACATTATCATGCAGTCTCAGATTACTGCCGTAGTGGTATTAGGGTAGCTACATGAGTAAATCTATTGCATATCTCTTCTGCCTGGACGAAGCAAAATATAGAAATATCAGTCAGTAACTAAAAACTTTATAACCTTCCTTTCCATGTCCTTCCTCACTGTCTATGTCACCCACCCATCGAAACCAGAAGCTGCTATCATGACTGGTGCTCTTCTGAATATGCGACTTATCGCCTGTGCGAATACGTTTCCTATAGACAGTACATTTTGGTATGAAGGATTTCTCACCAAGAGTGAAGAGTTCGTCACGATCTATAAGACTCTTCCCGAGAAGTATGACGCGCTCGAGGCGCATATCCTCGCGAATCATAAGTACGAGATCCCGTGTATCATGA
>CAYSEP010000041.1:0-8263 GCA_964430065.1 uncultured Candidatus Peribacteria bacterium
TCATCAATGCATGGAAAGAGAAAGTTCCAGTTGTAAAAAGCGAGAAAGAAGGGAACTATGAGAGTCCGTTCCAGCTCATGCCAGCACTCCAGTTTGCATGACTTATCGTTATCATTAAGTTTATCTCTATAGCATGAGCTGCTTACCAGAAATATAGCGTCTCACCAGGGAATCAGGAAAAATTCGAAGCGATATTTAACTATACGATCGGTCTTGTTTCGGGTTTTGCTGATGTCGATGCCGTCAACTTCACCATGAGTGAGGGGGCAAGGTCTGGGGAGATATCCCTGTTCGTCGCAGCTACTACCATCCTCATCGCTGTCATGTCGAATAACACCGTGAAAGCCTCTATCGCGTATCGCTTCGGAGAAAAAGAATACGGATGAAAAGTGCTTCTCGGGTTTGGTCTCTCTATCCTGCTCGGGATCGTGACGATCGGAGGGATGTATATAGTGGGATAGAGAAAGTTACTAAAATCCAAAATTTCCTAAACTCCCCGAAAGACTCTCGAGGAGTTTTTTGGTGGTTTCACGAGCGTCTTGTCCGAATTTCGAGGTATCTATCCCGCCTTTTTCGAGAAGTTCGCGAGCACTCTTCGTGACATCACCCGTATCGATCGAGTCCCAGAGTGACTGCCGCTCGAGGTTATCTTTTATATTCGCAGGTACCACGTCCATCAAATATCCTCTGAGGACTTCACGTTCTTTCTCGAGTCACCGTCCTCCGAGGGACTGGTAGTAGGGAAGAAGAGCATTTTTTATATCTGGAGTGAGTCACTCGATCTTCCCACTCGTGAGAAGCTCGGAGATTTTTATATCGCGAAATTTCGCGAAATGAGAGAGAAACCACCGTGTGATGCTCTCAAGCGGGTTCCATGTGCTGAGTTGTCCTCCGAGAGTATCTATGCGTTTTCGTACGGATTCAAGTCGTGCTTTCTGGAATTCGACATCTTGGAGGCTATTGTACGCTCACCAGGCATTGTCGAGAAGCTCTTTTCATTTTTTTACCCAGATATTCTCACTATCGACGATGTCGCCAGGCAGGAGGGTGAGTGCTCTGCCAGAGATATCAGAAAGACGCATAGCATGGTCGACCGCGTGGATATAGCCACTATCGAGATTCACCTCGAACGTCGTTCCACGGACTCAGGCGACGATGTTATTTTTCGGAAGGCGAGCTTCGAAGTAAGAATCTCCTATGAGCGTACGGATAACGGTATTCCAGACTTTTCCTCGTTTCATATCGTAGGCGATCTCGATCTTCTGGTAGTCAGTACTCGCGTACATTTTCTGTATGACGATGCGACTATTGGCTCCGATACGAGTGATACTTCGATCGGGCCACGTGACTACCGCACGAGAAGATACTTTCGTCTCTATCGCATCACCTGCGACGAGGTCGAATTTTTCTCATTTTGTCATGTCATACGCAGTCTCACTACGGATCACGCTCGCAGATCACTCCTCGACGCTGAGTGTCGGTGTGACCGGATCATCACTATGGATTGCGACATAGTAGTGGTAACTCGACCATCCGATCAGAGTTCCTACGATCACGAGAAGTGCGAGAAATGAGATGAAGAATATACGGAGGTTCATAATTATAAAAGTTCGACTGGAAAAATAGTGTTTTCCAGGTATTCTAGGAAAAACACTCGCAAAAGCAAATCACCGTGAATACACGATTTATCTACATACTGATCGCGCTGGTCGCTGTCATCCTCTATGAGCTCTATCTCATCGGGTTTTATAAATATCAGGACTTCCAAACCAATACGTATATCGAATCTCTCGATACGGTAAATACAGAAATGAGCCTACGAAATGCGAGCAAGGAAAAACTCAACCTCTATATCCGTACGAAAGCCTACCAGAGCTACGTGGCGAAGGCGACCCAAAATAAAAAACTCGCCTGAGAAGAAGTAACGAACGTCGTCGATGAGGCAAGTATGAAAGGGAATGAGAATATCGACGTGAGTGATATCCTCTTCCAGATACAGAAAAAAGAAGACTCTCCTACCAAAAATATGACCAACCAAGAAAAGTGGTGGTATATTCTTTCGAACGTAGGTGAGTATTTTTAGAGATAGCTACTTTATTTCACCGCCTTCTTTATATAAGCCGTGAATTTCGATACCGCAGTATCGAATGCTCTCAGGTACAGATTCCATTTTTCCGAAATTTTCGAATATTTCGTCTTTGTCTTTTCGATAAAAGTATCTTTATCGTTTTGGTAATTTTTTGCGATGCCACGACCCGCGAGGATGTAGCCCATATTCTCCCAAGCCTGAGCCTTCTGCGCCGCGAGATCAGTACAGATCGTCTCAGGAAAGAAGTCAGTTGTACTGACCCCACACGCTTCGCGCATCTTCGTGATCGAACATACTGCTGTATAGCCACTTCCGAACTCTTCTGTTTTTTTACGAATATCATCAATCCAGGATTCTATATTTACATTTCTCGTATCCTGAAGTTTCTTTGCCCATTCCATCGCCTTTTCATCGATCTTTGCGAACTCGGTCTGTACATAGATCGAGCCACATATACGCTCTTCCGATAGAGGAAGATTTGAACCGAGAAAAAAATCACCAGAAGGGCAGACATACTCAGTGATGCTGGTTTCAGTCCTACTCTTTCTCGCTTCTATACAGGCATCGGTTTTCGTCTGCGCTTCTGTTTTTGCCTCTACAGAGAAAGTATGAAAGCAAAACGCGATACAGAAAAAGATGAAGAAAGAAACACGAAAAAACATACTATTTATTACCGAAAATAAGTCTCTTCAGAAGTCATTTTTCACCGATTTTTTTCGGGTGTTCATGGAGATCTGTCGGTGCCTCAGTATTTTCGTGATGTTCTTTTTCTTCATGAGCATCACGGATTTTTTTGATCCCGTATATCGACGCGATAAGTCCACCGAGTATGAGCCCAGTGACGACCGTATCCACTTTTTTGATTCCTTCTTTTGCGACGTCTGTGGTTTGGATGTTCGATTTTTTACGGAAGAACACGAGTGAGAATTTAAGTTTTAGGGTTACGTCAGCGATCTATTCGCCTATTTTTATTGTCTTTGAGAAGAAGGTGATTTTCGGTACATGGATCATGATTGTATTGTAGTCGACGGTTGCTTTGATCTTATTGAACGCGAGATTTTCAGGAAGGATGATCGATCGAGAAAAAGGTCCATAATAACACTCTTCTACGAGCATACGCTTGGCATCGAGGTAGATCGGTGCATGTTTTCGCTCTCCTGAGAGCGTGAGGATATTGCGAGAAAGTGCGATATCGATATCCGACGGATCTACTCCTGCTACGGGAGCAACGATGATGATCTCTTCCGCGAGATCGAGCACGTCGACTGCGATCTGACCGACATCGACCTCATGCTCATGCCCTGCATGGATATCTACCTCGATCTGACCCTGGTCGTGGTGACCCTGAGAGTCGTGATCATGATCATCGTGAGCATGCTCAGTGTGAGATGGAGCTTTATTCGCAGAAACGCCGAAAAGTTTGGACATAGAAATATTGATAATTTACTCTTCTTATCCTATCTATCTTCACGTCTTTTGCAAGTTTTAGTCCGTGATGATTTTTTTGTATTCTTCTATGATTGCTTCGTTCCGAGAGTGTATTTCTGTTTTTCTTTCCTGTTTTTCTAGAGTTTTCATCGTCTCTGCAAGAGTAGTCGAGTGATGTGGGTGGACGAGTGTCTCTCCGTATTCTCGGAAAATATCGAGATCAGAAAGGATGCTCGGTATACCTCTCCCGAGAGCAGAAGAGAGGCTATATACTCGGCTCGGGTGTGGGCCAAGAGCGAGAAAGACTGAAGCATGATCGTAGAGGTGAGTGCGTTCGATTTGCCTCGGCGTTCCCATGAGTTTCACATGAGAGACGAGATCGAGCGATCGTATGAGCGAGCTCAGATGCCCGAGATTGTCTCCCATATCACCGAGGATAGTGAGCGATCTCGTGCCACCGAGATCATGGATATAGCGACTGTATTGTCTGATGAGATCGACTGGATGCCATTCATTTCCTGGTGTTCCTTCAGTGAGCATGTATTCACTCGTATTTTCCCTTTCGAAAGAGTTTTTTTTCTCTCCTTTTCCTTCGAGAAGGAGGGGAAGGACAGAGATATTTTCTCCAGAAATACTAAAAAAATCACAAATACCTTCCCTGACGCTTTGGTGTGGAACGATGATATGTTTCGATTGTTTCAGGAGTTTTCGATATTGCCCTTTCAGGAGATGTTTCTCGAGAACATTCATATTGCTTCTCGGGTAGAGAAGGGGTGTGAAGTCACTGAGATGGGCGATCGTCGGAATCTTTTTATCTATCGGCGTAGCCCGCGAAAAAGAGATGATACGCTGTGGTCCATGGATATGGTGAGAAAGAGATTTCTTTCCGAATCCCCACCGACGAGAAAGGAGTATAGTGTCCTCTCGCTCTATCATATCGCCCTCATATGCGAGGAACGTGAGTCGATCGTGAGGAAAATACGAAGACCATATACGAGCCCATATCTCTGCATATCGGATGTGGAGAGTATCTTCTCTTTCGGATGTGCGGACGTCGATGAGAAGGTGCATATTTAGTCGAGCGTGATTTTCTTCGCGTCCTCACTCGTGACGACAGTATCAGAGATGATAAAGTCACGAGAAGGATGGTAGAAATCGAGTGCACCTTCACCAACCTCTTTCACTATAGCGTCGAGTACACTATCGAGCTTCATCTCGACTTGCGTTCCCTTATCCATATCTTTGAGTTGGCAGATTCCTTTTTTCGCTTCCATGATACCGATCACGATAACAAATCGAGCACCGACGCGATTCGCTTTTTTGAGTTGTACTTTGATCGACGGAGTTCCGAGCGAGAGGAGACTATTGAGGCCCTTTCTTCGAGCTTCGATATTGAGTGGGAGAGCGAGGCGTTTTGCTTCATCACCGAGCTGCATGATATAGAGATGGATTTTATCTTTATTGCGAAGCTTGACCCCGTGTTCCATCATCGTCTCGATGAGGCGTTCTGCCCCAAAAGCAAAACCTACTGCAGGGACTTCAGTCTTGTATCCGATCGATTTTGCGAGACCATCGTAGCGACCACCTCCACCGAAGGCGTCTTGTGTCCGCCCTGATCCATCGACGAATTCCCATACCGTATGAGAGTAGTAGTCGAGTCCACGAACGAGTGTCGGATCTTCGACGAATTCTACACCGAGGATGGTGAGATATTCTTTCACTGTATCATAAAATTGCTTCGAATCTTTCTTTAGAAAATCCGTCATCTTCGGAGCGATATGGAGAAGTTCTCGGACATCTGAGTTCTTCGAATCGAGGAGTCTGAGGGGGTTACTCTCCAGTCGAGCAAGGTCAGTTTCATCGAGGAGGTGTTTTCTTTCCTCGAAAAATGCCTTCAATTCTTCGAGATATTTCTCACGCTCTTTCGTCACCCCGAGAGAATTGATTTTTATCGTGTAAGTTCCAGCAAGCCCCAGCCCATCCATGATATTTTTCATGAGGTAGATCGCCTTCGCATCGAGAATCGGATCCTCTTCACCGATGATTTCAGCACCAACCTGGTGGAACTGCCTGTATCGTCCTTTCTGAGGGCGATCATAGCGAAAGTGCGGCTCGATATAGTAGAGATAGACTGGCTGTGGTTCTTCGAGCATATGCTCGAGATAGGCGCGCATGACTCCCGGAGTACTTTCAGGTTTCATCACGACTTCACGACCTCACTTATCAGTAAAGTCGAACATCTCTTTTGTCACGATATCTGAGCTATCTCCAGTCGAGTGTGTGATGAGGGATTTCATCTCGAGAATCGGTGTCGTGATACGAGTAAACCCGTTGGTGCGGAACTCATGACGAGCAACTTTTTTCAGAAATGTGAAATATCTCTGGTATTCACCAAATATATCTTGCATGCCGCGTACTCGTGGAGGAAGCTCCATAATAGTGAAGAGTTAAGAGTGAAAAATGAATAATACCGAAACAGGGAGAAACAGGAAAATGGCACGACCAAGATCGTGCATTTATAGAGAAAGAGTATATGGAAAAATGGGAGAAAGGCAAGAATTAAGCACCAGCACTTGCTCAAAATATAAGTCTGCGCGTTCTGATTGCATTTTCAGCCCGCTCTGACATGCCCTTCATGACAGCGATATGATTATCAGAAATAGTAGCACTTTGTATTGCCTTGTAGAGAAATGTATGAGCTTTTTCTCCGGATGTATCAGTCACAGGAAGAGGTGACGGATTATCCGCATAGAAAAAAACATTATATCCACTCTTATCTCCTTCGATAATAGCGTACCTTCCTTTATATAAACCAGATGTTATGATAGATTCTATAGTTCTTATAAGGTGGACTTCATCACCCGCATCTTCGGGTTTTGATCACTTTGAAAATATTATGAGAGTTTTATCTTGATCCATAAAAGATGGATTTGCCCGATTTTCGAAAAGAAAATAGGTATAATTTTCTATTTTTTTTATACTCTCACCGACAATACTCCTTCCTCATGTATAATGAAAAAAGAATCAATTCTCTACAATATATCTTGGTTTTTGAGGGCTATGAGAATTATTTTTTTCAGAGAAAGCATTAACTCATATAAATGCTATTAATCTTTCTACTCAAGACGCTGGACTCGCAGGATTACTCGGTGGATGAGGATCGCTTAATGTATCGAAAAAAACATCTGCTTCCTCTGCTGCTTTTCTAAAGCGCTTAATGTCTTCATCATGCTCTCTGAAGATGACATCTGCTCAAGAAGTAATTGGTACATTAGTTTCAGAGTTCATTGTTTTGCATGGTTAAATAATTTATATATTATATCAGATATTAATTTTGTCAAAACTTGTTTTTCGTTTTTTTTTCGCTATACTCCATTTTATCTTTTTCTTAAGCCACGCCTCATATGGAATTCAAAAATTTTTCTCTCCTTGAACTCGAAGACTTCGTCAAAACTGGAAAAGCAACCTATGAAGAAATATATGCGTATTTCGACGATCGTGCCAAGAAATACAACGAAGAACTCCATGTATTCAATACTCTTCCCATCGAAGGAAAGAGTACATGACTTCCGATCGCCGTGAAGGATATCTTCTGTGAGACATGAGTCCGTACCACTGCGGCATCGAAGATGCTCGGGGATTTCGTCCCACCATATGAGTCGACAGTCACCGAGCGTATGAAACAAGCAGGATATGTCTCATTTGGGAAGACCAATATGGATGAATTTGCGATGGGAGGAAGTGGTGAGAATAGTGCATTTGGTCCTGCGAAAAATCCCTGGGATCCGACTCGTATACCTGGAGGATCGTCATCTGGATCTGCTGTAACTGTTGCATCAGGACTCGCCCCAGCAGCACTCGGTACAGATACAGGGGGAAGTATACGTCAGCCAGCATCTATGGTCGGTGTAGTTGGCTTCAAGCCAAGCTATGGGCGCAATAGTCGCTATGGAGTCATGGCTATGGCATCCTCACTCGACTGTCCTGGATACTTTACTCACACTGTTCGCGATGCAGGTCACCTCTATGAAGTGACTGCGGGACATGACTCTCATGATGCGACTTCGCTCACAAATCCTGTGACTCTCGATCCAAAAATCTGGGAACGAAAAGATCTCACCTGAGTGCATGTCGGAGTTCCGAAAGAGTATTTCATAGAAGGTATCGAGGAGTGAGTCGAGAAGACTATCCGTGCGGCGATCGAGAAACTTCGATCACTCGGAGCGGAGATCGTCGACATCTCTCTCCCGCATACATCCCAGGGGATTTCTGTCTACTATATCATCTGTCCAGCAGAAGTCGCGTCCAATATGGCACGCTATGATGGCATCCGCTATGGTCATATCGCAGAGTGAGCTCATGATATCTCACGCAATCGAAGTGAGGGTATAGGAGAAGAGGTCCAGAGACGTTCGCTCGTCGGTTCGTATGTGCTCTCTTCTGGATTCTACGATGCCTACTACAAGCGAGCAAGTGATGTGAGAGAGCTCATCCGCGAAGATTTCAGAAATGCGTTCCAAAAAGTCGATGTCATCGTCTGCCCCACTGCACCAAGTGTCGCCTGGAAAATCGGAGAGAAATCAGGCGACCCGATGAAACTCTATCTCGAAGATGTCTTCACGATACCAGCATCGCTCGCTGGTCTTCCTGGCCTCACCGTCCCTGCAGGATATGCTCCAGCTCCGGACGAGCCATCACTCGAACTTCCTGTCGGTCTCCAGATCCTCGGTCCTGTCCTCGGAGAAG
>CAYSEP010000042.1:0-2923 GCA_964430065.1 uncultured Candidatus Peribacteria bacterium
GCACCCTTTCCAGTACGGACAGCGAATACCTTCTTTCCCTTATATTCTCCAGTGATAGGAGAAGCAAAGTGAGAAAGAGCTGTCGCATCACCCTTATCGTTGTATTGGAGTGATACGAGGTTCTTGAGGCGTTTTGCATTGAGACGAAGCCATGCAGCGTATCGTTTTTTACTGCGGACTTTCGAGAGTTGCTGTGGAGGAGAAATTGTCATAAAAGAAAGATTAATTTGATGAGTGTCATCTCGACTGAAGCGAGGGACGAGTGGAATGGAGAGATCTATTTATATAAGATTGCTCGATTTCGGCTATCGCCTCCACTCGAAATGACAGATTGAGATTATTTTACAGAAACGTAAGTATCACGGTAAATGCGTCCGTCGAAGCGAGTACGACGCTTTTCCTGAAAGTTCACGACACCATCGCGAGTAGCGAAAAGAGTGAAGTCAGAACCCTGAGAGACACCCTCTCCAGGCCAGAAAGTATTTCCCTTCTGACGAACGATGATATTTCCTGCGATTGCTGGACGATCACCATAGATTTTTACACCAAGTCTTTTGGCTTGACTATCACGACCATTGGAGGTCGATCACATCGCTTTTTTATGAGCCATATCCGATAATTGTTAGTTTGTAATTATAAATGAAGTTGTGCTTATTTGTTGTTTGCGTAGCGAGCAAATGCCTTATTGGCTTCTGCCATCTTGTAGACATCGAGCTTCTTCTTCACGGCAACTCCCGTCTCTGTAGCAGCGTCGATGAGTTCTTGAGCAAGGAAATAAGAGAAATCTTTTCCACTTTTTCCGCGAGCAGCACCGAGGATCCAGCGAGCAGCGAGAGCGATAGAACGACCAGGAGGAACTTCTGTCGGAACTTGGTAGATAGCACCACCGACACGTTTTGGACGACATTCGATCTTTGGCATCACGTTATCGAGAGCCTTGTCGAATACTTCCTCTGGGTTGGTATATCCCTTCTCACGAAGGATATCGAATGTTGCATTGAGAAGTTTATGAGCGAGAGTCTTTTTTCCCTCTTTCATAACATAGTTAACAAACTTCGAAAGTCTTTCGTTTTGCGTCGTGAATGATACGCTTCCTTTGGTACTCATAGTGATAAATTAGATTTTAGAATTAAGTATTTGAGAGTAGTATTTGGTCGAGAACAGCTATGAACTCCTTCAGGAATCTTCTCTTCGAAATACGAACTTCTAAAGTGAGGAAATATTATTTTTTTGCTTTTGGTTTCTTTGCTCCGTAGAGAGATCGAGACTGTCCGCGCTTATCGACACCCTGACAATCGAGGAGTCCTCGAACGATATGGTATCGTACACCTGGAAGATCCTTCACACGACCACCACGAATCATAACGACTGAGTGCTCTTGGAGATTGTGTCCTTCTCCTCCGATATATGAGATGACCTCGTATCCGTTCGTAAGACGAACTTTTGCTACCTTTCGGAGAGCTGAGTTTGGCTTCTTTGGAGTAGTAGTATACACCTTGAGACATACTCCTCGGCGCTGTGGAGCAGCGAGAGGGAATGTTTCCTTCTTCAGAGTATTTTTCGTAAACTGAAGAGCTGGTGATTTACTCTTTCGAGATGGATCTTTTCGTTTTTTGCGGACGAGTTGGTTTATAGTAGTCATGGGAAGATTAGGTATTGTATATGGAAAGTGATATTAACGCTTAGACCAAGAAGGACCTTTACGAGCTTTTGGACGACCTGGTTTCTTTCGCTCAACCTGACGTGCATCTCGTGTGAGGAATCCTGCACCCTTGAGAGCCTTTCTCAGATTCTCATCAGCGATGACGAGAGCGCGAGAGATGGCGTGTCGCATAGCACCTGCCTGAGCACATTCTCCTGACCCTTCGACAGTGATATCGAAGTGGAATCCTTCGTACACACCTGCTGTCTTGAGTGGAGAGTAGATAAGCGAGAAGAGGTCTCCTCGTTTTATATATGTCTCGAGTGGCATACCGTTGGCAGTATTGGCACCTTTACCTTTATAAAGACGAACTTCTGCTACCGCCGTTTTGCGACGACCGACAGCGTATGAGTATTTTGTATCTGACATAGAGAGAGGAGTGAGCGTAAGAAATAATTTTAGAGAGTGACTGTTTCAGGTTTCTGAGCCTCGAATTCGTGTGAACCACCGATGACGAGCTTGAGTCTCTTTGACATACCATCACGAAGACGATTTTTCGGAAGCATACCTTCGATAGCATGACGGAGCATGTGTGTAGGATTCTTATCTCGCATTTTTCCGAGAGGAGTCTCCTTGAGTCCACCCATATACTGAGAGTGCGTACGATAGAGTTTTGTCATTTCTTTTGTTCCTGTCACACCGATCTTCTCAGCATTTATAACGACGACATTGGCACCGTTATCGATATGAGGAGTGAAGTCGACGCGATCGCGACCAGAAATCATACGAGCGATAGAGGTAGCGAGACGACCGAGGTTCTTCCCACTAGCATCGACGACGTACCATTTACGTTCGTTTCCGAGGAGTTGTTTTGCGACGAGAGTTTTCATAAAAATTATATAAGATTTGTAGGGTTGGGATTTAGACGAGTTCTATCTTTACGAGCTTAGCAGCATCACCATCGCGGTACTTAATCGGGATGATACGAGTGTATCCACCCTTTTGGTTCACGTAGTTTTTTGCGAGAGCCATGAGAGAGACAGAGGCTTCTTTAGTAAAAAGCTCAGTACCGATCATACGGATCTTGTTGAAATCTTCATGATCACCCTTTGCGACTTCGATAAGTCGGTGAGCAAGAGGCTCCATAGCAAGAGCTTTCTTTTCAGTCGTCTGGAGAGACTTATGAGTGAAGAGGCTCGTGAGGAGATTACGGATAACTGCTTTTCGATGGCAATTATCTTTTCCTGAAAGGTGAAGATGTTTTTTGACGCGGTGTCGCAT
>CAYSEP010000042.1:3023-7701 GCA_964430065.1 uncultured Candidatus Peribacteria bacterium
TAGTCATCTCCGAGAAGCTTGAGTCCTCGAGACTTGAGAGCGTCTCTGACTTCTGTCATTGCCTTCTTTCCGAATCCTTTGATCGAAGAGAGTTTTGCTTCTGTACATTTTGTAAGCTGTTCGATCGAGAGGATATCTCCGTTCACGAGAGCATTGAGTGTACGAGGAGAGAGTCCCATGATTTCGATCGGAGTGTATGTCTCCTTTTCGAGATCGGCCTTCACCTCCTGCTTCTCACGTTCGATCACTTCACGGATATCAGAGATAAATTCACCTCCGACTTGGAGCTTCTCTTCATTGAAGAGAGTGAAGTATGACTCAAGCATCTTCGAAGAGAACTTCACGACATCAGATGGGGACATGACACCGTTGGTTTTCACAGTGATCTCGAGAGAGTCGAGAGAAGTGATTTCTCCGTAACGAGTATTATGGATTTCGTATTTTACATTTTGTACTGGAGAGAAGTTCGCATCGAGAACGAGAACTTCTACATCATCTTCACGCTTCTTGAGCTCTTCGATCGAGACGTATCCGACATTTTTCTCGACACGAATGTCGAAGGCAAGATCGAATCCAGCGTCCACTGTCGTGATATAGAGATCAGGATTGAGGATAGTAACGCCACTTGGACACTTGATATCAGCTCCTGTGACGGATCCTCATTTTTTCTTCGTGAGAGAGAGCCATTCGATATCAGTAGATTCTTTCGCGATAACGAGAGACTTGATATTGAGCATGATATCGAGGATAGATTCGCGAACTCCTGGAAGAGTCGTATATTCGTGAGAAACTCCCTTGATCTTGATACCAGTGACACGTGCTCCTGGGATAGAGGAAAGCATGACACGGCGGAGCGAGTTACCGAGAGTGACTCCATATCCACTTGGAAGTGGTTCTATGATAAAACGTTCTTCAGTAGCAGAAATGATTTCTCGACGAATCTTAGGAACTCCGATGATGTTATGAAGGATGTGCATAGCTCGAAGGGAGAATGAAAGGATAAAGCAAAACAGGTTTCTTCTCGGACTTGGGAGAATTATTTCGAGTAGAACTCCACGATACGCTGTACGTCGATCATTTGGTCGAAGTCTCCTTTTTCAGGAAGAGCCGTAATAGTGATAGAAAGCTTTTTCGGGTCAACAGAAAGCCAACGAGTTGAGCTGACTTGAGCTGTAGCATTTTTCGAAGCAAATGCCTGGAACTCTTCGACGAGACTCTTATAGAGAGCTGATTCTTTCATACGTTCTTTAAGAGTGATCACGTCACCGATTTTTACTTCGTATGAAGGGATATTTACTTTTTTATCGTTGATAAGGAAGTGAGCGTGTCCGACACACTGACGAGCCTGCATGATAGTACGAGCGAAGTTCGCGCGCATGATCACGTTATCGAAACGAGTCTCGAGAAGTGAGAGCATAGCCTCACCAGTGATCTTATCCGTAGCAGCTGCTCTCTTATAGTAGCGAGAAAATTGCTTTTCTGTAAGACCAAATTGTCTTTTTGCTGCTTGTTTTTTACGAAGCTGGACACCGAACTCAGAAAGCTTTCCTGCACGCTTCACTTTACGGTGATTATTTTCGAGGTTATATTTCTCAGAACCGAAAAGGTTGTATCCTTCACGGCGGCAGAGTTTCATTTTTGGTCCAGTATATCTCATAGGAGGAAATTAAGATTAGTTTTTTGATTTTTAGATTAGAGACTTCGAGCTTTTGGCTTGCGGCAACCATTGTGCGGAACAGGAGTGATATCGTAGATACCGACGAGCTCGACTCCAGCATTGATGATTCCACGGATAGCCTGCTCACGACCAGCTCCGATACCCTTTACGTAGACATGAGCTCTTTCGACATTGTGAAGTGTCTTTGCCTTTCCGACTGCTTGTTCACTCGTAATCTGAGCAGCATAGGGAGTCGCTTCACGAGCACCCTTGAATCCTGCAGTACCACCAGTAGACCAAGTGAGAACTTGTCCTTCGAGGTCAGAAACCACAACGTGAGTATTGTTGAGTGTTGCCGTGATGCTGATGACAGCTTCAGGGACATTTTTACGAGTTTTTTTAGAGCGGCGGAGTGTAGCTTTTGCCATAGGGAGTAATTATAAATTGTTTTTTAAGAGTTCTGATATTTTCTAGAAGCTTCCGGAACTCTTCCTTCGGGAAGATTTCACTTTCTTAGGAAAGAAGTGAGAGCGAAATGGAAACTACTATTATTTTGGTTACTTCTTCTTATTCATGACTGTCATAACCTTTCCTTTACGAGTACGAGCATTTGTCTTCGTACGCTGTCCACGGACAGGAAGTTTTTTCTTATGACGAGAACCGCGGTATGTACCGATATCCTGAAGGCGCTTGATATTTCCAGCAACTTCTCGGCGGAGATCACCTTCGATGATAAAACTCTTAAGTTCTTCACGGATAAGGTCGAGCTCTGCTTCTGTGAGATCACCCATCTTCTTGTTCCAAGCAATTCCTACTTTCGTAAGAAGCTTCTGAGCGAGAGGACGCCCGACACCATATATATACATGAGAGAGATATCTGCATGTTTAGAATCAGGAAGGTTAACACCGGCGATACGAGCCATAAAAAATAATTGTTAATTGTTAATTGTTAATTGTTTGGGAATTGAGCATTCACCATTTACAATTAAGAGACTACCCTTGACGCTGCTTATGCTTTGGTTCTTGGCAGATAACACGTACAACCCCCTTTCGGCGGATCACAGTACACTTATCACAGATTTTTTTGACAGATGGGCGGACTTTCATAAGAAATTTTTTTAGAGTGTAGAGAAGGAGAGTATATCCAGTTTCTCGGGATTTTGGTTCTCTTATCGGCGATTATTGCTATTCGGAACGTAGACGGGAGCGTTTGCATTTGGCTTACGGAAGGTGATGCGACCACGAGTGAGATCATATGGGGTGAGCTCTACCGTGACAGTATCTCAGGGGATCAGACGTATCCTATTTTTCTGCATTTTTCCTCATACATACGCACGAATCACCATATTTGAGAAAGCTTCAGGGAGCTCTACTTCAAAAATGGCTCATGGGAGGGCTTTTAGTACTTTTCCCTCAACTTCGATCTTGTCGTCTTTCGGCATACTGATGCTGAAAAGGTGAGTAAAATACAAAAATAAGCTCGTGTAGTATATAAAAAAGAGTGTTAAATGCAAATCAATTTCGAAAAATCTCTTGCGCTCTCGGGTCTCTCCTCGGTCCGTGGCTTCCTGAAGGGAAAAGTGTGAGCAAATTTTGTGGTCAGAAGTATAGCTTTCTGTACTTCTTTCTCAAGAGTGCATGAAAATAATATTGACAAAATATTAATTATTCATTTAATGTTATTTATTCATAACTAACTATATTATGCCGAGCGCGCTCTGAAACTCTTGGTGAGATCACTTACGGGACCTTACTACCCCAACCACTCGTCAATGGAAAGATGATTTCTGAGCAAAGGCTGGATTGCTCCGATTTCTTGCAGAAGATCCCGAACTTGCTGCACATATCTTACCAGGAATGTATGTAAAACCTTGAGATCTTCAAAGTGGAAATTTTCCAAATATACCAGAGGAATATAAAAATAAATCGCGTTTTCTTTATAGATCAACAAATCCGCATGATGCGTACGAATTTATAGGGCAACTTCCGACACTTTCTGGAACAGGTGAAAATCATATACAAACTCTGGAAACAGTTCAGAGTATCTTATCTGGAAATACACTGACAGCATATCTTGAGGAAAAATGAATTCCCCACCAAAGTAAAGAGACTGGTGTATACTTACAGGAGCAACTCCCCTTATCATTTCGAGGCTCCATCGTGGAGCATCCACATCGTAGATGAGTATACCTCATATCTCATACATGAGCAAACCATGGGGAAGATATACATAGTCCAAAGTATCATCTAGAACTCGAAACATATGATGACAATGGAAAACCTCTCCGTGAGGGAAATGCACTTTGGCAACTACCCAATCCACCACTTCTCGTAGAACTTTATAAAAAAATCAGAGAAAAAGGGATATTTGAAGATGGAATTTCGTTTCAGATAGAATTCTGAATAACGAGAGATCATAGACCCTACATATTCCAGTTACGACAGTTCCGACCATTTGAAGATGCGAGAAACACCCATCGCTCCCCCTCTGGATGGAGTACTATTTTTTGAGTTACTCCTGAAGAAGGTATAGATATATGCGCTCAGTCAATTCATTGTAGGTATATGGAGCAATTTATGCAACAATGAATACAAAAAAAAGTAAATGGACTCATTGTGCCATTTCTCCATGAAAACCTTCACCCATCCGTATTCAAAGGTATGGAGTTTTTTGCTGTATGATGAAATTCTCGACCAAGTCTAGAACATCATGCGTATGATGCAGCTATGAAAGTGCGATATGTACTCCTATCACCATATATGTTACCAGAGGAAATACGTGAAAATTACTTACCAGATACTGACACAATTTATAACATTCGACATACATCTGACGGAATACAAACAATGATAAAAATGTCATCTGATCTGAATTCAATGCATAAAGATGAAGGAAAACAGGTACCACCAAGAAAATATTTCTCTAAAAATCCTCCTAGAAATTAGGAGGATTTTTAGAGAGATTATTATTTCCTCTGCACCATCTTATAGAACTCGAGCACATCACCTTCGATGATCTGT
>CAYSEP010000043.1:0-7692 GCA_964430065.1 uncultured Candidatus Peribacteria bacterium
ACTGGAGGTTCTCCATGACTCAATAAAGTCCTCACGAGTGATGCTGTTGGTCTGGCGAGCTGGTCTACAGCGCCAGCACCTTGTACCCCTGCGTGAGTGGGTACATTTAATACTTGTCTCTGAACAAGCACTCTCCAGTCCAACACAGTAGGTTCTTATAACACCTCTGTTGGGTATGCTGCACTTTCTTCTAATACATGAGGAAACTACAACAATGCTCTCGGGTACGCTGCACTTACAGCGAATCTTATAGGAAATTATAATAATGCATTTGGTGACTATGCGCTAAATAATAACAAATGAGATAGTAACTCAGCATTCTGACAATGGGCACTCAGTTCTAATACCACTGGCGCTAATAATACCGCGATGGGTGCATCAGCACTATACAATAGTACATGATCAAATAATACTGCCGTCGGCGCAGGGGCTCTTACTACTAATACTGGTGGATCAAATAATACTGCAATCGGGTACAATGCCAATGTTTCTAATGGAAACCTCTCAAATGTCACTCTTATCGGTGCGAATACCGTAGGTGCTCAGTCAAATACGGTTATCCTTGGTACCGGTGCGAACGTTGGTATTGGTACTTCTACTCCTGGAGCAAAACTTGATGTTCTAGGAGAATGATTTTTCCGAGCACCAAGCTCTCCTACTCGATATGTTCGCATCACTCATGGTGGTGCATCATCGAACTGACATATAGACACTATGGGTGGATGATCTTTGTACTTGAACTGGTTTTGAGGTTCAAATGTAAATATTGGAAATGGTGCATCAGCCTATGGAAATATCTATGCAGCAGCATACTACTACTCTTCTGACCGAAGCTGGAAGCAGGATATTATCCCACTCTCGAATCCTCTCGATAAACTCCTGGCACTCCAGTGAGTATCATTCAAGTGGAAAGATACAGGCCGCTCAGATATAGGGTTCATCGCGCAAGATGTCGAGAAGATCATCCCAGAAATTGTTTCTACGAACTCTGAAGGAAAGAAGTCTGTCGAATATGCGAATATCACAGCCCTGACTGTGGAGGCTATCAAAGAACAACAGAAGATCATAGATGCTCAAAAAGTAGAAATAGATAACCTCAAACTCCGTCTCGAAAAACTCGAAAAATTCCTGAGCACAAAATAACTTACTATGAAGCCTCTCAAATATTTCACATCTATACCCGTTATTTCGACAGCTATCCTGGCCATGGTGACATATATAGGCGTAGTTTACGCTATAAATACCTGGGATACTGGGTATCAGGCACCACTCTGGACAAATACTGATGTGATAATTGGATCTGCTGGTGGAACTTGCCAGCGCGTCTATAATGGATGAGGCGTCGCAACTCTCTTTGTTCCTACAAAAACTGTCTGAGAATGGAATACATTTAACAGCAACAAGCCTTCATGAGTTACAGTTTCGGCATGTTGTGATCCGAATATGGGAAATGCCTGTGACTGTACTCAGCGTGCGTTTTCATGTCAGCCATCACCATGAACTCCTGATCCAAACTGGTGTACTTCTCCTGGGCAGTATGTTTGGACATACTATCTTGATTGGACATGGTCACCGTCGACCTGTGGAACTTATTCTGCTTATGTCTTTTGTGTACAGACTGGTGGAGGTACTGTGAATTGTGCGGGACAATGTATAGATAATTTATACTGATTGGAATGCTGAACATTTAACTATAATTGACCGTTACCATAGGGGATATTTCTACCAAAATAAAAATTCTTCCATATTGGAAGAATTTTTTTATTATGAGAGACAGAAGACTAGAGTGTCTTATATTTTTCCTCTAGCTTCCTGAGCTCATCTTCTGCCAGATGAAGCTTCTCCATCTCTGCTCGTACGACTTTCTCTGGAGCATTTGAGATGAAGGCATTGTTTCCGAGTTTTCCTTTGAGCGCGAGGATATAGGATCGTTTCTCATCGATCAGCCCAGATATACGAGAGAGTTCTTCCTGTTTTTTCGCTTCATCGATGTGAGCATCTACGTAGATCTCTATACCGCCAGTCACACCGTAGGCATAGCCGAGTCCTTTCGGAGACTTCGTCTCTATGGAGAGTGTTTCGATGCGTGCGAGTCCTCGGATGAGTTTATTATTGGACTCGAGTGATCCTACATAGATCTGTGGCGCGACGATGATCGTATCACGATATTCTCCTGGCTTCACTCCTGACTCTGCTCGGATATTTCGTATCGTTCGCACGATATCGGATATGCGACTGAGCTCAGCTTCTCGAGACTCATCACGCATATCGAGATGGCTCATCCAGTTTCCAGTGGCTAGTGTGCCAGTACCACCTACGAGCCTGTAGAGCTCTTCGGTGATATGTGGAGCATAGGGGTGGAGGAGGGTGAGGATAGAGAGTATAGAGAGACTCATGACCTCAGATCCGAGTGTGCTTGTATCTTTTTCTACCTTGTAGGCCTCGATCGCGAAGTCAGCGAAGTCATCTCGTATGAAGGTGATGAGGTCAAGTCCTGAGAGAGAAAAACTCGACTCTTCCATTCCTCCATTCATTTTTTCGATCGTTTCCGAGAGTCGAGAAAGGATCCAGCTCTCATAGGGAAGGAGTTTGTCCTTATTTTTCTCGATTTTTTTTCTCAGGGTGTCAGATGACTCAGAGATTTCCCCGATATTCATGGATACAAATCTGGTGATATTCCAGAGTTTATTTAGGAAGAGTCCGTATTCTGCGACGGTTTTTTTCGAGAAATTCAGATTGTTCCCAGGAGTATTCCCGAGTACGAGTGAGAGTCTGAGGGCATCTGCTGAGTATTCGTCGATCACTTCGAGAGGATTTATGACATTCCCCCAGCTTTTACTCATCTTTTTTCCGTTCTCGTCGAGCACGAGTCCATGGAGGTAGATCTCACGAAATGGTGTCTGTCCTGTGAGCTCGTACCCCATGAGAAGCATGCGTATCACCCAGAAGAAGAGGATATCGTGACCCGTCTCCAGGACGCTGGCAGGATAGTATTTCTCGAAGAGTTCACCAGGATTCTCGAAGTTCCAGTCGAGGACAGAGAATGGCCAGAGCCCACTTGAGAACCAGGTATCGAGTACATCATCATCACGTTTTATATTTTCTTTTCCGTATTTTGCTTCGAGTGCACTCGGATCTCGTGTGACACCGAGAAGTTCACCAGTATGTACATCATAGTATGCTGGGATCTGGTGTCCCCACCAGAGCTGACGAGATATACACCAGTCACGCAGATTATAGATCCAGTCCTCGAAGATTTTCTCGTATCGAGAGGGCGTGATGACGAATTCATTTTTCTTGTATCCTGCTATGACTTTCTCAGCCATTTTATTCGCACGTACGAACCACTGAGTTGATACAACTGACTCCACGCGACACTTTCCTCGACTACAGAACCCGACTTTATGTCTATACGGCTCTACTCGAACGAGATTACCCTTTGCTCTGAGGAGTTCGACGATATTTTCCCTCGCTTCACCGGTTCCAAGTTGTCCAGCAAAAGTACCAGCTTCCTTCGTCATATATCACTTTTTATCTATGACGATATAGTTCGTTCGGATGTTGTGTCGTTTTGCGAATTCGAAGTCATTTGGATCGTGTGCAGGGGTGATCTTCACGGCACCAGTTCCGAACTCCATATCGACCATATCATCTCCGATAATAGGGATTTCTTTGTTTACGATCGGGAGGACGACGGATTTCCCGATGAGCTTCTTGTAGCGCTTATCTTTCGGGTGTACGGCGATCGCCTGATCTGCGAGCATAGTTTCAGGACGAGTTGTCGCCACCATGATCTCCTTATCGCTTCCAGATACAAAGTAGTTCACATAGTACATCTTCTCATCGAGTTCTTCATACTCCACCTCGATATCCGATATCACAGATTCGAGAACAGGAGAGTAGTTTACCATATACTCACCACGGTATATAAGTCCTCGGTTATAGAGCTCTACGAAGGTATTTTCTACGAGATGATTCGATTTCTCATCGAAGGTATAGCGCTCGTGATCCCACGAGACACTAGCTCCCATGAGATTCATCTGATTTTGTATATTTCCACCATACTCAGAGACCCATTCGCGACATGCTTCGAGAAATTTCTCTCTTCCGAGAGCTTTCCTCGAAGTTCCTTGTTTCTCCAGACGTTTCTCGACTTGCGCCTGAGTAGCGATCCCAGCATGATCTGTTCCTGGAACCCAGAGCGTACTATCTCACTTCATACGATGATAGCGCGTCATGATATCCTCGAGCGTGAGCGTGAGAGCATGTCCGATATGGAGATTTCCTGTGACATTCGGAGGAGGGATCGGTATGTAGAAATTTTCTCCCGTTCGAGATGGTTTTGGGGCTCAGATATTTTCTCTTGCCCAGAGCTCTTGGATAGATTTCTCTGTCGATTTTGGATCGTATTGTTTCGGGAAGTCAGTAGTCATAGAAGAGAAGTTAGAAACTGATAAGATGGGGAGTTTGCCTAAATAAAAACCTCTCCAGAAAAGGAGAGGGTAAGTGTCATACATACCTCTCCTTTACCTGATCACCACAGATGAAGAGAGAAGTATATTCATAGAGAGAGTATATAGATATTTAGCGCATTTCCAAATTTTTATTCAAAAATACGGCGAATAACGACGAAAAATGTCTTCGCGAGGATAAGAAGATCCAGAAGAGGGGAGTAGTGCTCGATATAGTAGCGATCATAGGCAACCTCATCTTCGAAAGAGTTCTTCTCTCGCCCATAGACTTGTGCCATACCAGTAATCCCTGGCTTGATCGTCAATACCTGATAGTGGTGCTCTTCATACGCTTCGACTTCTCGAGGCTGATGAGGGCGAGGTCATATGAGGGACATATTCCCTATGAGGACATTATAAAGCTGAGGCAGTTCGTCGATAGAGAGCTTCTCTATGATGCGTCCGACACGAGTCTTGCGAGGGTCATTCGCGATCTTATAGAGCGGTCACTTGCGACTATCTTGAGTTTTTTTGAGCTCTTCCTCGTACTTGAGCGCGCTATCCTTTCCTGTTGCTACTCCATAGCCATCTTTCACAGAGTATTTCCAGTACATGTAGCGGAATTTATAGAGAAAAAACTCTTTTCCCGAATAGCCAGTTCGTCTGTTCTTGTATATGATCGGACCACTTGGATCTTCGAGCTTGATGAGAAGGGCGATCACGAGAAATAGCGGAGAAAATAGTATCAGACTTACTCATGAAATAAGGATATCAAAAAATCTCTTCAATATACGTTCCCAGAGGGATATGGATACGGTAGATGTCTCTACGACGAGAAGATCGCCGATAAAAGTATCTTTTCTCGATATATCCCGAAGCGAGGGGAGTATCTTCGGGTAGGCAAATGGTATACCATATATCCCACAGAGTCTCGTGATAGTTTCTTGATCTGTTTTTTCATCGTAGTCTAAGAGAAGTACTCTTTCTATCTGCCTTTCTCGTATCATAGTCATGATTTTCTCTCTTTCTAGAGGAGAGATTTGTATATATGATGCGTAATATACTGGGTCTATAGTTTCGGTGCCAATTATAAGTATAACTTCCTTTTTTAATATCCTTTTTTTATACAGAATATAGAATACTCAATATACTCATACCCGTATAAGTATAGAGTAGAGAGTGGATAAAATCCAAACATAAAATATAATCAATCGTGGTATCTCTTTCGAGAACAGAAATCCGAGTGAGAGATAGACGAATCCGATATAGAGAAGGAACCAAAGAGAGCTCCTCCAGAGAACAGAACGTATCTCCTCGAAGAGGGGCTTCCCTGGGGTATAGGTATAGAGTCATCCACTGGCGAATACGATGAACCAGAAGGCAGCTCCTGAGATGATAAAGGGGAGAAATTGCTCGGGACTGATATGCGGTATCGGAAGCTGTATTCCAGGTATACCATCGGTGATACTTCGTAGATAATATGCGATAAAAAAGACTCCGATCACTCCAGAGATCTCTACTATGGGTATGAGGATGGATTCTATGATTTTGGTTCGATGCATAGTTTTCACTTGAAATTTATAATGCTTTCTCTATAGTGTCTCTTATGTCTACACTTTCTCTCGTTCTCATCGTATCTATCAGTACATTGCTCGTAGTGTATATTGCTTTTTATATCTTTTTATCGAGACGTGTCAAGAAAGTCGAGAGTCGTATTATCGATATTTTCCATAGAAAAATCTCAAAGATCCCAGCTCTGATAGAGGTGATGCGACCGCATATAGCGAAGAGTGAGGCTTTTGATTCGATCACACGCTCTCATACAGAAGTGATGATCCAGTCACAGCGAAGTATCTATGATCTCTTGGGGCACAATGCAAAAATCCAAAATGATTTCATATTTCTGATGCAGCTTTCTCAGGCGGCTCCTGCTCTCCAGAAGCATGAATACTTTCTCTATATTCGAGATTTCACCATCCAGTATGAACGTGACATGAGATGATTATTTGCCTCTATGAATAGAGCTATCGATAACTGGAATCAATTTATCCATATCAAAAATATGACTCTTATCGGATTTTTCCTTCCAGGGAAACCCTTTCCCCTCATCGAGGAATAAGTAGTATCATTCAGAAAAAAATGAGTGGAAGTGTATAGATCATACCCAGAGTGAGCCAATCCGTACCGAGAATATATCCTATATGTTCATCAGGAAGACGAAAAAACTCTGAGATCATACGTGCTGTGCCATAACCGATAAGAAATACTCATGATAATAATCCACGGATCTCTGAAAAACTTCGAATTTCTTCGTTAGAAAAATTTATTTTTCAATCACTTGCAGGTCAGTAAGCTCATTTCGAAAAAATTTTTCTGTCTCGAACTTCTTGTTTTTGAGAGATCCGTGATACTCTAGAGACCAATTGAGTCTTATAAATACCCAATCTCTGGAAGTATCAGAGATTTTTTGCTACGAAACACATCACAATAAAGAGCACTACTCACTCAAGAGCCATCTCCAGAAGAGGACTCGGAAAATACCTTACTCAACCTACGATCATAGGAAACGGTCATGAGTACGGACTATATCAAGGAAGCTCGTTATTTATATAGTTACCGATCCTCCCAAGCCCTATAGCTACGGGTATGATAACTGCAAGAGGATCTGTGATAGAGAAAAATGGTTTTTGGTATTTTTTCGAAAAAAGAAAAATAGCAGTAATCACTCCTATAAGCCCCCCATGAAAGCTCATACCACCTTTCCATACCTCGAAAATAGCTCTGGGATGACTCGTAAAGTAGGAAAAATCATAAAGGAGCACATAACCGAGTCTTCCTCAGAGAATTACGCCAAAGAATACAAAAATAAGGAGAGAATCGAGCTCTTTTTTCTCTATTTTCGAAAAATGAGACATCCAAAAGTAGCAGATAATAAACCCAATACTGTACATGAGTCCATACCATGTCGGGCTTATCTGGAAGCCAAAAAGTGAGATATCAAATATATGCATATGAGTAAAAAAGTTATACAATACAATAGACTCGGTTTTCGGGAATAGTTTTTCTCGTGATTTTCCTGTTCTTTTCTATAGAATGAGCGCATTCTTATGGTATTCATTTTTCATGAATCGTAAACTTTTCTTTGCGATCATCATCGTTTTTTCCTTTTTTCTGTTTATAGTCTCCGGATTTTCCGTGGGCGATTTTTTCCGTATTCGATGATTCTTTGAGCCACTGGATA
>CAYSEP010000044.1:0-7472 GCA_964430065.1 uncultured Candidatus Peribacteria bacterium
TAGTTATCGGGATTTTTATCGAGAGTGATAGAGACATGCAGGAGATAGACCGTCATACCACAGACGCGCGCGGTCTGGACGAATTTCATACGAGGAGTTGTCTCGTTGTACCGAGCTTCGAATACATAGAGTCGAGATGGTTCACTATCTGAGAAGGTGAATGATTCGTCGCGGAGCTTCGTATATTCGAGATAGTTCTGAGTCGTCTGGAGATGGTTTACTTCGCTGTATTTCGATGAAGTGAGTGGGCTTGTGAGAGCATCCTTCATGATGACGATATTATTGGCGAAGCCATACTTCACCTCAGGAGATCGGTACGCGAGGACGATCGCTCCAGAACGAGGATTCGGGAGTTCGTTTCGCGCTACTCCTGTCCAAGATTTCGGGAGAAGTAGAGAGATAGCATCATCGCTGTAGGCAATCGTATTTTCTCCGCCGACATCCGTCGTCTCATCGGCCGTACCAGGAAGGCTACAAGCAGAAAGGAAAAAAAGAGAAAAAAGAAGAACGAGAAAAATACGCATATACTAAAAGAGAGAGCTAGAAAGATGAGTGAAGAGTACTGTAGCAAGCCAGAGAATCGCTACTATGAGAGCTATCCAGACAGGCCACCGACGTGTGCCGAAGTAGATATGATCCATATAGGCTCCCGTCTCATAGAAGAACCAGGCGATCACGATAGCGAGGATAGAGTAGAGATGATACGTGACCGTCGCGAGAACTCCGAGAGAAAACGGACCAAAAGAAAATCCTCAGATCGTAAAGAGGAATATGAGATAATAAAGCATGAGAAAAAAAGCGACCGTTCGCTTCGCCATGAGAAAGCGTATATCGGTATATTCCGTGGGATTTTTCTCGAGTCGCTCGGTGATTTCCTTGATTTTAGGCATTTTTCTTTATAATACGCTCACATTATATAGAAAAATGGCACTCACACAAGAAAAAATACATCGTCTTCGCAAACTCACAGCTCTCGAGTGAGCAGAAAAAGAACTCTCTATAGATAGCGTACTCGACTCATTCGCGAACCTCGAAAATATAGAAATCCCAAAAGGTCTTGAGAGCACACGAAGTGGACAAGGCACACTCTTGCCACGAGAAGATATCGTCATCTCATCAGCCGAGAGCTTCACCGATGCCCTCCTCGACTGCTCACCACAGCGCGTTATAGGACACCAGATCGCACTCACCTCTATCATGCACGGAGAATAACTCACTTTTTTACATCACCCTATTTTTCATGAATTCTAAGCTCCTCCTCATTGCCCTCTACGCTCTCACTGTCACTCTCGCACTTCAGTACTTCTTTCCTGGAGCGAAAAATACTACCAATACCCCTGGAAACGATATCGTCATCAATATAAAGGACGACACTATCACGATACCAAATCTTCCTCATATAGAAATCGTGAATCATACGGCTACAGGATTTTCTCTGCTTCCCTGTGATGCAGTAACTATCTCCGTAGACTCGCTTCCGATGACCGATATTGCCAAAGCAGCTCCTCCATTTTGTCACCCTGTCCTCATCGATGCAGGAAAGGCGACCATCATACCGATGGGTCCTCTTGCGCAGATCGTAGCAAAAAAACCAGGAAAATACATTCTGACGATAAAAACACCACTCGGAGATCGTACGACGACATTTACCGAAAGTACTCCTGGAACGCTCAGATCACTTCTCACAAGCGCGGTCTATAACCCTATCTATAACCTCTTCGTCGCACTTCTTACCTATATCCCTGGGCACTCTCTCGGATGGGCTATCGTCATCATCACGCTCATCATACGACTGATCCTCCTCGTCCCACAGCACCATATGCTCCAGAGTCAGAAGAAGCTCCAGGTCATACAACCAAAAATCAAAGAACTCCAGGCAAAGTACAAAGACGATCAGTCAAAGCTCGGAATGGAGATGATCGAACTCTATAAGAAAGAGTGAGTGAATCCTATGGGCTCTTGCCTTCCTCTCCTTATCCAGATGCCTATACTCATAGGTCTCTATTGGGTGATTTCAGGGATTTCTGATCCGTCGAATTTCTATCATCTCTATTCTATTTTTGCTGATTTTGACCCGACGAAGGTCTCATCATACTTCTATGGACTTCACCTTGAGCAGATCGGTGGAACTATAGGACTCATATTCGCTCTCGTACTCGGAGCTATCCAGTATATCCAGGCGAAGCTCTCATTCGCGTATAACCCAACTCCAGCAAAAGAAGAGAAGAAGATCGAGAAAAAAGAAGGAGAAGCTCCAGAGATGGCACTCGACCCTGCGATGATGCAGAAGATGATGCTCTATATGTTCCCTGTGATGATCGCAGTGTCATCGTACTTCTTCCCCCTTGGTGTGGGTCTCTACTGGTTCATCGGTACACTCTTCGTGATCGGACAACAGTGGTATGTGAACAAGCTGAAACCAGCAAAGAAATCACCAGACTACGAAATAGTGAAGAAGTCTAAGTAGGACTATCCTTCTGGTATTGTTCACATTTTTTCCTCGGTGTTTTCCTTTTCTGTTGGGCTCATAGCAAGTAACTGGTAACTATCTCCTATTTTCCTTTGACAACTGCCATCATTTTTATATAATCCCGCTACTTTTGGCGAAAGCCAGGTTTTTATATTGTTTTTCCCTTTTCCATGCCAAACACCAAGTCAGCGAAAAAAGCACTCAAAGTAAGTGAGAAGAAACGCTCTCGCAATCGTCGCTATAGCGCTATCACAAAAGAAAGCGTAAAGGCACTCGAAGCACTTCTCGCAAGTGAGAAAAAAGATGCGAAGAAGATCGAGGAAGCTCTTTCTTTGGTGTATTCTCGTATTGACACTCTCGAAAAAAAGAATATTCTCCATAAAAATACCGCAGCTCGTCGCAAGTCTAGCTTCGCAAAGATGGTGAAATCTGCTAACGCGTAATACATGAATCGACCTTTTCCACAGAAAAAAAACGAAAAACGCATCAACGAAAACATCATTGCTCGTGAACTCATAGTCATAGGCGCAGATGGTGAAGCTCTCGGAAAGATGAGTCGCGACAGTGCGCTCAATCTCTCGGGATCCAAAGATCTCGACCTCGTCGAGATGGGTATGCAAGAGGGTCTCCCTCTCGTAAAGATCATGGACTACGGCAAGCACCTCTTCAAACAACAGAAACAACAGGCACAAAGCAAAGGAAATACGAAGAAAACAGAGCTCAAGACGATGAAGCTCACGTACAAAATCGGAGATCATGATCTCGATGTAAGACGAAAACAAGCAGAAGGTTGGGCAAAAGAAGGACATCCGATGAAGATACTTCTCCAGCTCCGTGGTCGCGAGAACCAGTACGAAGACCTCGCTATGGCTCGCATACATGAATTCATCGGTTCACTCGAAGATGTATACAAGAAAGATCCCGCTGCGAAGATCGCAAAACAAGGAAATAACTTCAATATCACCCTTTATCCAAAAAAATAACTCACTCTCCCATGAAACTCAAGACTCTCTCATCTGCAAAAAAACGTGTGAAAATCACTGGAACAGGAAAGTTCATCGTCGGAAAGACAGCAAAACGCCATCTCCTCAAAGATAAATCTTCGAAGGCGAAAGGTCGCGATGCTTACGGACATGTACTCCATGATACCAATCTCCTCGCTGCTCATGCTTCTCTCCCATACGGACGCTAGTATCCTAATCAGCCAATAATCTCCTATCCTACTAATCTCCCAATACTATGACTCGTGTAAAACGTGGTGTGATGACACACAAAAGACATAAAAGTATCATTGCTCTCGCAAAAGGATACCGCCGAATGAATGGAAATGTCTACTCTCGTGTTCGCAATGCGATCATGAAGGCAGGACAGAACTCATATATCGGTCGTAAGGCGAAGAAGAGAAATTTCCGCCGCCTCTGGAACGTCCGTATCAACAATGCGGTTCGCCCACTCGGTATGAACTACTCAGGATTTATCCACGCGCTCTACACGAAGAGAGTCGGGCTCAATCGTAAGGTTCTTTCGAATCTCGCGATCAGCAATCCTCAGGTATTCGAGAAAGTCGTCGCATTCGTGAAATAGCACAAAAAAAATCCCTCTACAGTTTACGTAGAGGGATTTTTTACATATTTAAACCTTACTATCTTTTCGTAGAGATCAGACTCTTTGTAAAATTTCAGCACAAGAAATACCGATATATTGTTTAAATCCAGTAGTTGGTGCTGCAAGCTCTAGATTGCATCCCTCATTTGTTTCTTTTGCAATAAAGTATGAACCGTCTTTACCCGAAAATCAGCATGTTCCATCTTTCTCTACACCACCCCCGACAGCCTTACAGGCAGCGGCACTTACCCTCGGAATAAGGTTTATAGAAGACGTATCCTGTGAAACTCATGAGGTTGATACTAAAGCAAGGGCTGTAACAAGTTTTGCAAGGCTATTCATACTCTTTTAAATTAAGATTTAAACACTTTATGCTAAAAAATAATATTGTCAACTATTTTTCTCGAATTCTCTTGTAAATATCCTCTGAAGGATACAATGCACCCATGATACAAACACTTCTCGATCTCGATACTTCTCTTCTCCTCTCGGCTGGCAGTCTCGCAGGACGCGAAAGTGCACGTCTTATCAGTATCTGTGGGGAGCTTATCGTCCTCTATGGGATGATCGTGCTCGTAGGACTCTGGCTTCTGGGAGTATACCGAAAGACCAATACACCGAAACTCTCGGCCCTTGAGATATTCACGACGATCATCCTGACATTCGGTCTCTATGCGATTATCAATCTCGGTGTTCCTCAGTGGAGAATAGGTGCTATGGAACTTACAGGAGCGACTGCCCTCATCCCACACCCGGTAGATAACTCATTCCCCTCTGGACATGCTCTCTTCACGGCAGCACTCATCGTGGGTCTCTGGCATTTCTCGAGAAAGTGGTCACTCATAGGAGGAGTTATCATCCTCGGATTTATCACCGCGAGCGCCCGCGTGATCGGTGGAGTACACTATCCTGGTGATATCCTCGGAGGATGGCTCTTTGGAGCTATAGGAGCTTGCATCTGAGTATGGATAATACCTATGCCAGTTTTTCAGAAACATCTCTTTCCGACGATTATTCGGATCGCCAAAATCTTTCGATTGTAATATTTATCTCATTTTTCCTATGAATCTTCCTGCATCTGCTGGAATCGTACTACGCCATGGGTCACACTTTCTCTTCATAGAACGAGGAGGGAATGCGAAACACTGGCCTCTCTCCTGGGGATTTCCTGGCGGGAAGATCGAATGAGGAGAAAGTCCTCTCTCTGCTGCTATACGAGAAGTACAGGAAGAAATCGGGGTCAAAATCGAAGAAGAAAATATCGTCGCGACGACACATATCCGCGCTGAGTATATCGAGTGAGTTCGTGAACATACACTCTATCTCGTGAAGTCGTGGGAAGGGATGCCAGAAAATCTCGAGAGAGAAATACATCGCGAGATACGCTGGTGCACTCTCGAAGATATGCCTCACCCGATGATTCCTCACCTTCATGGAGGACTTCTCGCGCTTCTCGAAGGGAAAGAGTATTTCGAATATCAGGGCGTATAGAGGAAAGTTTTTCTTTTTCCCCTCTTTCTGGTATACTCGATGACATGCAGAGAACAGGAAGCACAAGAACATATCCGAGAAAATACTCCGATACAGGTAACATGACTGAAAAAATCGGGATACTGAGCCTCTCAGAGAGACGCGCTACGGTAGAGACGCGAGATGGGGAGATATACTATATATTCGGACTTCGAACTCGAGGCTACGTACATGGTGACACTATCGGTATCCGAGAGACGCGGAAGGCAAAAGACGGCAAGCTTCCCGAAGCAGAACCCGTCAGACTCATAGAACGCTCGAGGCAAGATCTTCTCGCTACTGTCACCATACGTCGAGGACAAAAGTCTCTTACGATAATCAGAGAACTCTGAGGACTTCCTATAGAAATAGCGGATATCCCTGCGGTATGAGGAGAAGGAGATTTTTTCGTAGTACAGTTTATCGGTCGGAAAGAGGGAAAAATCATAAAATACTTCGGAAAGAAGAATGATCCGATCATCACCGAAGATATCATCATGTTCCGTCACGGCATCCGTATGACTTGGCCCGAGACAGTGAAGAGAGAAGAGACGAAAGACATCGAAATCCCAGATTTCCAAGAGGCAAAAAATAACTCACATGAGCGTCATAAGATCGCTTCACTCTTTCCGAAAGTGAAGATAGGAGCGCGTGAGCGTCTCGACTTCCGAGGATGGACCACGATCACGATCGATGGATCCGATGCCAAAGATCTCGATGATGCGATATCGATCATGCGATACGACGACGGGAGCTATCTCCTTGGTGTGCACATCGCCGATGTGAGTGAATATGTGAGCGAGTGAAGCGCTCTCGATCGGGAGGCATACCTACGCGGAACAAGTGTATATACACCAGGACGAGTCATCCCGATGCTTCCAGAGATCCTCTCGAACGACCGCTGTAGCCTGCATCCTGGCACACCGAAGCTCGTCCTCTCTATCCTCATGCATATAGACTCGGGTGGACAAGTGAAGGACTCATATGTGACTGAGTGAGTCATCGAGAGCATACACAGGGGGGTATACGATGAGATCTATGAGCAATTGATAATAATAAATGAATGATGAAGGGTGGATTCTGAGAAAGCAGAAAAACAGTGAAATGGGGAGTCCGAGGGGGCGACACTGTTTGAATGAAGATGAGAAAAGGAAAATGATGAGCGACAGCAGAGGAAGAGTGAGTTTGTTGACCCCTCGGGAGCTTTTGGTACTTTTCAATCATGAAAAGTACAGAAAAAAGTACTACAAGGTTTTTCCTCTCTCTATCAGATCCTCACAAAACGTCGAAAAAAAGAAGGGAAAATCCTCTTCGAAATCACAGAATGTTATTTCGAAATGGGTGAGAAACGTATCCCGAAAGATATAAAAAAACGAGTACGAAACGATGCTCATATGCTCATAGAAGAGTTCATGATCATCGCGAATGAAGAAGTCGCGAAGTGGTGTGCGAAGCACAAGCTTCCTTTCCTCTCTCGTGTCCATGGCGCGCCAGGAACAGAAGATATGGAGAAACTTGCAAAGATACTGAAGGACCAGTCACTTGCTGCCCACCTGGAACCTCGACATATCCGTGACCACCTCGAGAAGCTCACCGATCCTCGCGAACGTTACCGACTCTCTCGACTCCTTCTTCCGAAGATGGCGAAGGCGATCTATGGCGATACTCCGAAGGGGCACTTCGGTCTCGCACTTGCCTACTACAGTCACTTCACTTCTCCGATCCGTCGCTATCCCGATCTTCTCGTACATCGTATCATGAAGACATTTCTCCACGGGGAACTCGAGTGAGAAGTACGAGCCAAGTACGCTCGCGACATGAAGCGACATGGCAAAAGTCTCTCCGAAAAAGAGAAACAAGCCGAGTGAGTCGAGCGTGCCGTCGATGC
>CAYSEP010000045.1:0-7270 GCA_964430065.1 uncultured Candidatus Peribacteria bacterium
ATGATACAATACCATGGTGCTCGTCGTCGCAGGAAGTGCGATAGTGAATGAGAAAACTATCCAAAATGGTGATATGGTATATCTATCGAAAGAGGGTGAAGAAGTGACTCTCTCGTCGACTGAGGGATCTCGTATACTCCTCATGGCAGGAAAGCCTCTCGAGCAACCCGTGGTGAACTATGGACCATTTGTCATGACGACCCCCGAGGAGATCGAAGAGGCATTCAGAGATTTCCGAGCGGGAAAGATGGGAGTGATAGATGAATAAATAAAATCCCCTCACTTGAGGGGATTTTATTATTTTTTCGGATAATCTGAGAGTCGTATAAGATTATTGTCGGCGAGACCTTTGATCATGGTGATAAACCAATCATCAAAAATTGTATACATTTCTAAGAATGCATTCTTCCCTCCTTTTGTTTTTACTTGTGCGAAAGGACATCATCACAATCGTGGCATCGGTATGTCTTCTTCGATGATAGGTATTGTATGAAAACATCCATCTTCTCAGAGCTTCTGACTTCCCATATTCCTGCTCTTTGCGAGCATGACGCCTTGGGGGCTTAGAGATTCCTTAATATTTAGTTGCCTTTGTTGCCTTAGAAATTTTTCTATTTCTTCGAGAGAGATATCTCCTTTTTTATTTTTTAGAAACATAAGAAGTGCTTTAGAATTCGAGTTTGGTATTATATAGCGAATATGACTAGAAGTAGTTATTCCGTTGTTTCTGTAGGCAAGATCCTCCATGAGAATTCATTCTAGAAAAATATATGGAAGGGCAAGATCTCTATTTTGATCCATATAATCCCACATAATATTCTGAAATATCTCATGCCAGCTGTAAGCAAGGAAGCTCACGAAAAATTCTATAGGGTAGTCATATCGAATATGGATTTTTGTGGCAAATTTTGCAACGAGAAAACGATAAAATGTTGTTTGATGCCTCCATGCTGCAGATAAGACATGATGTGTATGGTTTTTATAGTTTTTTTGATTTGCTAATATTTGGAATACTCACATACGTACGTGAGCTCATAAGATTTTATTAGCTCAGCCTATTTCCATACCTTCTATCTCTCATCTTCCAGATGTTTCGAACACGGGGATCATTTTTGGATTTGATCTGATATGAGCGGTTCTTTCGAGGAACACCTGAAAAATACCTTGGCATAAATTGTTGCTGAGTCACTGTTTGAGTAACCGGAGCTCATCACGATCAATTCACAGATTTTCCAGTATTTTTGAAAACTCTTGTGGCGACGACTCTTCATCAAAAAAAACAGAAAAATCTGCAAGTTTCCGTATTCATAGTCGGTCTAAAAATGCAGATACCTTCTTGTAGATTTCTGTATCGAGAAGCTCATTTTTGCCTATAGTATTGCGGAATGGGTATTCTCTTGGCTCTCATGATGTTGCCGTAGTAATATTCATATTTTTACATATATACAAAAATATGAATAAGTCAATTATATCTTCTTCACTGGCGCAATCTCGACATTCATCTTCTTCACTCCTGTTCCTGAGAAGGCGATATCTGCCACAGCTCATGATATAGCGACGATCGTCCCGATACCATACTGTGCATGCTCGACTCTATCACCCAGATTGAAGTTCCCTACTTCATTTTTCACCTTGGTCACTCGTGGTACAAATGCTGGCTCACCACCTCTATTTCCGAATATATCACTCATAGTCGAGAACCCACTTCCTCATCCACCGAATATACTCTGCGCACTTCCTCTACTCTCTTCGATGTGTATGTATTCAGCAGGGATTTCTTTCACGAAGCGACTCTTCGGATTGGCACTGTAGTTCCCGAATGTATAGCGCTCATGAGCACGGGAGATGTAGAGAGCCGTTTTCGCGCGAGTGATGGCGACGTACATGAGTCGACGCTCTTCCTCGATCTCACGAGCATCCATAAGGGTACGTGAGTGTGGGAATATCCCCTCTTCAGCTCCAGCGATAAATACCGTCGGGAACTCGAGTCCCTTGGCAAGGTGGATCGTCATGAGAGAGACGTGTCCACTTCCATTCTCATCTTTGTTCTCGTTGTTCCTGTCTTGGTCTGTGATAAGGGCGATATCTTCGAGAAATGAGGCGAGATTCTCAGGATACGTCATCCCATCATAGCGAGATGCCATATTCACGAACTCTTCGAGGTTCTCGAGCTTTCCCTCGTATTCATCTTCGCCGTATTCATCTTTCAGGTAGCTATCGTAGCTCGTGCGACGGATGATCGCTTCCATAAGGGTCGCGACAGACTCGGTCTTCGATATATCTCGGAGGATCTTATATATCATAGCGAAGGATTTCACTCCATTTGCTCCTATTCCTGAGAGTGACTCCAGGATCATCGGCTCCTCGGCAATCTGGGAAATATCCATATGTTCGCGTTCGAGGATCTCGAGGAGGTTCTCGAGTGATTTTTCTCCGATTTTTCGAGAAGGGACATTGATAATCCGTTTTAGACTCATCGAATCGAGCGGATTGAAGATAATGCGAATATATGCAAGAATGTCTTTTATCTCTTTGCGTTCATAGAACTTCACTCCACCATAGACGCGATAGGGGATATTTTTCCTGATGAGCGCTTCTTCGAGAAGTCGGGATTGCCCATTGGTTCTGTAGAGGATAGCGAAGTCAGAGTGAGTCGCATTTTCCTCATTTTTTATCGTACTCGCGATCATCTCAGCTTCATGCTTCTCATCGAGACCATCGAGGAGGATGATCTTCTCTCCTGTAGGATTACTCGTGAAGAGTGTTTTTTGCATCTGGTTGGTATTGTTTTTTATCACGGCATTCGCCGCTTCGATGATGACTTTGGTTGAACGATAGTTCTCTTCGAGGTTGATCACTTTTGCATTCGGATAGTCCCGCTTGAAATTCAGGATATTCGATATATCTGCCCCACGCCATGAGTAGATTCCTTGCCAATCGTCACCGACGACGCAGAGATTTTTCGAGTGACTCGCGAGTATGCGGATCGTCTCGTACTGGAGCGTATTGGTGTCCTGATACTCGTCTACCATGAAGTACTGAAAGCGATTATGGAAGTATTCGCGAACTTCCGCGATATCGAGAATCTGGCGAAAACAGAGGAGGAGATCATCGAAATCGAGGGCATTTTCCTTTCGCATTTTTCCTGCATAGGTCTTATAAACTTCGAGGACGATCGAACCGAAGTATGAGTCGACTGTCGCAGAGTATTCTGCTGGAGAAAGTCACGAGCCCTTCGCGCTCGATATCGTCGCGAGGACTCATCGGGGATTGAACTCCTTATCATCGATATTCTGTGATTTCATGATTTCTTTCACGGTCCGGAGGCAGTCATCGCTATCATAGATCACGAAATCTTTCCCATAGCCAATACGGTCGATAAACATCCGCAGGAAAAACGATGCGATCGAGTGAAATGTCCCGACCGTCGGAAGACCTGGGATACGAAATGGATTGGTCGGGCTCACATCTATACCGAGCCTTTTTGCTATACGTTCCCGCATTTCTCGGGCTGCCTTGTTCGTAAATGTCACACAAAAAATACTTCTCGGGTCTATCCCAAGATCATGGATCATATGCACGACACGTTCCGTGACCGTATGTGTCTTTCCTGATCAGGCTCAAGCATTGATGAGAAGGGGTCAGTCGATCTGTTCTACAGCTTCGCGTTGTGCGGGATTGAGGTTTCACATGCTCGGGAGTATAGAGAAATACGCCAAAAAGTCGAGGAAAATTCTTGCATTTCCCCTTCTTTCCCATATACTCGCGTTTACTAGTTCTTTTCTTCTCTCCCCTTGGATCTCGTCAAATTGTTTGGTTCGCGTTCGCGCGTCAAGCTTCTGGAAAAACTCGTTATCGAAGATACTGTCTCTAAGAGCGGTGTCGGTTTTTTTATCCGTGAACTTTGTCGTGATACCGATGAGCAGATCAATGCTGTCCGTCGTGAGCTCATGAACCTCGAGCACCTCACTATCCTGAAATCCTACGAGCAAAATAAGAAAAAATACTACTCCATGAACCGAAATTGTGTTCTCTATAATGAGATCCGAGAGATGTTCCTGAAGGCGTATAATGTGATGACTCCGATAAAAGAATTTTTCAAATGACGGAAAAATCTCGACCTCGTGACTATCTCTGAAGCGATCCTCGACTTTCGTAATGAAAACACGAATAACATCGTCGATATATTTATCATCGGAGAGCTCGATAAGATCGAATTCAATAATTTTCTCGAAAAATCTTTCTTCGGAAAAAAAGTGAAATACGCGATCATGTCACTCGAAGACTTCACCAATCGTCTCGAATACAACGATAAACTCGTCCTCTCTATCCTCGCACAGAAATGAAATGTCTTCCTTAAAGATCGTCTCGAGATCGAAGGAACAGTCGAGGGAAAACTCCGAGAGATGAATATGTTCGCGAAGTAAGAATTTTGTTCTATGAAACTTTCTCAAAGACTTTCATCTATTACTGACAAAGGCATGAATAGTTCTTCATGAATACTAAGGGTAATCTGTATGACAGGCGCCTTTGTATATTATTTTTTGGTAGATCCAAAAAAAGAAAAGCCTATGAATGCTCCTCCTAATAGTGGTGATGGTATAAAACTTATCAACTTTTAAAAATACTTCTCGAGAAACGCCTTTGCTTTCTCGAGATTTTTTGTCACGAGCTCGTCGTCTCCAGCTCCGAGTGAGCGTGGATCGATATCGAGTGCGAAGTGGCCAGTATATCCCGCTTCTCGCATGCGGATGAGGAGACTCTCGAGCGGCATCGCACCTTCTCCTGGGAAGAGTCACTCCTCTTCCTCCGTCTTATCTGAGAGATATGTGAGTCCTATAGTATTCCCGAGGAGAGTAAATGTCTTCATGAGATCGACTCCACTTTCAGGCTCGACATGAGCGATCGAGAGTGCAGTGTGTTCAGTGATTTTTTTGATGGTCTCAGGACGTGCATCTCCATACTCAGAAATGATAAAGAGCCATGTCTTCGGTGGGGCGTTTACTATATTTATCGTCACAGATGGATGTTTCACCATGAGTGACTTCAGTGCTTCTCCGAACCAGTCTTTGTCCCGATCAGTACGATGTGGCGGATGGAGATTCACGAGAGAGATACCGAGATCATCCGCGAGTGTGAGGAGGGTATCGACCTGTCTTTTGGTCATTTTTCGTTCAGGAGCAGTGATGCTCTCGATCCTGAGGTCATGTCGAGTCATGAGTCCATCGAGATACTCTTCATCGAGCGTGTCGTAGAGAGTGAAGTCGACCGAAAGATCGAGTCCCGTGTATCCTGCAGACTTCGCGAGAGCGAATATCTTATCGAGTCCGTATCATGAGAGCGAGCGAGTGGAGAGGAGCATAGATAATTATAGATGATTCAATTATGAGTATTCTTGCGGTTCTTTCGAAAGAGCATTCCTTTCTGTCAGTGTACCATTTTTCTATCAGAAATCCAAAAATTTATCTTTTTTCACTTCCGATTCTATATTCCGCAAATCGTACACGTTTATGGTCGATGATATATTTTATCGCTTCTTCATTTCGGTTGAGTCTGGCGTTCCCACTCTTGAGCTCGAGAAATACGATTTCCCGCAGTTGTCACTCCGAAAGTCCATCGAAGATGATGTAGTCACAGCCCTTTCCAGTGAAGACCATGTCTTTCGGACGATAGGGAAAATCTGGAAGTGCTGGGAGGATCTTCTCATAGAGCTCTCCCATGATCTGGTTCTTCGATCCTACTATGGCAGATCTGCGAACATGCTTGTTCTCGAAAAGCGAAAGTATGCGCATGAGTGCCATACCGAGGATGAGTCCGAGGAGTGCTCAGGCGATGAGAGTAGGGATATCCATGTTTTTTTCTTGTTTTCTCGAACTTTTCTTATAATATCCTCATACTTCTAAAAATCAAATTTATGCTTCGTGTCCTCGCCTCATCTGACTCTAGTCTTCGAGATGCTCTCGTATCTGCACTTTCTCTCGAGAAAAAAGAAGAAACCCCACATGTCGTGACATATAAGAAATGAGAATGGATTTTTGTGTTTTTCCCCCGTCCGATCATGCCTGTCGATATGACATGGATCGCAGAGTCGTTTCTCCCGGATCGTGTCTATCTTCCCTACTTTGGTTATAGTGTGGATGTCATGCATGAGATCGGTGATGTGATCGTACCGAACGTATTCCTCTCGTACAGCGAGTCTCTGAAAGACAGAGAAATCACGAAAGAAAACCGTGATACCCTTGCCGAAAATCCCCGATTTCTCGAGGTATTCGACGAACAGAAGGACTACTATGTGGAAGACTTCGGACTCTCGGTCGGAGGTATCGTCGTAGATATGGCGCCAGAAGCTCCGTCTGACGACCTTGCTGGAAAGATGATGCTTGCCTATGAGGCAGATGTCTATGTCCGAGAAATCCTCGCATGATCGGTCGATGCCGTGATACGAGAAGAGAATCCGACCCTCATCCTCGTCGGTATCGCTCACGGAAAGAAAAATTCTCGATATCCCGATACTGCAGGTGATGTGCTAACCGCACGAAATATCCTCACGACGATACGCCTTATGGAAGAGGAAGTATAGAAGATAGAGAAGCTCTTAAAGTAGCTACTTTTTGTTCTATAAATATAACCAAAGACCTAACGAAATTATTATTCTAACACATTAAAAAATTAATTTCACATATCTTTAATTGCCACTGTTACTTGATGGGCTGAAATCGTTCCAGTTACCCAATTTCCTCTTTCTTGTTCTGGATATGAGTGATAAAATTCGTTTATACTCCCTTTATCAGAAAGATATAATGCGCCAATAAGTCATGCCCAATCAGATAAGACTTTTTTTGCATCTTCCATAGAATCGATCCTTGCGGGCCAACATATAACTTCGCCTTGGGTATTAACATTTTTATGTATACTCAAATCTAACTTAGATTTTCTGTGTTCTTGAGCGAGAGTCTCTAGTAAGACTCGACTTAATATGTAAACAACAAAAGTTTCTTTTGGTCTATCTTTGAAGTACATTCCTATTTGTCCTTCTCTTTTTTCAGGCTCAACTTGTTCTCAAGTAAGGTGAATAATTTTCGCTTGAACTTCAAATTGTAACCTAGAGCTTTCTGCTCTAACGGATGCAATAAAATTTGTTCAAGGATTTTGTAACTGTTCCGTCATGAAAATAAAATTAAAATAACCAGTGTATAATACTGATTATTTATAAAAGTCAATGGCTGGACACCTTGGTACTCCACCAAACCTTGGCGAGACCCAGAGTGGG
>CAYSEP010000046.1:0-7034 GCA_964430065.1 uncultured Candidatus Peribacteria bacterium
CATCTGGTAGAGTAAGAGAGTATAATTACTCTTCTCTTATGTCTTCACGCACTCAGAAAACTCTCTCAGGACTCCTCGCCTGTCTCATCAGTCTCGAGTCAGTCATCTCTATCCTCCTCGTCTCATCTGTCACGATCGCTAGTGTCGAGACGACGTTCGCGACTCCGAGCTCGTATTCGAAAAAGACCTATCTGAAGGTCGCCTCAGGAACCGTCGGTGCTGCTCCAGAGCTCGAGAGTGGGAACTGGTATATGACGACGCCTGCCACGACCGTCAGTCCTGGTGATAGTGTGAAGTATGTGCTCGATATGAGTAGCGCCTCCGCAGATATGGCAGGGAACGATTTCTCTGTGTCAGACTATCTCGCTCTCGGGCATACATGAGTTACCAATATCGATATCCCAGAAGGGTCTGGATGGTCGCTCTCTGGTGGTATCGTTCCAGGAACACCGAACACGATCGCAACATGGAACCACCTGAGTGGTGCTGTCCGAAACGTACAGTCATCTGGTGCTCTCCAGTGGATCGATGGACAAAATAAACAAGCAGGAAATATCTCTGGTGGACTGCCTACGACCGCCAATCCCCTGACTCTCTCTGGTATACAGTCGCTCGCAGGACTCGACTCGAGCACGACCGATGGGTTCACATCACAGACACTTATAAATGGAAGTGGTGATGTAATAATCTTTTCTGTCAGCCATAATAATAATATTCTCATCCGAGCAGCTAATATGACGAATGGCGTCTATACATCCGTTCCATTCGCATCGGGGACAGGATATACATCAGAAAATAATGGTGTCATCCTCCAGGATAGGACTGATAGCAATAAAATATACATCCTCCGACATGACAATGTATACACTTGTTATGACATTTCACGAAACCCTTCGCATGCTGCTACCGCATGTAGTCCAGCTACATTTGGTATCTCTCCTGTATCGTTCACTCCTCGCACGAGTAGTGGAGCATGGCTCCCTTCGTCTACAGCATTTGCGATCGTAGCAGACAGGCTCTATGCCTGAGTTCTCGGTACCGATGGAGACACCTACCTGACCTGTACGACGACAGCATGATCTCACTGTGGTGAGTGGCTTGTCGGTACGGGAACAGATTTTGGTACCACGTTTCATAAACACTCGACACAACTCACGACAGAAAAATTCGCTTTCGCATTGTCGAATGGACTCCAGTACTGTATCCGAGAAGTTGCATCAGGATCACTCGCTCTCTGTGATGGAACATCACTTCCTCCATCAGGAGCAGATATCACTTCCTCCGCCAGAAATATCGGGACAGCAGGATGACTTTTTTATCCACCTCCAGGATCAGCAGTGAGGCTTGGCTGGGCAGTCTTTCCTCGTGTGGAAAACGGAACCATAACAGGGTATTGTTATAGCGATAAAACAGCATCATATACAGGAAATAATGCTGTCTGTCGAGATCTTTCGGACGCTCTTGTTCCGACGGATACTCCCCAAGGTCCCAATTTTCACAGTGTTGCTGCTATCATACCAAATAGTTCTCGTATCCTCATCAACCATAGCTCGACTTCGGGATATTTTGATCCACTTCCGATCTGTTATGACTTCAGCACACACAGCACCTGTAATGGTACTTTGAATTTACGACAAGATGAATATGGTGGAGCATTTATCTCACCGACTTGTTATGTCACTATGGATGACGGAGCAACCTATGGAAACATCAGTTCATTCGCACTGTATCAGTATGGAACCGGAGGCGCGTGAGAGAGCAACATGACGAGACTCGGTACGCCAGTCGGAACACTGACGGGAGAACTCTACCACAATGGGGCAGGATACCAGCCGACAGGGAATATGGCAACCAATGAATACTCTTACTCTCAGTCCGATGTCGATGCGTGTAATGCTGGAGGAGCACTGGACCTCCCAGTGACACCAACGAGTCAAAAAACCATCACCGTAAAAACTCAGGATCCGCTCCATGCGAGTACTTGTCAGCCGGGAACAGAGGTGGTCGAGTGGGACACTCTCACGATCTCTGGTATCCCTGCAGGATTCACATCGGCTACAGGAACTCTCCTCGACATGAGTGGGAATACCCTGGCTGTCTACGGATTCGATCCAAGTATTCCATTTTCTCAGTCGCTCGTCGGACAAGTCTCGCATAGTACGTATCCTAGATTTCAGATCCGACTCGATGTCGCGGGAACAGGCACATCTCTCGATACGACTCATATAGAACTGACGCATACCTCGGACCGTGTATGACCACAGATCTGCTACGATGCTACGATCACTCAGGCGATCTGTGATACTCCACATCCTGTGAGTAGCGGTCCTCTCGATCCACTCGACTTCTGGGTGGGAACGGGGACATGGAGTCCCAATATGTTCGCGACGGTAAGCGCTTTCGGAGCACTTCATGCCAGTGTGCCACTTCTCCTCACGGATGGTACGCAAAATGTAGGTGTTTCCTGTGCGCCCGTAGAAGTCGGTGGGACCTTCTGGAAAGATATGGATCATGATGGAATTCAGAACATTTCTGAGATGCAGATCTCAGGTGTGGATCTCGGACTTTTTGATCCACTTGGGAACCTCGTCGCTACGGGCACGACCGATGCGAGTGGGAGCTACCTCTTTTCGAACACCCTCGGCACCAATACTCCCTCTAGTATATATGGACTCATCCTCCCTGCGACTGCGACAGGATATACGATACGTATCGCAAGTGGAGAATGGTCGGCGACTGGCACACTCAGCGGACTCACTCCGACGGTAGCATATCAGTGAGGTGATACGACTCTCGACTCTGATCTTGCCCCCCTCTCAGGCGGACTTCTCGGCACGAATCTCACGCTTCCTGCTCTCGGGATGAGCGACTATAGTTATGACTTTGGAGTATTTCCTGATATCGAAATCGGGGATCGTGTCTGGAATGACATGAATGCAAATGGTATACAAGATGGTGGAGAAAATAACATCATGAACGCGACGGTAGAGCTTCTCGATGCGAGCGGTGCTGTTATCGCCTCAGCTTTGACAGATCCATTTGGGAACTATGCTTTCACATCGAATGCAATAACTGGGTCGACATCATCTTTCGTGAGCAATCTTCCTCTCGATCTTTCAGGATCGTACTTTGTCCGACTTGCGGCTTCGAATTTCACTCCATGAAATACCCTCGATACTGCCATGGGATGGACCGTGAGTCCAGGGTCTAGATGAAGCGATCCGACACTCGACTCAGATGTCGATATCACTCTTCCTACCAACTCGATAGCACTTGGCTATACGACTATGGTACTTCATCCATTTGGCTTCTCACTGGTAAATGGACGATACGTCCTTCATGATACAGACTTCGGAGCATATCTCGGTTTCGACATTTCTCTTAAAAAATATATCGATACTCCTACTCCAACTGGTGATGCTGATACGAGCGGAAGTGGTGTGTATGAAGGGTATAGTGGCTCTATGAACTACATCATCCGCGTGACCAATATCGGTCCAGGACAGACCCACGGAGAAACCGTCGTCACTGATACTCTCCCGAGTGGCGTAAGTATAGCAGGTACACCGAGCGGTGCTGGATGGTCGTGTGCTCAGATTGGAGCTGACCTGACGTGTCGTTCGACAGATACTGTCCTCGGAAGTAGTAGTTATAGTGATATCTCTATCCCTGTCATCGTCACTGCGAAAGATGCTGTCCTCACCAATACTGCACTTGCTACCAATCTCGAAGAACTTCCTGGCGTGACCGCAAACAATACTGACCCCGCTGTCGCACTCATCGTGCCTGTCGTCGTCGGTGACCGTGTCTGGTACGATACCAACCGAAATGGTATCCAAGACGGTGGGGAAAATGGGATTGCCTGAGTAGGGGTCTCTCTCATCGATGCGAGTGGTGCTACCATCGCCACAGCGACGACCAATGTCAGTGGTATCTATGTCTTTTCGAGTGAGTCAGGATCGACGAGTGGAGATGGATCATACGTCCGAGATCTTCCTCTCATCCCAGGAGCAAACTATACCATCCGTGTCAATGCCACGAATTTCACGAGTGGGACACTTTCTGGAAGTTACCAGATTTCTCCTTCAGGACAGGCGACTTCTACGACAGACTCTGATGGGCAGTCAGGATCCGTCCTCGCCGTGAGTGGCGTGAGCTCATTTCTCTTCTCGCTCCCAGCTGTCTCTGCGAGTGTAGGCGCTCGTACCGATACGAGTCATGACTTCGGAGTGTATCAGGATTTTGATCTCTCGGTGAAGAAGTATCTGAGTGCTTCATGAGGATCTCTCCAGGATGCCAATACCGCTGCCACAGGGTCGACAAGTGCCAATAGCTTCGGCTATGGAGATATGGTGCTCTATACGCTCACGGTCTCCAATGTATGACCTGGACCAGCGCTCGGCACCACCTATGTCGCAGATACACTCCCGAGCGGTGTGACGATCGACTCGTCATTTGCCCCTCCGAGTGTGTGGAACTGTACGACAAGCGGACAAAATATCCTCTGTAGTACGGCTACAGGAGTAGTCGCATGAGGATCGCTTCCGAATATCGTGATCCCTGTGCGTGTCACAGCGATGGATGCGACTGGTGGATCGAGCCTCACCAATACTGTCTCTGTCTCGAACAGTGCTGAGGTATCGACGGCACATAATCCCGCAAACGCAGGAAATCCATCGAACCCTGGTAACCCCTCTGATCCCAATGCTCCCAACCCAAGTACTCCAGAAGGACAAAATAATACCGACGTCGCGGTCATGAGTATCTATCCTGTGGCTATCGGTGATCGTGTCTGGTACGATACCAACCGAAATGGTATCCAAGACAGTGGAGAAAATGGTATCCCATCGGTAGTAGTAGATCTCTCCTTCTCAGGCACAACTATAGCAACCGTGACGACTAATGCCTCAGGATCATTTCTCTTCTCGAGCGCGACAGGATCGACAGCTTCATGACAGTACTACGGACTTCCATTCGTCCCAGGATCGACTGGGTATACGATCGCTCTGCGCGCCTCGAACTTCCTCTCTGGGGGAGTCCTCTCTGGCCTCATGCCGACCACGGCATTTGCAGGATCTGATACGAGTCGAGACTCGAACCTTAGCTCACTCTCGACGATCAGTGTCACACTTCCAACTCGTTGAAATGTAGATATATCCTACGATGCAGGGCTCATGGCACCAGCACCCCAGTCTCCGAGTGCTTGACCGGGTGGTGGACCATGACCAGCTTATGTCCCTCCGACCACTTCGACACCCGTCTCCACTTCTCAGTTCCAACAGCCATTTATCCCTATCGGTATACAGACGATATTCGTCCCTCCTACTCCCAAAAAAGACCCAATCAAACCACGCATACAAGCAGAGCCAAGTCTCGAATACTACCCATACGGTCCAGCGGGGGATCAGTCTCTCCTTCCGAACGACCGAGTGAACGGAGCTTTTGCGACGGTAAAAAATGTCACGGTAACCCTTCTCGATAATGGCGGAATCAAGGGTCTCACTCTCGATCCAAAAACAGGAAAAATCCTCTTTCCTCCGAAAACAGCTCCAGGAAAGTATACTGTCTCCTACGCGATCACAGATGTCTCCGATCCGAGCAATAGAGCTGAGTCGGTTGCTGTCATCATCATTGAGCGCGCGAAGCCGACATTTGTCCTTCCGAAAAAACTCCTCGATACAGGGACCCCTATCGCCAAAAAATGAATCCGTATCGTAGCGAACTTCCTCGTCTCGACGAAAGCGATGTTCCCATCGGCGTATGGATTTGCTCATGTCGAAGACGCTTCTCGAGATATCACTTTCTGGAAAAAACACCTTTCTGAAACACTCGGGGACAAGTACCAAGAGAAAGATGGGAATGCCACAACTTACATCGTCGTACCATCGATCGGTATCGTCACGCCTGTCTATGGTCTCCTCGATAGTAGTGAGAAATCCAAACAAAAAGACTTCGATACTCTCGTCTCATGAGGTGAGATCAACGTCAATCCATACACACATGATGGTGTCGTCCACTACCCACGATCAGCTGGTGCTGGTGAAGTCGGGAATATGGTCGCTGCAGGACACTCCTCGTACTGGAAGGCAGATCGAGGACGCTATAAGACCGTGTTCGGCAACCTTATGGAACTCGATGCGGGTGAGGAGGTCTGGGTGTATACAAAGAGCTCGACAGAGAAATCAGGCTACGCACTCCACCGCTACCGCGTCACAGCATCGTACAATACGGATCCGACCAATGTCGGAGTCCTCCTTCCTGACGGAACCAAATCGACGATCACCCTCTTCACCTGTACTCCAGTCGGAGGACTTGCAGGAAGATGGATCGTCCGAGGAGAGCTCATAGACTAGGTTATATATTCTCGAAAATCTCCCGCATGTGCGGGAGATTTTTCCTAAAAACTTGCAAAAATCCAATATTCGTTATACTTGGCAAGTAATTTTTCATATTTTTTCTTATGCTCACCGCCCTCAAAGCTCGCCCAGGTACTGTGATAAAAATCGGCAACGATCTCTTCCTCGTCGTGAAACACGAGATGAAACGAGGTGGTCGTGGTGCTACCAACGTCGCTATGCGTCTCAAGAACCTGATCGTCGGAAATATGTCTGACCGTGTCATGGACTCAGAAGAAAAGCTCGATGATGTCGTCCTCGAGCGCGCGAAGGCAGAGTATCTCTACTCATCTGGAGAGAGTTACTCATTCATGAATCAGGATACCTACGAGACTGTCGATCTCCACGCTGATGATGTCGGTGATGCTGCCCTCTACCTCACTGAGGGTCTTGTGTGTGATCTTCAGACATTCGAAGGGAAATTCATCGGTATCGTCCTTCCTATGAAGGTCACTCTGAAGGTCATCGAAGCGGATCCATCTGTCGCAGGTAACACTGCTGATGGAAAGGTCGATAAAGTCGTGAAGCTCGAGACTGGTCTCGAGATGCGTGTCCCAGGATTTGTGAACCAGGATGAGTCGATCATCGTGAACACAGAGACAGGAGAATATCTCGAGCGCGCGAAGTAAGAATTTTCTC
>CAYSEP010000047.1:0-3923 GCA_964430065.1 uncultured Candidatus Peribacteria bacterium
ATGCCGAGGATGGCCGAGAGGATCCATGAGAGAGCAAATATACTCGCACGGCTCATCTGCAAAGATGAGCGGAGTCTCTCTGGTGTGAGTCCAAAGAGTGGGTAGAGTCGCGCTTTCGTCCGCTCTATTGCTTCCATCTGTCCGAAGAGAGCAATGATCGCGAAGAGCGCGAAGAGGGATATGACAGCGAGGAAGAGCGATATCACCGAGAGCACCTTCCCTGCTATGTCTCGCACGATCGTGAGGATATTCTCCACGTCGATGAAGGTGACATGCGGTCACGAGTTCGCGAGGATCCCGCGTTTCCATATCTCCGTATCTGGAGCATACGCCGTCGCGAAGTAGGTCTTCGGAGCGGTGCGAAACGCCTCGGGGTCAAATGAAAAATAGAAAAACGGAGTGAATCCTGTCTTTTTACTATCGCGAATATTCGCTATAGTGAGGGTGACACTCTTCCCTGAGAGGAGGAACTCTATACGATCTCCGAGGTCGACACGGAGTCTTTTCGAGAACTCATCGTCGACCGACACTTCATCTTTCGCGAGTATGGATTTCCCGCGGAGTATACGATTCGGAAGTGGAGTGGTAGTGATATTGAACTCTCGAGTGAACTCTCCACTTGGCTTCGGATCAGAGAGGTGCTCGGCAAGAGTTCGACTATTTACACTCGCGATACGAGCTCGGAGGATAGAGTACATATCTCCACTTCATGAGAGGTATTTCTCGACTTTTTCTCGGTCACTTTCGAGGATATTTATGGCATAGATATTCGATGTCGTCGTCGCGTCGATCGTGAGCTTCGAGCGGAATGAGAGGGAGAAGAGGAGAAATACGATGAAACACGTCGTGATCGTCACGAGTGAAAGCGTCACAGGAAGCGTCGGCGAGAGTGGCCGCACGTGGGTGCGGAGCGCATCGAAGAGGAGAAATCGGGAACCGCGAAGTGGGGTGACGAGCCGAAATATGAGTCTATAGAGCAGTGAGAGGAGGACGAAGAGCACTCAGATACCTACGAGCGCACCCAGAGTCAGTCCGAGTGAGAAGAGTAGCCGAGCAAATATGAGAAGTACGGCGAAGTAGACTGTGATAAGAGTGACAAGAGGTGTGAGGATATCACGAGAAGTGAGCGTCAGGGAGAAGTCGATCTTCGATCTCCATGCAGGGAAGAACGATGCGAGGACGAGGAGTGCGAGAAGCGCGAAAGAGAATGGCATAGCGCTCATGAGAAATGTGAAATCCTCTGCTCCAGGAAGTTTCGCTATGAAGTGCAGTCCAGTATAGGCAAGCCCTACCGAAAGGAGTGCTGCAAGTGGGAGGATGATACTATAGACGATGAGGAAGAGTCCTGCCTGCCGCCTGCGCGTGAGTCCAAGGATCTCGACGATAGTGAGTGTACGTGAGAGAGATGCGAAGAGTCGATCGTGTGCCGATCGCATGACGACCGCCGCGAAGACGAATGATACCAGTACGATGAGGAGGATATAGTCAGAGAGTTGCTCGACGGTATCGAGAGAGCGCTCGGATCGCTCAGTGAATGTGCGGATGCGGTAGTCTTTATATTTCTTCTCACCGATCTTTTCTTTCACAGCATCTGCGGTACCCTCGCGAGCAAAGGAGATGAGCAGGTCCTGAGAAAGTCGTGAGCCAGAAGAGATGAGGAGTGATCCTGAGAGGAGGTCGAGTGGGAGGATGATGAGACTATTCTCATTGCCAAATGAGAGACCGAGATCGCTCGACTTCGTGATACGATCGGTCACCACTACCTGTCTGCCGTCTATCTCGACTCTTCCTCCGCTCGCATAGCGATTCCAGAGATCATCGGAGACACTGACTTTCTGATTTTTCACTTGCTGTCATGAAGAAGAAATAGTAGGTATAGTCTCCAGTATCCCCTTCTGTGGATACTCTCCCGTATAGGCGATCACATTCACGAGTCAGGTCTTCCCATCACCCGATATGAGTGTCGTAGAGAACTCTCGTATTTCTCACCAGGTATAGGTCTCTCAGGAAAGATGTGGCGCAAAGGTCTCGATGATAGGACGAGCGGTGACTCACTCATGAGAGATCCGCAGATCCGCGCCGAAGAGTGGTCGGGTTTCTCGTGCGACACTGGCCTCGATATTGCCCGTGAGCTCTCGCATGAGGAGAAATCCCGTACTCGCGAAGAGTACGACGAAAAAGAGGATGATGAGCGATCTGATATTTCGGAAGATGATGAGGCGAAGCAGTTTGAGCATTATTTTGTATGATGAGTTGCTTCTTCTTTTGTCTTATAGAGCGAGAAGCTTATGCTCATGACAAGGATGGTAAGGATGATAGCGAGTGAATACTGAATCGGTATCTTATAAAAATCGATGATGACCATCTTCGTCCCGACAAATGCAAGGATAAAAGCAAGTCCAATAGGTAGGTAACGGAATCTGTCGATGACACCTGCAAGAGCAAAGTAGAGTGACCGCAGACCCATGATAGCAAATACATTGGATGTATAGACGATGAACTTGTCCTGAGTGATAGCGAGAATTGCTGGGATACTATCGACGGCAAATACGAGATCCGCCGTCTCTATGAATATAAGACACATGAAAAGTGGTGTTCCATAAAGTTTCGCATTTTCTCGGACGAAGAATTTGTCTCCATGCAGTTCTTTTTTGAATGGTATGATTTTGCTCACCCACTTGATCACGAGACTTTTCTCTGGATCGACCTTCATCTCTCCGCCTGTGATGAGCCTATAAGCTGTATAAAGAAGGATAGCGCCAAATACATAGATAATCCAGTGGAAATTCTCGAGAAGTGATACTCATGCAAAGATAAATATCACTCGAAAAAATATAGCTCAAAGCACTCACCAGAAGAGGATTTTATGCTGATACTGTTTGGGTATAGCAAAGTAGGCAAATATAATCGTAAAAACAAATATATTATCGACAGAAAGGGCTTTTTCTATGACGTATCACGAGAGGAACTCGAGTGCTTTTTGTTCACCGAACCACTGATAGATCAGTCCGTTAAATACGAGTGCCAGTGATATCCACACTCATGACCAGATGAGTGCCTCTTTTACGCTCACCTCAGCGCTCTTGCGATGAAATACTCAGAGGTCGAGTGCGAGCATGAAGAGGACAAAGAGATTAAATCCTACCCAAAACCAGATACTAATTTCCATAGAAATAAGTGAGATAATAAAAGTTTTCGTCATATCGACGATAGAAGCATCCATACATACTGTGGATATCTCCATCTTCGAGAAGAGTGTACTATTTTTCTAGAGTGAGCTTGCCACCATGGAGTCTATATGTCCTATCTGCATAGCCTGCGATATCTCTATCGTGCGTGATCATGATGATCGTATTCTCCGTCTCGCGGTGCAGCGTCGTGATGAGTTCCATGATCTTCTTCGCATTGCCCTCATCGAGATTCCCTGTCGGCTCATCGGCGAAGAGGTACGGCACTTCCGCGACGAATGCTCTCGCGATGGCGACGCGCTGTGCCTCTCCACCTGAGAGCTCTGTCGGATAGCGCTCTCACTTCCCTGCGAGTCCGACTTTCTCGAGGATCGTATCGGTCTCGTAGCGACGAGGCGCATGCGAGATGTCGAGGACGATCTCGATATTCTCTCGTACGGTGAGATTCGGGATGAGCTCGAACGACTGGAAGATAAATGCGATATGTCCCCCGCGATACTCGATCATCGCGTCCGTCGAGAGTGTCGTGATATCGGTATCCCCGAGCTCTATAGAGCCACTATCGGGGCGGATGATCCCCGCGACGAGCGAGAGGAGCGACGACTTCCCTGCACCACTGGCTCCCATGAGCGCGACGAAGCTCCCGGCTTCGATCTGCCAGTCGAGGTCGGTGAAGAGGGTGACTTTCTCATTTTTCGAGATATAGGATTTAGAGATGTTTTTGACGTGTATCAT
>CAYSEP010000047.1:4023-6767 GCA_964430065.1 uncultured Candidatus Peribacteria bacterium
CTTCACTTCAGGGCGACTCCCGCGAGGAAAAAGTCCATATAGGCAAGATCGTACTCCTTCGCGAGCTTCGGGAATATCGCTTCATACGATCGACCATTTCGCCACCGAGGTTGAGTGGTGCTTTCATCCCTGCAAAGAGGATCGGGATTTTTTTGGCTTGGATCTTTTCTATGATCGAGCGGAGTCCTGCTTCTATATCGGCGACAGCTTTGCCCTGGAAGGCGTCATTAGCTCCTATACAGAGGATGACGAGACTCGGTGTGGGTCAGTCGAGTACCCAGTCGAGACGCGCGAGGAGGGCGGCGGTCGTGTCTCAGGAGACTCCTGCATTTTGTACAGTATACGAATATCCGAGTGTGGTGAGTCTGGCCTCGAGTTGACTCGGATAGCTCGACTCGATAGGCAATCAGAGTCATGCTGTGAGTGAGTCGCCAAGCGCGAGGATCGTCTGTGTCCCAGTACGTGCAGGAGTATCTGAGATGACCTCTTCCCTTCCACAAGAGGTAAGAAATGAGCCGATGAATATGAGTATGATGAGTGAGTATCGCATGTGTGAAAGTATAGTGAAAATCGCGTGAAAGAGAAGTGATTTTCTTTACTCGTGGCATGAATCCTATAAAATACACTTTTATCCTCCACTATGAAAGTCCGTACTCTCACCGCATTTCTCGTCATACTCTCGTTCTCCGTCGAGAGTACCTTCGCAGCGTTCTCCGATACGAGCCTCTCGTTCTATCGGGATGCTGTCACGACACTCTCTGCTGAGGGAGTGATATCTGGGTTCGGAGATGGGACGTTCGGTCCTGAGAAGTCTATCACCCGCGCCGAGATCCTGAAAGTATATCTGAAAGTGAAGGGTACTCCCCTCCCCGAGGCTCCGAAGACTCGATGTTTTCGAGATGTCGCGACGACTCTGTGGTACCATGCGTACATCTGTGAAGGAGTGCGGCTCGGTATAGTGAAGGGGTTCGAGAACGGGACATTCGGACCAGATACATCCGTCACCACTCTCGAAGCGCTCGCTATGGGACTGCGTCTTCATGGTATCGCACCTGTCACTCCAAGTTCACCATGGTATCTAGCATATCAGGATTTTGCAGATACCAATGATATCCTCGATAGTGCGAGCTACTCACTCGTGACTCCGATTTCTCGTGGGAAAGCGAGCGAACTCATCCTGAAAATCCGCGAATTCACGATCAAAAGTAGCCTCCTCACGAATGTCTCCCGAGGGTGTAAAAATCCTGGAACACTCGCCTCGACCAATACTGTGCAAGTCGCAGGAAAAGACCGATCCTATATCCTCTCTATCCCCGCAGGATATACGAGTGGGAAAGCTGTCGGACTCGTCGTCGCGATCCACGGGCGGACCAATAGTAATGCTATGGTTCAAGGCTATATGGGACTCGAGTGATGACGAAGAGGCGGAACTCAGAGTGACTTCATAGTCGCTTACCCCGCAGGTCTCGATGCTGGAGGAGGGAGTCGGTCATGGAGTGCTGCAGAGAATGTGACATTTTTCGATACGATCGTGCGTGATATCGGAGATAACTACTGTATAGACAGATCGGAAGTATTCGTCGTTGCACACTCCCTCGGAGCCTGGTTAGCCTCAAAGCTTGCTTGCGTGCGAGGAGACGTGATCCGTGGTATAGGGATAGTCGGCGGCGGAAGCTGGACGAGTCCCTGTGCTCCGACTCCGACAGCAGCACTCATCTACCAGAATCCGAACGACGCTCTCTCCTCTCCCGCGAGTGCTCGCACGACCGAAAGAGTGATGAAAAATATCAATACCTGTGGTGCTACGACCGAAGATGTGATGATCGGGTCACTCACGTGCAAGAAGTGGAAAGACTGCTCGACAGGGAATCCTGTGGTCTGGTGTGAGAACTATGCGACACTCGGTGGTGATCCGCATAGCTGGCCGAATAGTGGAGGAGCAGATATATTGAATTTCTTTCGAGGACTATAAATCAGAAAAAATCTCCCAATTTTGGGAGATTTTTTTATGCACTTTTCTTCAGATATTTCGCGAATTTCTCTCTGAGCTTGACTATCTTCGGGTCGATCACGTAGGTACAATAGGGCTTATCGCTATTGTCGTTGTAGTAGTTCTGATGATAGTCCTCCGCGATATAGAACTTCTCGAGTCACCGAAGCTCTGTGACGATGGGAGCTGCGAACGTAGCATGAGCCTCGAGATCGTCGATATACGCCTTCGCGACTGTGAGGTCTTCCTCAGATCCAAATATCACACTGCGATACTGTATCCCCGAGTCCGCGCCCTGACGGTCACGAGTCGTAGGATCGTGCGTGGCAAAAAATACTGAGAGAAGTGTCTCGTATGAGATGATATCTCGATCGTAGAGGACTTCGATGACTTCGATATGACCACTTCTCCCCATAGACACTTGGTCATAAGTCGGATCCTCTGTCATACCGCCCATATACCCTGAGTGCACTTCTGTCACTCACTCCAGTCGCCCGAACACTGCCTCTACACACCAGAAGCATCCTCCACCGAAATATGCATGTACGAAGTTCGACATAGAGAAAAATGTGATGAAATAGTTTTGATTTTGTCATTCCGAAGTATGAGGAATCTGCTCACCTTTTCAGGGCAGATCTTTCGTTCCTCAAGATGACAAAAAAATGAGAAAGTTACGCGAATTATTCTTCCTTTCTCGGTTCTTTTCGGAATTTCATCGAGAGGGAGTTCACACAGTGTCGAGTATCAGCAGGAG
>CAYSEP010000048.1:0-4832 GCA_964430065.1 uncultured Candidatus Peribacteria bacterium
AGAAAATATCGATATACTGAAAAATCATTTTTCTCTCTATGTCAGATATTTTCAAGCTCCACTCTCCCTACAAACCCACTGGTGATCAGCCAACTGCTATAGCGAAACTCCTCGAGAGTATCGACTCTGGGAACCAGTACCAGACACTCCTCGGAGTAACTGGATCTGGAAAAACTTTCACGATGGCAAATCTGATTGCGAAGCTCCAGAGACCCGCACTGATCCTCGCACATAATAAAACTCTTGCAGCACAACTCGCACAAGAGTTCAAAGAGTTTTTTCCAGAAAATGCGGTTCACTACTTCGTCTCGTACTATGACTACTACCAGCCGGAAGCTTTTGTCGTAAAGACGGGAGCCTACATCGAGAAAGAAGCAACGATAAATGAAGAAATCGACCGCCTCCGTCATGCTGCGACTGAGAGTCTCCTCACGAGAAAAGATGTCATCATCGTGGCATCAGTATCATGTATCTATGGTATCGGTGAAGTCGATGAATACGAGAAACAGTGTCTGCGATTCAAAACCGATGAAGAGTACACGATAGAGGCGATCATCGCAAGCCTCGTGAATCTCCAGTTCCGCCGCTCGACTGCCGACTTCAAAAGTGGGATGTTCCGCGTGATCGGAGATACTCTCGAGATCTGGCCGAGTTCGAGTGAAGAGATTTGGCGACTCGAATTCTTCGGAGATACCCTCGAGCGTATCTCGAAAGTCGAGTATCTCACCTATAGAACCATCGAGGAGAAACATGAGATCGTCGTATTCCCAGCGAAGCACTTCGTCACATCGAAGTCCGTCGTCGAAGAAGTCCTCCCGAAGATAAAGGCCGAAATGGAAGCACAAGTCGAGTACTTCCAAAGTGTAGGAAAACTCGTCGAAGCCGAGCGTATCAAGATGCGAGTCGAGTACGATATGGAGATGCTCAGTGAAGTCGGCTACGTGAATGGGATCGAGAACTACTCCATGTATCTCTCGAATCGAAAAGTCGGAGATCCTGCATCGACGCTTATGGATTTCTTTCCGAAGGACTATCTCATGTTCGTCGATGAGTCCCATATCACGATCCCACAGATCGGCGGGATGTATGCAGGAGATAGAGCGAGAAAGGAGAATCTCGTGAACTACGGATTCCGTCTTCCCTCCGCTCTCGAGAATCGCCCACTCAGATTTCCTGAGTTCGAAGAGAAATCTGGGCAGACGCTCTATATCTCTGCCACTCCGAGTAAATTCGAGCTCGAGAAAAGCGAGGTCATCGCTGAGCAAGTTATCCGTCCGACGGGACTTCTCGATCCGCATATCACGATCGAGGATATGGAGTTCATGGTAGACTCGATCATGCGGCATATCAGCCAGGCGAAGTCCCGCTGAGAGCGGGCGATCATCACGACTATCACAAAGAAATCATCAGAAGACCTCGCTGCCTACCTCGCAGAGAACGGACTCAAAGTCCGCTATCTCCACTCGGAGATCGAAACACTCGAACGACTCGAGATCCTTCGCGACTACCGTATGGGCGTCATCGATGTCATCGTCGGGGTCAACCTCATGCGAGAAGGACTCGATCTTCCTGAGACGAGTTTCATAGGAATACTCGACGCTGAAAAAATCGGATTTCTCCGCTCGAAGACTTCCCTCCTCCAGATCATCGGACGTGCGGCGAGAAATGTGAATGGCTATGTGGTGATGTACTCTCACGGAAAAAAAGAGTCTATCGCGATGCAGGGTGCGATCGACGAAACCAACAGACGAAGAACAGTCCAAGAAGACTACAATACGAAACATGGTATCACCCCGAAGACGATCATATCGGGGATCAAAGAAATCGGTATCCCTTCGAAGAAAAAAGATGCCTTCGATAGCGGACATATAGCGAATATAGAAGTCTACATCAAACGGCTCGAGCTCGAGATGGATGTCGCTGCTGCGAACCTCGACTATGAGCGTGCGGCGGAGATACGGGATGAACTCATGAGTGCGAGAAAGAAGCGATAAAAAAATCCCTCCGTATTTGGAGGGATTTTTAAAGTGATATTTATACTACCATCTCTTCCAGATTATTTTTAATTATATCCTTTACTCTTTTCAGAGTGAGTGATCAAACCACTTTCTCATCTGAAGCTCTCACTTGTCCATTTTGGGAAGTAAACCATGCTACCATTCAATTAGTATTGGTAACAGCATGAACAACAGCTGGGGATGAACAAATTATAGCAGCGGTTTGAGGAGGAAGAGCATATTTCCATTTTAGATCTTCAAAATCAGTATCTCAAGGAAGATGCACTGACTCATTATTACCAACTGCAAAATCTGAATTATAAGCACTCATAGTAGAAAAAGTTAAAACTAAAAAGAATATTACCGTACCACACGACTGACACTATAGTTGTTAAGGAAGTTCGAGAGAAGTGGTGGAGGGTTCACGAGAGCGCGGTTCGAGTACGAGAGTATCACTCCTGTTGTCAGGATGTCGTAGGCATTGGTTCCGCGGACATAGAGACGAGATCCAAAGAGAGAAGTAGGATTTCCGTACATGCTTCCATCCAGGCGGAGGATTGCTGTAGTTGTAGCCGCACCATCATATGTGAAGTTTCCTCATCCAGAAGTTCCTGGAATAGCGACATAGACTCATGCGATGTTCGTCACTGCTCCTACATTTGGTGTATTTTGTCCATTATAAACCTTGATATCACCATTTTTTGTGATAAATGCCCAGCTCGAGGTGGTATCATTCGATCCATAACCGACGTTACACTTGATCGTAAGGTTTCCTTCTACTACGAGCGTGCGAACTCCACTGAGGACAAATCCTGAAGGACCACAGTTCTCGATAGTTACATTTCATTTTACAGAGAAGATATTCGAGTTTCCGTTGAGTCTGTATGATGAGAGATCATCTACTGAGTCAACTGAAAGACCATTAGGTGCTGATACACTCGAGATATTGATATTCGCCGTGCTAGTAGAGTTATTAGAATTGGTTGTTGCTGAAGTGGTAGTAACTCTACTTGAGTACCGTGCGAGAATATCAGCAAGTTGGCTATTCGGCGTAAAATAATGAGAAATACTTCTATTTACTGTACTTGAGGTACCTCCGACCATCACTCCTGATACTTTCACCTGGAATCTTGCAAGGTCGATTGCAGCATTAGGTTCATTGAATGGATTTTTATTATAGAGGATAACATTACTCATAGATCCTATACCTCCTGCACCGAAGAATTCATCTCGAAGGCGAGCAGAAGCAGGTCCTGGATATACTAACGAGGTTGTGTCGCTTCATTTCAGAAGAGTCACACTATCACCAGATGGTCCTGAAACTGGGATACTTCTGTAGGTACCGTCAGAAAGCCTCTCTTGTACATATCCACCATTGATAACGACATACTGAGCACCATTGAGAGAGATAGTAGTATTGAATTTCGAAACTCTCTGACAAATCGTTTTCTCAGCGAGAGCTCCAGGAGTCGATTTCAGACAGAATTCTCTATCAGCAGGAACAAGAAGCGCTCATCCGAGTTGTGTATCTATATCGAGACTTACTACGTCAGCAAGGGTAAAGACATTGGAATTATGACCTACGATGATGTTGTTCTCTTTGAATGGTTTTCTTAGGAATGTACTTGAACCGAGGATGTTAGTGAATCCTGGGATAGACATAGTGATTCACTTGATCGGATTGGCTCCAGGATTTGTGGTAATCTGAACCTTACATTCAGATGAACATGAATTGGAAGTTCAAACTGTTCAGAAGTCACATTCTTCATCATCTGTAGTTCCTGTGATACCATCTGTTCATGCTGGCTGAATAATGCCATCACCACATCTACCTGAAGTATAAGGAACACATCATGCTGGGTTGGTACAACTTGGGCCTCCTGGACCACTACAAACAAGCTTATTATTATCATTACAGTCAGTAATGAAGCTATAACAAGTCGATCCAGTATTAAAACTATTACATCCTGCAAGACTACTATGCACTTGCGAAGAACAAGAATTGATACCATTCACACAAGTTGGAATGTAGTACGTATTTCCCCCACCACTTGAACCTCCAGGAACGTTAAAGTATGCTGGATCAGAGTTCGTGGTATCACGAGTACAAGTCGCTGTGGCAGTAGCTGGTAGAGTACCATCTGCATTACATCGATTTATCTCATTTGGGTTGTCGACGGCTGCGATATTCGCAACTGTCACGTTGGCTCCTGCAGTGACCTTCACAGGTATCAGGATCGTACCGCTGTAGCTCGCACCACTCGCGACGATATCGCTACTCGTACATCGTACGACTGTACCTGTAGAAGTATATGTACAGTTCCATCCTCCATTGGTCCATCCTGTTGCTGTAGAGTTATATACTACACCACTTGGGAGGATATCCTGAACGGTTGTGACACCAGTCGTAGACTGTGGTCATTTATTGGTTACGACGATATTGTAGGAGAAGGTATCATTGGTATTTCTCTGACCTCCTGGAGATGTCTGTGCGTCGTCAGATCCTATATATTTCTTCAGAAATAGGTCGAATCCTGTGAGATTTCCTGGGATACGAATCACGGCTGGATCGGTATTTTTCGGATCGATACACTGAGATTCGTTCCCTGCTGGCATCGTATTATTCGTGAGACAGACTCCTACTTCGAGAGGATTGTGCACGACAGCACGGTTCGTGATATAGGCACTCGTCGCACCCGTCGCTACTCGTACTGGCACTGTGATAGCTGGGTATGTCGCACCAGAAGCGATGACGCTCGTAGAAATACAAGAGAGGGTTCCTGTGAGACTCGTACATGTCCAACCTGTTCCTGTCGGAGTCGAGCGAAGTTCTAT
>CAYSEP010000048.1:4932-6652 GCA_964430065.1 uncultured Candidatus Peribacteria bacterium
GCTTCATTTCCTACTGGCATAGCATAGTTCATGAGACAAAATCCATTTGGTGTCTCATAAGGATTGTAGACGACCGCACGATTCGTGATAGCTCCAGTAGAGGCTGTCACTTTTACTGGTACGATGATCGTCTCATAGAGGCTCTGACTCTGGACGACGAGGGTCGAGTCACAGTTCACTCTACGAGATGCAGAAGTATAGGTACAAGACCATGATCCGTTAGTCCATGTCGTAGCACCAGAAAACTCGACTCCTGCAGGAAGGATATCTCTGACAGTCGTCGTTCCTGTCGTCGAAGATGGTCCTTTATTTTTTACATAGATATTATACTCGAATGTGTCGTTCGTGTTTTTGGTAGGACCAGTCGATGCTGTCTGTGCATCGAAACCTGTCTGTACATTACCGATATATTTTTTGATCTGAAGGTCGAAAAATTTCCATGGCACATTGAACACTGCTGGATCCGTATTGTTGTTATGGTAGTTATCTGTCGGATCTTCGTCTGGGTTCGAGACTTTAGCAATATTGGTCACAGTTCCTGTCGTAGCAGTGACGACTACTGGTACAGAGATATTTGGGTATGTCTGCCCTGGAGCGAGGACATCGGAACGAGTACAAGTGATCGTAGAGACTACAGGAGCACCATTACATGACCATCCTGGAGCAGAGATATTTCCGTTTGGATTGACTCACTCTGGGAAAGTATCTGTCACAGTGGTAGTATTCGAAGTGCTCGCTGGACCATTATTGGTCACGCGGATGATATAGTTCAAAGGATTATTCGTATTTTTCGCAACTCCTGGAGCTGTCTGGGCATCACCTACAACGTCGACTGTATCTATGTATTTCTTCAGAGAAAGATCGAAGGTATTGTTCGTCGGAACAGGATCGACGGAGATGCTTGTCGTACAACCAGAGTTCGTGATAGTACCATCGACGGTACATCGTGGAGCATAGACTACTGGGGCTCCAGTAGTATTGGTGTATATACATGTTCCATTGGCTCCAGAAATCCCTTGCCCATTTCCACAAGAGATGGAGACGGTCGTAGCATCTGTAGTCGCACATGAGAGAGTCGATGTGACTGGTGACGTACCAGAGCGTGGAGTAGCAGTGAGAGAGTCACAGGTAGGATTAGGATTGACTGGAGGAGTATAGCTCGCAGTACATACTGGACTATCTGATCCGCCATTAGAACCAGAACACTTCCATGAGTAGTTTATCGGATTGGTTCCGATTGCCTGGAATGATCCTGGAACCACAGATCCTACAGTACATGAACCATTGGAAAGTGGTGAAGACTGAGGACCAGATACAGATGAATCACAAACACCATTCACTGGAGGTGGAGTAGGTCCGACAGCACCACACGTGATTGCCTGAGCACCACTCGTACATGTCCATGTTGCTGTGATTGTATTGTTCCATACAGTGCCATTATTTAGCCATGGGAAAGTGGCGCCGTTCGTAGGAACACCGACTGCACAGAGATCTGTATATGGAGGTTGTGCGACAACGAGAGGATTCGCTGGTCTCACTGGATATGGAGCTGTTGTACCAAGGCTTCCACATATTGGAGGTGGAGTGACAGGAGTTGTCACAAGCTGACATGAAGAATTACAAGTGTTGACCCCTGAAGTTATACCATCTGTTCCATCACACTGCTCACCATCTCATGCATCACGTACACCATCACCACACCAAGTGACCTCATATGGTT
>CAYSEP010000049.1:0-6314 GCA_964430065.1 uncultured Candidatus Peribacteria bacterium
GATGGGACATGACTGGGTCTTGAGATATTCGCTTCTCCACTACTTCTTGCGAATATTCGCATATGAGAGAAATCTGATATCTGGCTTCACCACAATATCAATGACGCTGGAGAGACGCTCTTCGGTTTCGCTGACCAAGATGAGAAAAAACTCTTCCGAGAACTTCTGAAGGTCAATGGTGTGTGAGGAAAGACAGCCCTGAACCTCCTCGGACTCGGTGGAGAAAATCTCCTCAAAGCGATCCAACTCGAAGACGATAAGCTCCTCTCATCAGTCCCAGGAATCGGGAAGAAAACGGCTCAGAAGATCATCGTGGATCTGAAGGGATCGATCGACTTCTCGAAACACTCATCTTCCTCGTGAGCGAAGCAGAGAAATACATCGGATATGACTCTCGTCTCGTCTCTTGTGCAGATGGGATACGATAAAGCCCGCGTGGAAGAGATCGTCGCAAGCATCGACTCGAGTCTCTCACTCGAGATCCGTACGATCGAGGCCATACAGAGACTTGCGAAATAGTATTGCAATTCCCAACTTTTCTTTATAATGTTCCTATGTCAGTAGTACAAGATAGGGCCTCATCAGTGCAGGTAGATAGAAGCTTTCTCCAGAAGATGGGGATATATATAGACGACCAAATTGCTCTTGGAAAAGTACTCCAGGCGGAGATAGACTATCTTACCGGAAACACACAGGTATTTACCCCAAAAGATTTTCTCAATGATCTCAAGAGTCGTCGAAACCACACAATTTAAAAAAAGTTTTTCGCTCTTGCCTTCATCTGTGCAAGAGGTTTTTTTTGACGTATTTGAACTTTTTATTACAAATCCTGAACATAAATCACTCCGAACTCACCTACTTCGTGACACTCTATCGGGGCGCTATGCTTTTTCTATAGATGCCAAATATCGGTGTATTTTCCGCCTCTCTCCAGATAAGACAGAAGTAGTTTTATTCGATATTGGAGACCATAGTATTTATCGACGATAACTATGAATTTTCTCGACTATAAGTCATCCTTCGATACTCTGATGGGAGTCAAATCTGAGCCAAACGAGCATGAGAAAGCACTCTTTGCTCGCGCAGAGAACTATATCCGAAAAATATCCTGGATCCCAGGACTTCGTATGGTCGCCGTGGTGAACTCACTCTCGATGTATGCGACACATGAGAACTCAGATATCGACCTTTTTGTCATCACTGCGAAAAATCGCATGTGGTTCGTACGAGTACTCATGACGTTCTCTTTCTGGATATACGGTGTCTGGCGACATGGGGAAGATGTGGCGGGGAATTTCTGTCTCTCATTTTTCATCGAAGAAGATGCTATGGATATGTCTCAGGTCGCTCTAGAGGATGATATCTACCTCTTCTTCTGGATCTACTACATGAGGCCGATATTCGTGGTGGGTGATACGTGGGATCATTTTCTCGTTCAGAATACTTGGGTCCAATCAGAGAAAAAAATACCAATTTTCTCTCTCCCTTTGCGAACGACTTTGTGAGATATATTTGGTACTTTTTTCGATAGTCTTATTCGCCCACTCTGAGAGTGGAAAGCCCGTAGATCCTATGAGAAAAAATGAAAACCCGAAGGAGTAATCATCGCTCGAAATATCCTGAAATTTCATGATCAGGATAAGCGAAGAGAAATATCTGAGAAGATTTTCGGAAAAAGTATTGACAAATAGAAAATAAGTGTATTATGTAATTGTATATTCCATAACTTCACTCTATGAAATCATTTTTTCTCTCTCTGTTTGTCGCGAGTCTCGTCCTTCCACTTTCCACGTTTGCTTATCCAGGATGTAGCACCAGCGATCTTATGATCGGAGGTCAGGTTTGGTCAAGCTGTAATTCTCTTACGAAGAACAAGGGCTCAGAACAGAAGTCTGGGTGGTTCATGGCAGGGGATAAGCTCCCGACATTTCTCTCATACAATGGATGGGGAAGTCGTCTCGAATTCCAGAGAAAAGTCAGTCAGACTGACCGCTATAGTGGCCCATGTGCCAGTGGATACCGTGTACCAACTCGTGGAGAATGGGAGACAGCGATCTACTACGCGCGCCTCAATGGTGTGACTCTCGCATCACTTCTCTCTCTTCCGTACAATGGTAGTTACCGCGCATTTCGTGATAGCGATGGCGATATCATGGTAGAGTCTCGTGATAGTGTCCTCGGTGCGTATTGGTCATCGACGTATGACAATATCTACGGAGCGCGCCCTACTATCCTTCACCTCGGTGCGAACTATCGTGGAACTCGTATGGATGGCACAGATGGTGCCTATCGAGAAGAGAGCTACAAGTGGCAATATGGCGAGACAGGACTCGAACTCGTCGGGGGTGAAGAGACAGAAATGGCGAATGTGCGATGTATCCGAAGGTAGTCTTGCATTTCCTCTCGTTTTTCCTAAGATGTGAGCATATCTCACATCTTTTTTATGCAGAAAAATATCATCAATATCCTTATCATTATCGGTCTTTTCATAGGATTTTATTTTCTGTTTTCGTGGCTGTATCAGGAAGACAATCGGAGTATGTGGACATTTCGCCCTGAGAAAAAAGTCCTGACTTATGAAGAACAACAAGTGGAGAAAGAGAAAAATTCTGTAAACGATGCCAATCTCTATAACGAAGCCATAAAAAATAAAAATACAGAGACCTGTGCATCGATCACGGATACGACCGAGAAGACACGATGCCTCGATATGGTAGGAGCGACTCTCGCACTCGATGCTCTCGATAGAGAAAAATGCTCAACCCTCTCATCGAGCGGTATGATCAGCCTCTGTCAGGACAATATCGCATACCGAACAGCGAGCGAGAAAAATGATAAATCCCTCTGTGCGAGCATTTCTCTCGAGAATATTCGTAATAACTGTCTCGAAGAACGAGAACAAGTGCTTCTCCAGTCTCTGACTTCCTCTGGTACCGTTTCCCTGGAAACATGTGGCACTTTCGAGACGAGTACCTGGAAAGAAAAATGCAACAGCCTCGTCGTCGTAAAAGATGACAGCGCATGATATAAGAGCGCGATAGAAGCCCGAGATCTGAGCGCGTGTGATGCTATCTCAGATGAGAAACTCAGACTCCAGTGTCGAGATACGATACTCTTCCAGTCTGCCGTAGCGAAATCAGATATTGCTCTCTGTGATGGCATCTCCGAGTCTACGAAGATGGACGCATGTCGAGCGAGTCTCGAAGGCAAGCTCGATGCAGAGAGCTTCCAGTCATTCGTCACTTCTGGAACTCTCGCTGACTGTGAGACTCTCCGAACCGAAGCGTACCGCACACAGTGTCATGATATGGTACTCATACGCACTGTGAGGACGAGCGGTGATACCAAGCAATGCAAAGATCTCTATGCTACTGGTATGATCGACCGATGCGAGAAGACAGGAGGGAAGTAGAAGAGATATTATATTATAGTAAGCTTATATGATATAGACTATTTCTTTGGTTCCGTCATCCCCTGGTTTCTTTCCAATCGATCGTATCCTCTTCCCGTCATCCCCTGGTTTCTGTAGCAGGGGATCTTGCTCTGAAAATAAATTATGAAAAAATGATGATATGTTTACATACTCACAAATAAGAAAAACGGAGTCTTGTATACTGGAGTCACCTCCAATCTCCCCCAAAGACTTTTTCAACACAAGGAGCATATGAATGCCGATTCGTTTAGTGCAAAGTATAACTGTATCATGCTGGTTTATGCGGAGTATTTTGAGGAAATAGAACAAGCAATAATTACTGAAAAAAGGATAAAGAAATGGAATCGCGACTGGAAAATAAGAATTATAGAAGAAAAAAATCCAGAGTGGAATGATCTTTCAGGTAATCTTTAGCCTCATTGTATCATTGAGATTCCCGCCTACGCGGGAATGACGGTACCAGATGAATATATTAGACCAAATATATATCTTTAGTATTTCTCGTCATCCCTGACTTCTGTAGCATGGAGTTTGGCTCTGAAAAGTATAAAAAAATAGAATCCACATTCCGCAAGCAAAAAACGAGAGAAGAGAGTAAAAATTTGCTACGAAAATTCGCATGAAAGACATATTTGTGCTATGATTTCTGTATGTTCGGACGGATTTTTCTCATCTTGCTTGGGAGTGTTACCCTCACTTTCTCTACTTCACTCGTAGAGGCAGCTTCATGGTATACCTTCACCCCTGGTCCTACTATTGCTATGACTGGTGCAAATGATCGAGTATTTTTCGATGTGGCAGATGATATCGGGATGAGTGGATCATCAGTACCTCCACCAACACTGACTACAGCGACACAGAAATTTTCCTGAGCGTTCTATCTCTCTGGTGCTGGATGGGTCGATTTTTCCACTGGGTCGTACAGCGTCTCACTCGACTGTGGCGTACAGAGTCTCTCTGATCTCAGTGCTGACTGTGCGATCACAGGAACTGCGTATGCTGAGATAGTGGGAGATGTGACTTTTTCCTGAGCTCTGTTCCATCCACTTTCTGGAGAAATCACGGGTACCCTCTCGACATTCGTCGGTGACTACTCGCTCTCAGGGGTTCTACTTCCCCTTTTTCCTGCATTTTTCGCCGAAGGGACAGGAAGTACAGCAAATGACAAAAAGACTCTCTCGATCTCAGGATCGACTCGCTACTACGGTCTTGGTTCTTGGGCTTTTCACTTTCAGCCACTCCTCTATGCTGATGTAGTGTATGTTTCCCTTTCGAATATAGATCTTTCCATGGCATCTGCTTATAATGTGAGCATATATGATAAGAATGGAAGTATGACATCATTTCTTTATACGGTAATAGCAACTACACCTTCATCATCCATAACCCCTGGAACTCTACACGAGTTTTTCTGTAGTAATCATTCGTCGGACTCTCGATGTCCTGATGGTGCGACTCTGTCTCCTATGACTCTCTCGAAACTCCCTTCGGCCACGCCAGTGATCGCGAATGGAACAGATACCTATGATTTCACCCTAAAAATCCGAGATACATACGGTAATAAAGTCGATAGTGGTAGTGTGTTTATCGAGTACACGAGTTCAGTGAAAAATATCCAAGTACCTAACGCAGAATATGGTAATATTGCTGACTACTGTTTTTTATTTGATTGTACCACATCGGGTTCTCTGAGTACTATTTTTTCTCAGACATATGCTGCCACACTTCCAGATTTGAAGTATAGCTTCTCCTCGATCGCTCCGACTGATGCGAGTAGTAATATGCTTAGCTTATCTGGTATTATTTATAATGGTATTGATATTGCTGATTCATCTTGGAAATCTTCACTTGTCTTTACTCCATGGTATAATTCATCACTTTCAGTCGTAGGGGATATCGTCATAAATACAGGAGTTTCGTTTTCAGGAAAGATAAGCCCTACTCCTGATGTATTCTCCCCAAATAACCTCTCTGCAGTATACCGTATCGATATTGGTAATAATATATCATCTTACTTTACAGGATTCACCAGCGTAAGTCCTATTAATTGTACGAAATATTATGCAGGAAGTGGGCTGAACGAATGTAACTGGATTGATCCATTTGGTGTCTTTATTTCTACTGCTGACACAAGCTTTACAGGAACATATAAACCACAGGTTCAGACTCCACCGACAGAACTAGTCTCCTATAAGAGCTATATCACGTATGAAAAATGAGGGATCCGTGTGCTCTATTCAAGTGCATCGGGAAATCTCGGAGGTGCTCAGTATGGGCAGTCGCCTCTACGTATCCTCGGTCAGTCGAATCTTGGCGGGCAGTATAGCGGTATAGGATCCAAGAGTCGATCAGATTTCTGGAACAGTCTTCGCCGAGATATCGCACTTCTTTCTCGCAATCGTACGAGCTATACAGATGTCGACTATCTTGTTGAGACGGGAGCGACACTCACGGTGACCAATGCTTCATTTGCTACCAAACGTACGCTCATCACTATCGGTCAGGATATAGTGATCTCAGGGGATATCGTGAAACGTGATCATCCACTTGCTATCATCGCACTCACAGATAGTGCAGGCAATGGGGGGAATATCACGATCGACCCAAGCGTGCAAAATATCTCTGCCTCACTCTTCGCGGAACACGGAGTGTCATCATCTGGTATGAATCAGCTTGCTATCCTCGGATCCCTGATCTCTTCGAATACGACGGGAGGAGCGAGTGCGAGCCCAAAAATCTGTCCATACTTTATCGATATTTCTCTCTGTGATCAGGCAACAGCTGAGAAATATGATCTCGAGAAGCTCCGCCCTGATTTCGATAAAAATACTTCGCCTAAGGCGTCTCTATCTGCTGCACTCGCCAACCCATGAGTCGCGAC
>CAYSEP010000050.1:0-6022 GCA_964430065.1 uncultured Candidatus Peribacteria bacterium
TGAGCCGTGCGAGTATATTTGCTCTCTCATGGATCCTCTCGGCCATCCTCGGCATAACTCTGTCATTCTACGTATTTTCATCTATATCCTTCCTCTCGCTCTCTTGGACCCATATCGGACTTGTGTCCGCTCTCACTCTGGGAGTCTATATTGTGTTGGTGGGGCTACTGAGGCCGAAGGTATAAGAAGGTACTTTTTTTAGAGGCATCTGGATAAGTCTAGTAAAGTTTTTTGAATCGAAAATGCAGAGCGAGGCGATCTCAAAACTTTATACCGCTTCTTCACGGACTTTCCTGAGCAAAACTTTATCAATCCTCACACCGTCTAAATCTACAATTTCAATTTCATAATTATTTTGGGATTGTATTTTTTCAGCTGTTTTTGGAAGCCTTCCTAACCTATTCATAATATACCCTGAAATAGTAGTGTATTCATTGCTATTATCTTTTATAACTTCTTCTTGAAAAAATTGATTGATTTCATAAATAAGTGTTTTTCCATTAATAAAATATTCATTTTCGTTTCTTCTAATAATGTTTCCCTCGATTTCTTCGTCTTCATCTGGAAGGTCTCATACGATAACTTCCATAAGGTCATGGAGCGTTATTATGCCCTCAGTTCATCCAAATTCGTCTACTACAATAGCGATATATTGTTTCTTTTTCTTGAATGTATTGAGTACCTGTATAGCTGATGTCCGTTCTGTTATGATAATTGGCTTCGTGATAATATTTTCTAGTACAAAATCTTTACTATTTTGGTTTTCCAAAAAATCTTTTAAGTATAATATACCAACAATTTTATCTAATGAACCATTTGCTACAACAAATTTTGAATGAACACTACTCTGAATAGTGTCAAATATTTTATCAGTGCTGCTTGTTATATCTATCCATTCAATTTCATTACGATGTGTAAGTATTGACTTGGCGGTCTGTTCTCAAAACGAAAATACATTATGATGAATCTTACTTTCGTCTTTATCTAAAATTCACTGTTTTCATGCGTTTTTCAAAAGTGCTATGAGTTCTTCCTCACTGAGCCTTTCTTCATCGATATCCTTGATTCGCAAAACTCCTAATAGTATATTCGTAGAAAATGAAAGAAGTTTCACAAATGGGAATGTGAGAAACATAAAATATCTGAGTACTGGAACACAGAAAAGAGCGAGTCGTTCAGGATTATTCATCGCGATTGTTTTTGGTACAAGCTCACCAATCACAATAGAGAAATAGGTTATCCCTCAGATCGCAGTAGCAAGAGCAATTCACTCAGCATGAATTCATATAAAAGGAATAACCTCGAAATATCTGGTAAGCGTTGCGGCAATAGCAGAGCCACCATAAGCACCTGAGATAATTCCTATAAGAGTAATTCCAACTTGGACAGATGAGAGAAAGTTCTCAGGATTTTCCAGAAGTCTGAGTACTACTTTTGCTCTTTTACTTCATTTGGAAGCAAGATATTCCATTTTCCCCTTTTTTACAGAAACCAGTGCTATTTCTGATAGAGCAAAAAATCAGTTAAGTAAGGTGAGTATTGCAATAATAATGAATTCCATTCGTTGTTTGTTTAAGCCTTCTCATCATACAAAAAATTGAAAAAAATCAATGCTCAAAAAGGCTTTCCTTCAAGTATTAGTACTTCACTTTTACGGCAGTGGGCTTAAAAACTCCTTTTCTTCTTGGAGAATTTCATACTTTCTTCGAGTTTCGCCTCCACCTTAGAGAACCAGTACTCATATCCTCGTGATGACGGATGGAAGTAGTCGGGAGCGAGGTACACCTCTGGCTCTCGGACGAATGGATCGGAGTCGCGTTCATCGAAAAGATCGACATAGATACCTCCATGCTTCGTGGTGATCTCACGGAGCTTCGCATTATGGAGTCTGATAACTCTCCGAGAGTGCACGATAGCTCCGTGTGCGAAATGCTATGAGCGTCACGATGAGTCCGACAATTCCTGCGAGGACAAATATGATAGCCATCGCGCGATCTGGAGTCGTACCCCACCATCCACCAAATATCTCAGTCCCTTCAGAACTCGCGAGCCACGGTATCACGAGAAACTGCGTGAGTGGTCCTACCATAAATGCGGTGAGTGGTGAAGCGATATTTTCGAGTGATTGTCCGAATCCAAATACTCTTCCTTGTCTCTCGAGAGGGACAACTTTTTGTAATACCGTCTGCTCGCAGGCTTCTGCGATCGGTCCGATAATCATCCAGAGAAAGAAGCCCACTCCGACAAACCATATAGACGGGACGAGAGGGAAGACTATACAGATACTCCATCCGATAAGATTGGCTATCAGGAGGGACCTCACAGGATTGTACCCGAGCCCATATCGAGCGACGATCGCACCACCGACGATGAATCCGATACTCGTGATCGCGAGGACGATCCCCCATATCTCGACAGAGACAAGCGAGAGTCCATAGGCATCCATAAGCGACATAAATACTCCTCCGATAAAGTTGTTCATCATCGCGAAAAATATCATCGCAAAGAGTCCTCATATGCTGGCAATGAGCTTGATCGTGCCACGGATATCGACATCATTCTCTTTTTTATTTTCGCCTTCGAGATGCTCCTCACGAGGAAATGTGAGAGTGAGGAGATGGGCTATGACGATGAGTGTGACAGCAAGGACGATGCCGACCGCCCAGGTCATCCCGAGCCTCCCGATGACAAATCCAGAAAATACTGATACCACCGAAAAGACGAGACCATTCACGGCTCCGATTTTTCCATTGGCTTTATCACGGTCTTCCACAGGTATGAGGATGGTCACCAGAGTCGAGAGGGCGATCATACGGATATTCCCGACGAAGACCCCGAGCATCGAGACGACGATAAATATCCAGAGCCATGGATTCCACATATCCGTCCAGGTCGACTCAGGGAGTGAGAGGAGCATCATGAAAGATATCGAGTAGAAAAAGAGTGAGGCTATCGAGGATCCGAGCATCACCTGCTTCTTCCTGTGATGATCGACGAGTGAGCCGAACCATATACCACCGAACATATTCAGGACGAGATAGATCCCTCAGAGCATCCCCGTGACGAAGACGGACTTGGTCTCGAGGTACGCCCAGAAGGTGATAGCGAACCAGAGAAGCATATTGGTAAATCCTGCTATCGCGGTGTTGGTGAGGATGTGTGTGAAGAGGGTTGAGGATTTCATTGTTAAATATTATTATTTTCTTTCAAAAATACATTCTTCTAGTTCTTTATAAACTCACATACTCTCTGTAATACATTCTGATAGTCTTAATTTAAAAATTTCAGGATTAATCGGCGTGGTTAAATTACAAAAATTCTTAATTCTTCCAGTTTCATCCTTCAAATTTTGGTTAATAATATCATTAACAAATGAATCATATGCGGATTTATCAAATATTAGTTGATTTTTTGAACAATAGGCAGATAAGACTTCTTTATCGTAAAGATAGTTTTCCATTTCCCAACGCTTCATAATCCTATGTGTACTGGGATTATTAGATAAATATAATTGTCTATCATTTTCATTATTTTGTTTGCCAGAAGAGATGTCTCTATCTTTGAATACGAGTATTTCTAAATCAGAAAAGACTTTAGTTAGAATTGCTAATGCAATCTCACTTCTTTGATCAAGTTCAGTGCCACCTCCACTCGAAATAAATAGTGTGTCATGATATTTCTCACCAAAGATAGTATTATAAACTTTTGCATCAATTCATTTTTCAATTCCACCACTTGTTGGAATATCTTTACCTTCACAGTAAACTATCCTTTTAGGACTGATTAGTCCAGTTAGGTCATCTAGTGCTGTTTCAAAAATTTCTTTCCATTTTGAAAGTGATTTTTTTATTGGAGTAAGTATTTGCGGAGTTGACGCCCAGTTTACTCCTTTCTGGAATTGAATAATTTGACATTCATCTTTTAAATTTTCCTGTAATGCTCTTAAGAAACCAATACTATGAGTTGTAATCCATATTTGACAATCTTCTCATATTAGTTTATTTATTTCTAATAGAAGCTTTTTCTGAATGGAAGTATTTATGTGTAATTCAGGTTCATCAATTAGAAAAATAGTTTCAGTATAGTCATCTTTCCTAAGATATAAATCAAGAAGAATATCAACTACTTCTTTTTCTCACGATGATAGAACATTAAATTCAAACTCATTGGGGTGATCAGATTTTTTGAAAAATATAGTACCTTTTCCATCCTCGATATCACCTAAGCTAAAAATTTCCAAATCTAAACATTCTTTTAATGAACTATTCAGGTCACCAATGATTTTTTCTTTAGCTGAATTATAGGTTGCTGATGAGGAATTCTCTTTTAGAAATTTATTGAACTTAATATTCAGTCTTCTATAATTCTCTTCCATTTTATCATCTAGATCAGAGGATGCAGTGGCACCATATCCATTTAATCTAATTTCCTTAGTAGCTCTCGATTCTTTAATTTTTAAGTTACTATTATATCTATAAGGACTTCTAAATGAAATTATTGTGTTTTCTGTTCATGCTGAACTTCTCTTCTTTCGTATTTCATAGTGAGTATCACTTATATCATATGTTATTTCAATATTATTATAATCATAATTTGGTGTTTGTTTCATTGAATGATAAGCGTAGTCTTTTCATCATTTATTTCAAATAGCTCAAAAGGCGTTATTATAGAATAGTATGCCATCAAGAATACTGCTTTTACCACAACCATTAGGTCCAACTAAGGCAATAATTCTTTTAGGATTATCACCCAAGTCAATCGTCAAATCGTAAAATCTTTTGTAACCGTTCTTAAGTTGTATTTTTTTAATTCTCATATGTTATTTTTTAAGTTGTATTAGTTTATCTGCTCAACACCTTCTCCATCTTTTTTCCCTTTGCGAGTTCATCCACGAGCTTGTCGAGATATCGGATATTCCGTATGAGAGGATATTCGATTTTCTATATTTTTTTGGTTTAATCTTCCGGGAGAATATCAGGATTGTAGACTATTTCCCACAGATGCCCATCTGGATCCTGGAAGTATCCTGCATAGCCTCCCCAAAATGTATCCTGAGCTGGCTTGATGATCTTTGCACCTGCTTTTTCCGCAAGATTCATGACTTCATCAACTTCTGCTTTACTCACAACATTATGTCAGAGAGTGCATTCTGTTGCAGAGAAGTCCGCTAGAGGGATACCTGTATCATGTGCGATGCTTTTTCTCGGCCACAGTGCGAGCTTGAGTCCAGATTGCATATCGAAAAATGCAACACTTCCATACTCGAATTCCTTTCCGATAATCCCTTCTGTAGAGAGACCAAGTCCATCTCGATAAAAGGCTACTGATTTTTCTAGATCTGATACACCGAGTGTGATGACTGAGATTCTTGGTTTCATAATTTGCTTATTTTTTATCGTGTAATTCGAGTTAATCCCTCAACACTTTCTCCATCGCTTTCCCCTTCGCGAGTTCATCCACGAGCTTGTCCATATATCGGATTTCCCTCATGAGTCCATCCTCCATATCTTGGATTTTGTACCCACAGATAGTACCAGTGATGAATGTACGATTCGGATTCAATTTCGGAGCTTCTCGGAAAAACGTCTCGAAGTCGATCTTCTGCTCGAGTACTCGTGCAAGTCATGCTTCATCGTATCCTGTGAGCCACTCTATGACTTCGTCGAGTTCTGCTTTCGTCCTTCACTTCCTCTCTACTTTGGTGATATAGAGAGGATAGACTACCCCAAAGGGCATGGTGAAGATTTTGGTGTTTTGCATGATTGGTCGAAGTATAGAAGTATATTATTCTCAGTGAGTGAGGTATCGTCGTGCTAGGACTTATTTTTTAGGATCGCTTCGACCGTATATCGTGGATCGTAGTCCACCATCCATTCGACACCGTACTTATCTCTGAACATTCCGAAATATGATCCCCAAGGATTCTCTTCCATGGGCATTTCTATCTGCCCACCCGCAGAAAGACCATTGAATATATTCTCAGCTTCTTCACGACTTTCTGTACTGATCATGATCTTCGATC
>CAYSEP010000051.1:0-3566 GCA_964430065.1 uncultured Candidatus Peribacteria bacterium
ACACTATGACAAATCAAGTATGGGTTTCCCCAAATGGCGAAGATGGATGGAAGGTTCATTCACCTTGAGCAAAACGTGACTCCGCTCACACAGATACAAAGGCTGAAGCCATGAGTCGAGCTCGGGAGATTGCTCAGAATAAATGAGCCGAACTCAAAATCCAAAATAAGGATGGTAAAATTAGTAACTCCAACTCTCATGGAAATGATCCATTTCCACCAAGAGGATAACTTTTAAACTATGACTAGCATTTTTCGACAAGCATTTCTCAATACTTCATGAGGATGACAAAGCTCTTTTGGTGGCGGATTTTCTCGAACTCCATCGATTCCATCTTGAGAGAGATTTGTATGACATTCTCCTATGCCCACCCATACTTCGATACCTTCTCAAATCCCAACTATATCTTTACCTAAAGTCGAGACGACTTCATTGACGGCATGAGAGGATTATCAGGGAAATGGAATGACTACTATTGGTAACCTTCGAGCCGAAGCATCACAATTTGTTGCAGAAAAATATCCTAACCATAGTCCTGAGGAACAACAAAATCTGATCGATGCAAGTATAGGCTTCCATACCCAAGAAATTGAGAATAATCTTGATCATAAGCGAGGATTTGCAAAACTAGCATTACCCCTTCCAGAATGAACGCACTGGTGAGATATTAAGTTCTATCTCGTAAAATATGATGAGCAAAATCCCCAGAATTCTAAAATTGAAATCTTTTTGAGCTGAAAACAAATAAAATTTCTCACGATTGCTGATATAGGACTTATGGATTTTGTTACAAAAACTATTTCTCGATCCTGAGAAATACTTCTTCTTATTTGTGCTGGAAAGAAATTTAGTTGGGAGAATAACGAGCAGGCATCAAGTAAATTTCGTAAAGCAAAAGAAAGATTTGTTGAAGAAATGGGTGAATTCTTACAAATTGAATGAGAACCATTAATCCTTGGAAACAAAAAATACAATCCTCAATTTGATTTCTGATCAAAAGAAACGGAAAGAATAAAATTCCAAGACAAGAGTTTTATTAACCTATTTTAGATATGCTAGATAAATTTTCCATTGATGAACTTATGATAAAAGTGATGCCTTGAGGATTTTTTTTATGAATTCTGATGTTTTTATTTTGAGATGCCATATCTTTTCAACTGGATGAAAAATTAGATTTCTTTTATACTTTTGTATTCTTTTGTGTGGCTTTCATTACATGAGAAATTCTACAAACAATAGCTCATGAAATTGAGAGTATTGTAGATGTATTTTTCAAATTTCTAAGACCTTCTGAAATTTTTCTTTATAAATGAAATCCGATTATATCAGATAAAAGAAGATGACTAATTATCGAGAAACTTAATATTCCTCAAAATGAACTACAGGAAATTGATAAATCATACAAAGATATTCCATTTCTAAGAAAACGTAAACAATTTCAGTCATGAGTCAATTTATCTCAGCACTACTTCTGGGAACTTTATTCGCAAGTTAGAGGGAATGATGAAATAAAGATCGTAAATAGGAACTATCTATTTGTGCGAGTAATGATGACTTCATTCTTTTTGCTTTCTTTGATTGCTGCATTAGTCAGTCATTCGGTTTTATCAATGTTATTTTGATTATTATCATTAATATTCTTATGGAGATCTAGATGATGTGCTAGAAGTCTAGTCTTTAGTACAATTTTATGTTCGTTTAAAAATTAACTCTTATGAAAAAATTAGTAATCTTTAATGTGTGATGAGCTCATTCTGCATATTATGAGTTTGATTGAATGACTGTTCTTGTAGATTTATGAGCAAGTTCAGAATTTTCTCCTGTAGATAATTTTCTGGTACCATTGGCTAACAAATGAAAGTTTCCATCTTGAGAATGAGAATTTGATAACTGAAAATTTATAATAAATCAGCTATTCTTAAGTCACCTCGATAAAGATCATGTTTGTGATTATTTAAAATTTCGAGAGGACTTTCATTGAGTGTATATGACATGCCCAAATGATCACCCTAATCAGCATGATTATCACATCGTAAATAAAGAGTTACTATGAGTTGAAACCGATCTTAAAAATATAATTTTAAGCGATATGCGTAATACGAGAAAACCTCATGCCGAAGATATGCCTCTTGTTTCAATAGTTCCTAATATCTCACTATTTTATATACCACCATGAATATGTGAGACAAATACAAACCTAAGCACCTGATATGCTAACAACATAAGCTTAGTTTTATTCTTTAAAGTTTGAGATAAGACCGTGCTTATACCTTGAGATATTCTCAAATCTTGAATGGAATATCTAATTGATAATCAACCTGAGTTTAGGACTCTTCTTGTGAATGATTGAGTTGATTATCTCTTAGCTCCTCATCATTGACTTCAGACATCATTTTCAGAGAAGTTATTTCAAACTATGAAATGATGAAAAACACGTTTAAATATTATATCTGAAAAAATGAGAATATCTGAATCTGGCGAAAGTAGATCAGACGTAGATACACGATATTATAACTCAAATTACTCCTCATGAATTAATTCTTTACAACAAAATGCAGTGAAGACTTCACTAGGACATATATTTATAGATTTTGATAAACCCGAAACCGAAATAATACAAACCCAAGATATTGATTTTATTATTAATCAGTTCTTATAAAAGCTACTCATTGCGTGACAAACATTGACAATTTTTCTAATAAAATCCCTCAATTTATTTTGGGGGATTTTCTTTTAAAATAAATGAGAGTAAAGGAAAATATAAAAAACATTTTTTCTTCTGCGTGACAAATCTAGGGTAAATATATAGAGGGAGTCGACACCTCATTTATATTCTTTCATTTCACCCTTATGTCATCTGAAAAAATCGTTCCAGACATCTCACATGAGATAGTGTATGTGAAGGCAGGTATCCTCAATCCTGCTGAGTACAATCCTCGTAAGCATACTCCGAAGCAGATTGAGCATCTCAAGGAAAGCATCAAGAGATACGGTCTCGTGGATCCGATTATCGCAAACCGACATCCTGACCGTATGAATATCGTGATCGGAGGACACTTCCGACTCAAGGTAGCGAAAGAGCTCGGTATGACGGAAGTTCCTGTCATATATCTCGATCTCGATATAGACCGAGAAAAAGAGCTCAATCTCCGGCTCAATCAAAATACAGGAGAATGGGACTTTGAGCTTCTCAAAGATCTCGACCTCTGACTCCTTCTCGATGTCGGATTCGATAACTCTGAACTCTCATATATCTGGGACGATATGCTCTGAGTTGAGGAAGATGGATTTGATGTAGAAAAAGAGCTTGAATCAATCGTAGCTCCTACTGCAAAACTCGGAGATATCTATGCCCTCGGAGATCATAGGATCATGTGTGGAGACTCGACCAATGAAGAGGATGTACAAAAACTCCTCGAGACAATCCCTCCTGATTCGAAGATATCCATGCTCTACTATGACCCTCCATATAACATCTGACTGGATTACTCCAAGTGACTCAGCAATGGAAAAAGTTATGGTGGCAAGAAAACAGATGATACGAAATCCAAAGAAGACTACTTTCT
>CAYSEP010000051.1:3666-5856 GCA_964430065.1 uncultured Candidatus Peribacteria bacterium
AAAGTTATGGTGGCAAGAAAACAGATGATACGAAATCCAAAGAAGACTACTTTCTTTTCCTCGAAAAAGCCCTTCATAACGGACTCAGATATGCAGAAAAAGATACTCATATCTTCATGTGGTGTGATCCGAACATGATCGGTCTCATACAATCTCTTTATGAGTCGCTCGGGATACTTCCCCGAAGGGTATGTCTCTGGATCAAAAACAATATGAATGCTACACCAAATGTCGCCTTCAACCGAGCATATGAGCCATGTGTCTATGGCACGAAGTGAAAACCTTCTCTTTCTACGGAATTTCGAAATCTTCATGAGGTACTAGATAAAGAAGTTTGAGTCGGAAATAGAGTTCTCGAAGACATCATCGACCTTTTCGATATCTGGCTCGCTAAACGACTCTCAGTCGGAGAGTATGAACATCCGACAGAAAAACCTCCAACACTTCATGAGAAGCCACTCAAACGATGTACAAAGGTATGAGATACCGTGCTCGACCTCTTCGGATGATCTGGAAGTACACTCATCGCCTGTGAACAGATTAAGCGACGAGCTGTCCTCATGGAACATGAACCCATTTTTATAGACCTAATCATTAAACGTTATGAACAACTTACAGGAAATACAGCAAGAAAACTCAATTAATGAGACTTCTATTGCTTATGGAGATAGATTTCTCCTTGGAGAACATACCCTTCTTTGTGCTGATTCTCGAGATGCTGATTCACTCAATGCTCTCCTCAAAGGGAAAAGGATTGAACTCCTCCTCACAGATCCGCCATACGGGATCGACTATGTGGCATCAAAAGCAGGATTCAATGAAAGTACAAAAGAGCACGAGGATATAGCAAACGATGGATTTCAATCGGATGAAGAATACGCACGATTTACCGAGGGATGGCTACGACCAATCATTCCATACCTCAGCGAGAAGAATGCGAGCTATATCTTTAATGCTGACAAGATGATATTTGCTCTCCGAGATGGAATGCTTCGAGCCTGATGGAAGTTCTCTCAGCTCATCGTTTGGGTCAAGGATAGTGCGATTATCTGACGGCTCGATTATCTTCCTCAGCATGAACTCATTGCCTATGGTTGGCATGGGAAACATGCATTCTACTGAGGAAAATCGAAGAGTGTTCTTGCATTCGCAAAAGTTCGCAAGAACACGATTCATCCTACGATGAAGCCTATTCCTCTCCTTCGGGAACTCATATTGAACTCGAGTCGAATATGAGATACGGTCTATGATCCATTCTGAGGTTCATGAAGTACGCTCATTGCATCAGAGCAAACCTGACGAGTCTGTGTGATGGTAGAACAAAATCCTGTCTATATAGCTCGTATCATCAAACGATGGGAAAAGCTCACAGGAAAAACTACCCTCAAACTCGGGTAAGGCATCGGACTCTGAATCCTCTTCCATCTTTCATTCATAAACCATATGACTTCTACAGGACTACAAAATCGTATAAAACAAGAGAAGAAGCTTCTTCTCGAACATCTCGAAAAGACTCCGATAGTACAGATTGCTTGTGAGAAAAGTGGAGTTGGTCGGTCTACCTATTACCGATGGATGCAATCTGACAAAGCATTTGCAAAAGCTTCCAGAGAAGCCCTCTCAAAATGAGTGGCAATGATGAATGACCTTGCAGAATCCCAACTTCTCAAAGCTGTGAAAGATGGGAATATGTCGGCTATAGCATTCTGGCTCAGATCTCGACATACCTCATACAGCAATAAGCTTGAGATAGTCGATATCCCCGAACGAGAAGAACTCACGAAAGAACAAAAAGAGATCGTTCGAAGAGTTCTGAAGGCGTACCAATCAAAGGAATAAGACATACTCATCGTTACATATTTTATATTCACTTACATTTTTTACTTATGACTCCTAAAAAAGTTGAACTCAATCCAAAGGATCTGAAAGCTATAGAGCAATCTACTGGTGTACGAAGAGAGATTGCAAAAAATAGTTTCCAATTATTTTTTGAGATCTATTTTGCCCACTATGTGACGGCTCCAATGGCATTTTTCCACAAAGAAATTTTCCATTTTATCGAAGATGAGAAAAATCGCTTTACCACAATTATGGCTTTCCGCTGATCAGGAAAATCGACCATAATCAATACAGCTTTCCCTATTTGGAGTATTCTTGGGAAACATCAGTATAAGTTCATTGTTATTGTAG
>CAYSEP010000052.1:0-5843 GCA_964430065.1 uncultured Candidatus Peribacteria bacterium
CGCATATGTGTATTTGACATTTATATTTTATAGTATTTTATCATATATTTTCATATTCACAAGTTGATTTTTTCTTTTTTCCTCTATAATCACTGCACTGTGGCAAAAATAGCAGAAAAAATCATCTTCGCTGACAATAAAAAAGCCCTCTTCGACTATGAAATCATCGAGGAGTATGAGGCAGGTCTGAAGCTCTACGGCGAGGAAGTGAAGAGCATCCGCAATGGGAGTATCAACCTCAAAGGATCGTATATCCTCATCAATAAAAATCACCCCTATGCAGTAGGGATCCACATAGGAGAATATAAATGAGGAACGCGTATCATAGAGCCAAAACGAGAACGAGATCTTCTCCTTTCGAAAAAAGAGATCGTCCGACTCGAAACAAAAACCAAAGAAATGGGGGCGACTATCATCCCAGTACAGGTGTATAGTAAAGGAAATCTTATCAAGGTCCGTGTCGCTCTCGCCAAAGGAAAGAAAACCTGGCAAAAGAAAGAAAGCATAAAGTCTCGTGACCTCGATCGAGAAATGGCTCGGAAATTTAAACTCTAATACATGACTGTCAATCCCCGCTTCATCGACTATTTTCGTGAGACCTTCTTCAGTGACAAACCTGAAGAATTGGTGGAATTTCTCTCATCACTCGAAAAAGGCATCCCTCGTACGATCCGCATACGACCAGGAAAGGAGCAAGAAGTAAAAACTAGGATCGAAAAATACGGATTCACCCTCGAAGAGACCTATATACCGAATGTTTTCGCTCTCGGGAGGACAGAGGATTTCGACCCACTCGAACGACGTATCGGATATACTGTAGATCACCTCGTCGGGAATTTCTATATACAGGAACTGGCAGCAGCGACATCCGTACATATCCTCTCAGAAGGAAAGATTCATGAGGATGACTTCGTGATACTCGATATGGCAGCGAGTCCAGGAGGCAAGACGACTCAACTCTCGGAACAATACCCAAACGCATTTATCATCGCCAATGAGCCCACTCGTGAACGTATCCCCCAGCTCCTCCAGAACCTCGACCGTATGGGGAGTGCGAATATCGGAGTGACACTCTACCCGGGCCAATACTTCACCAAAACCCCAGAGACCTTCGATCGTATCCTTCTCGATGCCCCCTGTAGTGGAGAAGGAACTCTCTATAAAGGTACGGATGCGACCAAACACTGGCACATCAAAAATATAAAGACTATTTCGAGACTCCAGGAAAAACTGATCAATGCAGCGATAATCGCACTCAAGGTCGGATGAGAAATGGTATACTCGACCTGTAGTATGAATCTGCTCGAAAATGAATGAGTACTCGAAAGTATAACAAAGAAATATCCAGGTACTTTCGAAATCCTCTTTCAGAAACGTTTCTGGCCGCATATTGATCATACGGGAGGATTTTTCGTCGCGAAAATACGGAAAATAGCGCCTATAGAAAATGAGGAAAAACCTCATACAACTCATACGAATGAGGAAATTAAGACATATAAATGACATCTTTCTGGAATGAAACTCCAAGAAGGCATAACGCTGTATGAACACACAGGAAAGATCCTCGCTGTCAAAAAACATAAAGAACTCGAAAACCTCAAAAAAACATATTATTTCATGCGATTCGGTGAAAAAATAGCACAAAATGAAAATGGAACTATCCTTTTTGATCCTTTTGCTGAGCGGTATATCGATACTCAGGATATGCCAAGGTATGAACTCTTAGATGAAGAAGAACTCGATCGGTATCTCAGATGAGAACTCTTAGAAGCAAGAAAAGAAGATAATCCTGTAATAGTGACCTATAATAACGTAGGTATAGCTCTTGAGGAAATCTCAGGGTCAATACTCTCGAATAACTTTCCCCATGACTGGCGCAGAAAATAAAAAATCCTCCGATATATCGGAGGATTTTTTCAGCTGATATTACTTGAGAAGCTCGTCGATCTTCGCTGTGAATGATTCGTATGGGTATGCTCACTCTATAGTAGCGTACTTCCCTGTTTTTGTATTCAGGATGAGGGTTCCTGGAGTCCCTCCAAGTCCGAATTTCTGAGCTTCAGCTGTCTGAGCAGAGAAACGTGGAAGAGTTTCTTTCGTATCGACACAAGACTGCCACTTCGTGACATCGACTCCAGCAGCTTTCGCCACATCTCCCAGTTTTGCCACATCGAGGACACCACCTTCGTTCGTAGACTTGTCCATAACTCCTTTATAGAACTTCTGGTAAGCACTATCTCCGCCAAGTTTTCCTGCACAGAGAGCTCCTAGAGCTTTTGCTTCAGTTCATTTATGATTGACTCATTTATTATTTTTAAATGCTGTAGAAACCTTATCAGTATACTGAGCAAGAACTTTTGGGAAAAGTTTTGTATCGTGATATTGTCTCATACAGTATGGACATTCCATATCACTATATTCTATAACTACTACAGTAGCAGCTTTGTTTCCCTCGAGAGCAGAATCTTCGAGAAGAGCTTTGACTTCTTCAGGAGAAAGTGTACCTCCTTTATTATCTGTCTGAGCATTCTGAGCCTGTGGTTTTCCTCCACCTTGTACATATTGCTCGACTTGAGAAATTTGTTCTTTTATCTGCATCTGAGAGTATTTCTGGAGAGTATCGTAGTTCTTTTTTCCGCCAACCTTCTCATACTCGAGCTCGAGAAGAACTCGTTTGATACCGACATCATCACCTTCTTTGTTTCCGAGAGAAAGAGTATATCCCATGACAAAGTAGAGAACGAGACAGTTGACAGCGAGAACTAAGAGAAGCACAAATACGAGAACACCATTGCTGACGCTGGTAGAAGTAGTATTTACATACACTTCATCGCTAATGAGATGATGTTCTGCTGGAGTAGGAGCTTTTTTTGCAGTAGACATAGAAAATAATTAAGAGATAGAGAAAGTGTATAGAAAAGACTCCTGAAATCAAAGAAAAGATTATTGACAGAGCGAAAGATTAGGGTTTATCCTCATACTTGATATTATAGTAGGCTCGCACACCTACCATGGCAGCATTGTCCATGGAGTAGAGATTCTTTGTAGGTGCGAGAAATCGTATATTTCGATCATTTGCGAGTTTCATAAGTTTCCCCTTCAGTACAGTATTGGCACTCACTCCACCTGCGAGCATCATCTGAGTCGCTCATGTTGCCTCGATAGCTCGGATGAGCTTCTTCGAGAGGATATCTGTAGCTGTTTCTTCGAATTCGTAGGCGATATATTGTTGAAATTCGGGACTGAGTATTCAGTTCTTCACTATTTCCTTATCTATTTCGCGCTTCACCGCCGTCTTGAGTCCTGAGAATGAGAAATCCAGAGAATCTTTCTCGAGGAGTACTTCAGGAAAAAGCCTCTTAGTTGATATATCCCCTTCTCGTAACTCCTTTCTATGCTCTTCTGCAAGTCTGGCGATCTTCGCTCATCCAGGAAACCCGAGTCACATCATCTTAGCGACCTTATCGAAGCACTCACCTGCAGCATCATCTCGAGTCTGACCGATCATCTCGAGGTCAAACATGCTTTTCCATAGGTATATCTCTGTATGCCCTCATGATACTGTCAGGACAACAGCAGGAAAAGTGATATCTTCTTCATTTCTATCGAGATAGTTGGCGAATATATGACTCTCGATGTGGTCGATCCAGATGATGGGCTTCTTTTGGGAAAGTGCGAGAGTCTTCGCGACCGTCATACCAGTCAGAAGTGAGGGAAGAAGTCCTGGTTTCTCTGTACAGGCAAAGTAGTCTATATCGTTTAAAGTAATCTTGGACTCTCGAAGGACATCTTCGATACAGGGAAATATCGCATTCGCATGGCTGCGGGCAGCGACTTCTGGTACGACTCCTCCTGTCACATCGTGTTCGAGCTGCGTACGAGTAGACATACTGACGAGCACTTCATCTTTCATGAGCGCCACTGAGGTATCATCACAGGATGTTTCGAAAGCGAGGAGATACATATATTTAATAAATTCCGTGATCTTGTAGTGCGATAATCTGTGCCTTTGTAGCGATTTTTTCTATTTCTTCAAGAGGAAGATTTTTTATTTCTTCCAGATTTCCAGCGAGTTTCAGGAGTTTTTTTCGAGTGACGGGACCGATTCATGGTATTTCTTCGAGGATATTCTTTTTCATACTTTTCATACGAGCAGATTTATTGGCTGTGATAGAGAATCTATGTGACTCATCTCGCGCTTTCTGGAGGACCATAAGTTCGGGAGTTCATTTCTCGAAGAGGATGGGAGTTTTATTCCCCGGGAGAAATACTTCTTCCTCTCTCTTTGCTATAGAGCAGAGTGGGATGGTCTGATAGTCGAACTCGCGATTCACTGAGTGATATATCCCCTCTCGTGTACCAGAAAGTGCACTCGAGAGCTGTCCCTTTCCTCAGTCGATGATGATCAGATGAGGAAAATTCCGCTGCTCGATGCCCTCGATCGTACGACGCATCATGACTTCTCTGTGGGATGCGAAGTCATCTATACCTCCATCTTCGAGAGTCTTGATCTTGTATTTCTTGTACCTCGATGGATCAGGTTTTCCATTGGAAATGAGAACCCGAGAAGCATAGGTAAAGTGACCATCTGTATGAGATATATCATAGCACTCGAAGATGATTTCTCACTTCTTCGGATAGGGATAGCCAAGTCGGTCGAGTACATGTATCATATGATCACGAGTGAGAGTCTTATTCTCGAGAGTGGCAAGCTCTCTCTTATAGGCATACTCTCGAAGCTGGGTAAGGGAGAAATCAAGGAGGTCATTTTTGGGTCATATCTTCGGATATTCGAGTGTGATCTTGTTATCACGAAGAAACTCGAGAAACGCAGTATCGACTATATCCTCACGAACGAGGAGAAGATCGGGAAGATCCTCGGTATCGAGGTATTGTCTCATGAGAAACTGCACGAGGATATCTTCATCGAGCCCACTGGATACCTCATGGCGAAATACTCCGACGATCTGACTCGATCTGACCTGCGTAAGTGCAATGTATACTTTATCATACTTTTCATACTGTATGAAAATATCGATATCACCCTCTACGATATCTCTCACTTTTTGTCGTTCATAGAGGCCCTTCAGGGATTCGAGAGTTTCTTTGATTTTTTGTGCTTCTTCGAATTCGAATATTTTCGCTTTCTCCCGCATATCAGCTTCGAGCTTCTCGAAGAGCCCGAGACTTTCTCATGAAAGAAACTGTCGAGCACTACTGATATGAGTAGCATGTTTCTCTAATTTTTCATCTTCAAGCAAACATGGCGCAGGACAGAGTCCTATATAGTAGTCCATACATGGAGGAGTTCTCCCTGCTTTATCGGTGATTTTGATCTTATTTTTGTCATTCCGTAGCAGAGCGGAGGAATCTGCTGGATTCTTGGGCAGATCCTTCGTTCCTCAGGATGACAAAGTGCCTCTATTTTCTTCAATTGCAAACTTCATCCGACAATTCCTGATACGGAAAATCCGTCGAAGCGCCCTGACCGAGTTCTCGACCGCGCTGACATACGGACCAAAGTACTCTGCTCCATCTCGGATCTTTTGTCTGGTCTTGATGAGCTCTGGAACAGGAGAATTGGTGATCTTGATATACGCGAGATTTTTATCATCCTTCATGAGGATATTGTACTTCGGAGTGAGATGCTTGATCAGATTGGTCTCCAGTACCAGTGCCTCGACCTCGGTCGTACAGGTGATGATCTCGATATCTGCGATCTTGCCGACCATTTGTCGCTTCGCCAGAGAGAGCTCAGCCGTCTTGACGAAGTAGCTCTTCACTCGAGAAATGAGACTCTTCGCCTTTCCGACGTACATGACCTTCCCCGACTTATCCTTCAT
>CAYSEP010000053.1:0-5477 GCA_964430065.1 uncultured Candidatus Peribacteria bacterium
TCGTCTCAGGATTTTTCAGTGAGGGGAGTTTCAATCCTCGGGAGCTCGGATATACAGGAAAGATCATCCCGCTCGGGAAGCCCGTATTCGCGAAGGGACTTCGTCATGAGATACTGAGGTGGAGATTTCTCCATCGGACACAGTTTCTCTCCGAGTACGACACTGTGATATTCTCAGGGAATTGTCTCGAAGCCTCCGTGAAGCTCCCTGAGAAAGTGAAGAAAATCTACTACTGTCATACGCCTCCTCGTTATATTTTCGACCTTCGAGATCAGTATCTCGCTCGAATCCCTCGATTTCTCCATGGGATAGCGAATATGATCCTCGACCAGAAGGCAGAGAAGTATAAGAAACTTCTCGCGAATATGGATGTGATCATCACCAATTCAGAGACCGTACAAAAAAGACTACAAGACTTCACAGGATATGAGAGTGAGATCATCTATCCGCCGACAGATACGAGTCGATTTTTCCCGTCTTCCCGTCATCGCGAAGAATGAAGCGATCCAGTTTTCTGAAGTCAGAGCATGGATTGCTTCGTGCCTCGCAATGACGGGACCAAAGAATCTAAAGATTATTTCCTCTCCTGGGCTCGACTCTCTCCACCGAAGCGTGTCGATCTCATCGTCGATGCATTTCTCGAGATGCCAGAGGAGAATCTCATCTTTACCTATGGGAAAAATGATCCCATGAAAGATGCGATACTTGCGAAAATTCGCGATTACAAAAATATCACTGCGATCGAATCGCCCGATGATGATACTCTCATATCTCTCATCCAGTGAGCGAGAGCAAGTATCTATATCCCGGTCGAGGAAGACTTCGGTATGTCACCAGTCGAGAGCATGGCATGTGGTGTGCCCGTGATCTGAGCAGACGAGGGAGGACTTCGCGAGACGATCATCGACGGAGAGACAGGATTTCTCACCCGAGTAAGCGTCGAAAATATCAAAAAAGCGGTACAAAAAATGACTCCAGAGCTTTCGGGGTCATTTCGAGAGAGGTGTCAGTCGAGAGCAGGAGAGTTTTCTCTTGAGAAATTCGTCGAAAAACTTCGACTCTTACTTGCACTCTAGAGCGAGTTCACTATACTTGGAGGGTATGAAAGTTTTTCTTATCTTCGGTGGACTCTTTCTGGTACTGCTCAGTGGTTTATTCGCTCTCTCTTTTTCTATGGGAAAAATATCACTCTTTTCGCCTGTTGATGGACAAGTATATCTCTCTGGCAAAGCACTCGCATGAGTAGAGATCGTACGCCAGTCACATTCCCGCTGGTTCGATGGTTATGAGGGTGCGTCGAGTACTCAGGAAGGCACTCCGAAATACTTCACTGAGACGACGACCACAGATAAGGATGGGAAATTCCACTTCGATGAGAGGACGCCATCTCTGAATATGGCTCGACTTTTCGGGTGGCTTCCACATGAACCATTTATCGACCAATCGATCACGCTTCGTCATGATGGAAATGAGTATATACTTTTCGAGTGAACGAAGAGAAACTATGATACAAATGGCGAGCTCCAGATCTGGAAATATGTGGATCAAAATGGAAAAATCCAAGACAAAAGTCCTTACAAACCACCATATTCCAGAGATAACCCAGATCCAAATTTTGATACAAGTCTCTCACTAAAAGCATTTTCTCGTCCTATCTCTCTCGAGTGTGACCTCAGTGATACGACAGAAAAAGCATACAATAAAGAATGAAATGAGCTGCCAGTTGGTGATTATTTCCATGGAATTTGTACTCTTAAATAATATTCTCTATGACTACTCTCGCTATCACATCTGGATACTTCAATCCTATCCACCCAGGACACATAGAATGTTTCGAGCTTTCTCGCTCTGAGGCAGGTGCCGATGAAGTCTGGGTGATCGTAAATAACGATAAGCAAGCTGAACTCAAACGATGAACGAAGAGTTTCCAGGATGAGAAATTTCGTATGCAGATCGTCGAAAAAGTCGTATGAGTCGATCGAGTATTTCTCTCTATCGATGAAGATGCGAGCGTCTGCCGAAGTCTCGAGTTCGTCATAGCCACCGCGAAGTCTGCAGGAAAGTACGATAAGATCATCTTCACGAAGTGAGGAGATCGATTTGCACGGGAGATCCCAGAGGCACAGATCCTCGGTGCCCACGGAGTCGAGATCCGCGACGGTCTCGGCGCGAAGACGCATAACTCATCTGATTTCGTAAAAAAAGTCCAGGACAAAGCCGATGAGAAAGCACTCGATACCAAGCTCGCCGAGCTTCCGAAAGAAATGACCTCGAGTCGCTATCTCGAAATCGGAAATCGCCCATGGGGAGTCTACTATGTCCTCGAGGACTCGCCTCTCTATAAGGTGAAAAAAATCATCATAGAACCAGGGCAACGCCTCTCTCTCCAGTCGCATGAACGTCGGAGTGAACACTGGACAGTCGTCTCAGGTGTCGCGACGGTCGATATCCGCGATCCGAAATTCGCGAGCATCGAGCAAGTCCGTGTACTCGAGCAAAATGAGTCATGTCACATCCCGAAGTGACACCTTCACCGTCTCGGAAATACAGGAACTGATCCTCTCGTGATCGTCGAAGTCCAGTGTGGTGAGTATACGGGAGAAGATGATATTCGGCGGTATGAGGATGACTTTGGGAGGAAGTAGGTAAATTTTTATTTCTTTTTATTCTTTTTTATGTCTATCATCGAATCTATCCAGAACACGCTTCATGTTTCCTGAAGGATTATCAAATATAGTTTTTTTGCTATCGTACTCTGGATATTTGCTTCCAGTCTCTACTTCGTAGTTGCGCCTTCTGAGCGTGGACTCAAGATGACTCTTGGAACACTGAATGAGAATGTCTATGGTGAATGAATACACTGGAAGATACCATTTATCGATACGATCAAATACGCTGACCTTCATATCGATAAAGCTGACGGTGATGCTCGATCTGCATCCAAAGACCTCCAAAATGTCGAGACAAAAATATCGGTGAACTATCAGATAAATGAGACTGAAATCCTCCAACTCTTTCGTACCATTGGCATAGATCACTCTCGTCTCGAAGATACCCTCCTCGCTCCCGCGATCCAAGAGTCGGTGAAAGCTGCTACAGCAAAATATACTGCCGAGGAGCTTATCACAAAACGCGAACTCGTCCGTACAGATATAGAGACAGCACTGAAAGAAAAAATCGTAAAATACGGAGTGAATATCGTCCAAGTGAATATCGTAAATTTCCAATTCTCGAATTCATTCGATGCTTCGATCGAAGCTAAGGTAAAAGCAGAGCAAGATGCTCTCGCGCAAAAGAATAAACTCGAACAGATAAAATATGAGGCTCAGCAACAGATCGAACGTGCGAAGGCAGAGGCTGAGACGATCCGCATACAAGCAGAAGCTATACAGAAGCAGGGTGGGGCTGAGTATATCCAACTCAAATGGATCGATAAATGGGATGGTCAGCTTCCCGTCACCTCACTCGGAACCAATATGATACCAAATATTTTTCTCAATAGTGGGAAATAATAAATGAATATCTACAAAAAAACACCTCCTAAGATTTTGAGGTGTTTTTTTGTAGATGAATGGTAAATATTTTGAAAAACTATATTTTTCTATAGTATTGTGCTATGAAATTCCTCTGACTCCACATCATCAATTCGAAGTACCAAGACTTTCTCCAGATTATAAAAAATCCAGAGAAGAAAACTCTTGTCTTCACTCCCAATCCTGAGATCCTCATGCGAGCCTCTGCCGATCAGGAATTTCTCGAAATCCTCGAAAAGGCGGATTATCTGACGCCAGACGCGAATGGACTGTATACAGCGAGTCTCATAGAGGAGGGAAGTGGATTCTTCATGGCAATATTTCGGACATTTTTCGGGAAAAAATCTCTGCGAGAAAAATATGGTGAGCTCATATCTGGGAGCAATCTCACGCAAGATCTCGTAGAGTACGCTATCCGAGAAAAAAAGAAAATCTTCATGATCGATAACTATCGTATCACCGAACCGAAAAATGATTTCGAAAAGAAAAAAATGATAATTCAGGAAAAACTTGCGGAATTATTCGCTACTAGATTTCCTGATCTCCAGATCGATATCGCCTTCGATGGAGAGAAAACTCCTGAAGAGCTCGCGAAACTCATAGAAGCCGAGAACATATCGTATGTGTTCTCTTGTATCGGCATGAAAGAGCAAGAGAAGAGACTTGTCGAAGTATGGGCACATCTCCCCGATGCGATGAAAGTCGTGGGGCTCGGAGTAGGATCGTCGTTCGACTATCTTCTTGGTTTACAGAAACGGGCTCCAGCATTTTTCCAGAAGCTCGGACTCGAGTGGTTCTACCGTCTCGTGTGCGATCCTCGTCGGCGCTGGAAACGTATCTATACTGCAGTTGTGGAGTTCCCGAGGATGATACAAAAACAATCGAAAAAATAGTGATATTGACTAGCATTTCTCCTCGATTTGCCTATAATGGGAGCACATTATTCCTTACCTTTTCCCCTATGCTTTACGATGTTCACCCATTTCTCGCGAGTCACCCAGAAGTCCAGGATATGATCCACGAGATGAAAAAATCGAACAAACACTTTGCCAATCTCCTCCATAGCTATGAAGGACTCTCGAATGAGATCGGACGTGCTGAGTCCAATGTTCCTGGATACAATATGGAAGATCTCGCTCTCGATCAGCTCAAGAAAGAACGTCTCGTCATCAAAGATGAACTCATCATGATGCTGAAAAATGCTGGTGCCGCACTCTAATATCTAAATCCCCACTCGGGGATTTTCTCTTTTTCTTTTTTTATGCTCTCTCCTCGTCGCAAAACCCACACTGTCATGGTGTGACATGTGCCTTTTGGTTCTGATCATCCCGTCGTCATCCAGTCGATGACCAACACTCCGACTCGCGATATCGAAGCGACTCTCGCTCAGATCATCGAACTCGCGGATGCTGGCTCTGAGATCGTACGTATCACGATCAACGATGATGCCGCAGCTCTCGCAGTTCCTGAGATCGTGAAAGAGCTTCGAGCGAAATGATACAATACACCGATTGTGGGAGACTTTCACTACAATGGTCATATATTGCTCGAGAAATACCCTGAGATGGCGAGGTCCATCTCGAAATATCGGGTGAACCCAGGAAATGTCGGGAAGTGAGATCGGCATGATGATAACTATAGGAAATTTATCGAATGTGCGATCAAGTACGATCTTCCCGTGCGCATAGGAGTGAATGGCGGATCGCTCGACCAAGAGCTTCTCGATGCCAATATGGAAGCCAATGCCAAACTCGAGAATCCGAAGACAGCACAAGATGTCTATATCGATACGATGGTCGAGAGTGGGATTATCTCAGCTCAGAAAGCAGTCGAGTGGGGACTCCGAGAAGATCAGATCATCATCTCAGTCAAAATGTCGGATCTCCAGTCGATGATCACCGCGTATGAGCGGATCGCGAAGCTCTGTAGCTACCCTCTCCATCT
>CAYSEP010000054.1:0-5447 GCA_964430065.1 uncultured Candidatus Peribacteria bacterium
ATCATCCCAGTGCCATCAGAGCTTGTCATGATACCCGCAGGGGTATCTGCAGTAGCAGGAAATATCGATCCATTCCTCGCGACTCTCGTCGGATGACTTGGCTCTGTCGTGGGTGCACTTGCGAACTACTATATCCTCGGTCGATGGCTCGGGAAGCCATTTCTCGAACGGTACGGGAAGTATATCCTCATCACGAAAGAGAAATATGCGAAGACAGAAAAACTCTTTCTCCAAAATGATAAAGTCTACACATTTATTGGAAGACTCATCCCCGTTGTGCGCCATCTCATCTCGATTCCTGCAGGGATATTTCGTATGCGGATGGTGCCATTTGTCTCTATCACATTTCTCTGAGCGACCCTTTGGTGCGCTATACTCGTAGCGCTTGGGTACTTCTTCTGAGAGTCGGTTATCGAGATCACGAAAGAGTATGGACATGAGCTTACCTATGTGGCGATCCCTGCGATTGCGGTGTATCTGTGGTGGAAGATTTTTAAGAAGTAGCTTATGAAAACACTCATCTTCGTCGAAGGAGGAATGTCTTTCTCTACATACGAGGAATACCTCTCATGGCTGCAGTCTGAATATATCGAGTGGTCGAGTGTACCTTATAGCCCCGAACCGAAAAAGAAATGGAAACAAAAACTCGCACGAGAGTGGATAGAGAAATGAGGGATCGTCTACATGCCAGAGATGCCATGTGATCTCGATGCGAAATACAACGAGTGGAAGATCGTCTTCGAGTGAGTCCTTTCGAAGATCACTCCCGATGATGAAGTGACTTTTGTCGGACACTCGCTCGGAGGGAATTTTCTCCTGAAGTATTTTTCTGATGTTTCTATCACGCGCGAAGATGAAGCGATACAGTCTTCTGGAGATACAGGGCATGGATTGCTTCGTACCTCGCAATGACGAAAGCCTTGGTATAATCAAGTCTCCCAAATTCATCTCGTCGCTGCCTGTGTGAGTGAAGGCGACTTCACAGCACCTGAGAACTATGATATCCTGAAAAATATGTGAAATCGTGTCCACGTCTGGCATGCGGAAGATGATACTCTGGTGCCATTTGCTACTGCGAAGTTTCTCGAAAAGACTCTTCCAGATGCCGAGACGCATTTCTTCGAGCCTGAGCGGGGATATGGACACTTTTTTCCACTTGCGGTATTTTCTGAGCTTGAGTGAGAGATTTTTGGAAAATAGAAAGACATATGGTAGACTGATATCATGACAGAAGCACTAGCTCAAGACACATCTACTGTAATAAACAAAACACGTCAATCTAATATCGAGCGCTACGTAGAGAATCGTATCATAAAAATCCTTTTACATGCGACTACAACTGCTGCTAAGGATGCAGATTCTGTAGTAGATTTCCTAGAACAGGAAATAGTCTGACTTTTTCGCAGATTATGAATTCTTTCTTCTGTTTCTTCTTTTAGTCTCGAGCCAATCTCGAAAACATCCATTGAATGAGCAATTCATTCTCCTCTCTGAAAAAAAGCCTGGAGTGATTTTTTAGCTCGTAGAGTCGTATTTCTGCAAGAGAATCTCTATATCCCTATTTGAAATGATCAGTGGCTCAAGGCATCGGGATTTTCAGCAGATTTACTCGAAGAAAATGAGAGAAGTGTAAGAAAAATCCTTCATGGTATACTTTGACTCATGCCAGAGGTTTATGGGAACATTGCTGAGAAATATACCGATGAACTTACTTGACTCGGAAACAAAAAATTGCTTGAGCGAATGATCAAAAATCCGCCTAAGGATTATGCTATTGTATTTATCGATATTGATTGACTCAAGCAGATCAACGATACAAGATGACATGAAGAGTGAGATAAGGTTATACAAAGCCATGCGAAACTTCTCAAAGATGCATTTGGTTCTGCTCCAAAGATTTTTCGGAGGTCAGGCGATGAATTTATCTTGGTGATATCATTCGAAGAGTCGAAACAAGATCGAAAAAAGATAATGGAAAGACTTATCGTGAATATGGAAACACATATCGCTGCACATAGGAATAATGATGTCCCTATGGATGCAGAAATCCCATTCTCTCTCTGAATTGCTCATAACGAAGACGGAAAGAACATGAATGATGCGATCATAAGGGCTGAAGCAGCAATGTATGCCGCCAAAAGAGCAAAGAAACAAAGAGTCCTAGAATAAAAAAATTCCCCTCTACTGGGGAATTTTTTTATTTTGTGGAAGTTTTTTTAGTTGTCGTCGTTGGGGCCGATTGTGGGACTGGGATGAGTTCTTCTCCTGGAAGGAGATTTTTTACTTGATCCATGAGGCTTTGTTTATTTTCTTCCATGATTGATTTCGCCTGTTCCATGATCATCGGCTTTACTGTATTCATTATCGGAGTCATGATAGCACTCGGATTCGTGATCACGAGATAGGCGAGTCCACCGAGGATCAGCCACTTCAGGAACTTATAGAACATCTGTCTCTTGCGTCGAGATTCCTGATCTTTGAGCGTCTCATAGATGTAGGTGAGCTTTTGCTCATTGTTGGGTTCTTGGAGCATATTTTGTATATTACAAAAGTATAAATGCTAGACTCGATATTGTGAAGATTTATGGAGCAGTGGTCTCGACTGGAGTAGGGCTCGAAGTCTCGATATAGACGATGACACCAGTTCCGACGATAGATGCTATAAGAGTGACGACGACGAAGATATTGATTATTTTTCGCATAGAGAGTATATTGAAGATAAGATTATTTTGGCATGACGAGAGTCTCACCTCCTGAGAGATCTTCTATGGGAGTCTGTGGACTGAGTTTCTGTATTTCCTCACTCATAGTAGAGAAGGGAACTGTCGGTGATGGAGCTGTGATTGTCCCATCTCACGATGAGCGCTTTCCTGTAACGTCGATCTCAGCATGAGTCTTATAGCTTGGATCTTCAGGATTGGCGATATCGAGTGCGAGACGGAATTTCTCTTTCTCTGCCTTCATCTCGACGGCTGCATCGACTACTGGAGTCTCTCCCGATTTTACAGAAAGTGGTCCTTTCAGTGTACCGTTTCCGTCATCCTTGAGATCGAGAAGGAGGCTACTTCCGACCATAGCTCCCGTGATCTTGAGTTCACGAAGACCAGCCATGTCGAACTTACCTTTCCAGGTGATATTTCCGATCCCAGCGTTCAGCTTCCCTTCGAATGAGTGATCATCGTTGTTCACGTGTTCGAGAGTGACAGTGAGACCTTGGCTTGGTGCCTCGAACTTCGCATCGATTCGCGCGATCTTCTCTCATTTTTTCGTGAACTTCGCATCGAGTTTTGCCAACTCTTCTGTACCTTCCTTTGCAGTCATCTTGACGGTATTGACATCGGCACCTCGCTCATAGACGAGATCCATGCTTCCTGCATCAGCAGAGATATTCAGACTCATTCATTTCTCGTTCTCATCGGACCTCACTCGTACGACCATACCACTCGCAGAGAGGTCTGTGACTGTTCCGTCCCATTTTGTAACTTTTGGATTTTTCGGATCAAATGTCATCACTCCTTTCACATCGACCTTCGCCAGATCATCTTGTATCGACTTGATATCCACTTCTGCCATATCTTTTCCTGTTGCTTTTTTCGTGAACTCTTTCATGAGGGCTACGATGTTCTCTTTCGCGAGAGTCACTTCATAGCTATGCAGATCTCCGACCATTCCGAGGTCCTTGGTCTCTTGAAAAATCGGATACCGTGTCAGGTAGTCTTCGATCTCAGTAAGAGTCAGGCTCGAGAGTGCTTGTGCCATCTTCGCATCTCCTGTATTCGCATCTTCTCCCATCATCTCAGTTTGTGTCATAGCGAGCCACTTTTTCTCGTATTTCTTCATCACGAGGACCATCTCAGGAGTCATGAGATTGGCAGTATTGAGATCGGTATAGTTCATGAAAAAATCTCCTCACTTCGTGATGATATTCATTTCTTTCGCATCGAGTTGTCCTGATTCACCGAACATGCTATACTTCACCGCGAGGTTCTTCAGAGTATTTTCTGTATCCTTTCCGTTCGTCTTGGCGCTATAGTCTGACGAGAGGGTACCACTGAGAAATCCAGGAAGCGTGACAGCACCCTTTATCATACCGTCGATCTGGTAGGACTCCATATACCCCATATCGTGAGCAAATTCTCGTATAGTAGTGACCTGTTCACTGACGTGAGCCTTGTACATACTCGTGAAGTCAGTCGGAGCAGATCCTATGAGGCTACAGCTTGCGAGGAAGGGGAGAAGCGCGAGGGAGATTTTCTTATACATAAAAATAGTGATAAAATACCCGCTCAGTATAGAAAAAAATGCAATGATTGCAAATGGATTTCACCCTCCCAGAAATCTTCCTCTATAGATTTTTTCTATCAAGTACTTTCTTAAAGCTGAAGTGATATAGTTTCTGCATATGTGAGGAAAGCTATCCACTCAGGATTCCCATCAGAAATATTGTACATATAGTGCCGTCACTCTTCAGTGATCTCTATAAGTGAGTGATATAGAGCACGCTCTCTTCTTCTACAAAGTTTCCTTACTTCCATTTTTTATACCTTCTATCATCTCTTGGATAGTTATTCTCTCTACGAGTTCTCCAACATTTTCCCGTTGTTCCATTTCTCGCATAGATTTTTCTAGTTCTACAATAGCATCATCGATAAGATCTGGTTCTATTCAGGGAATATACCGTATATATCATTTATTCATAAGCTCTTGACCTATAGAAGATTTTTTTACATTCTCAGCGATGGATGATACTGATAGGGAATTCATAATCTGATACTACCATATGCTGCGAAATATCGCAACTTTTCCTTTCTGTTGATTTTTCTGAGATTTTCTGTATCTTTTCTCTACTCTATTTTCTATTATCATAAAGTTTCTATGGCAAATATCGACCATGCACCGAGCAAATATATGCTCAATCTCCTCCATGTCCTTCCTGCATTTGCAGACGAAGAAAAAAACCGTATCAATGCACTTATCGAGCTCAACTCTGGAACGGTCACTAAGTACGAAATCATCACAGAAAGTGGGCAACTCAAAGTCGACCGTGTCTGATACTCATCTCTCGCGTACCCGTTTGCCTATGGGGCTATCCCATGTACCTGGGATGAGGATGGAGACCCGCTCGATGTCGAGATCGTCGGAGTGAACGAACCTCTCGTTCCAGGATGTCTCGCAGAAGTCCGTATCATCGGTATCATGAAGTTCGATGACTCAGGAGAGGTCGATGATAAGGTGATCGCAGTCCTCGCTGACGATAAGCGTATGGACCATATCACCTCATACGAGCAACTCGGAGACTACTGGCAGAAAGAAACTGCATACTACTGGGAACACTATAAAGATTTGAAGAAGATGAATTGCTGCAAGTGCAATGGATTTTTCTGAGTCGAAGAAGCAGTAAAAATCATCAAAGAATGTGAGGAGAGATACGAAAAGGAGTATAAGGC
>CAYSEP010000055.1:0-5389 GCA_964430065.1 uncultured Candidatus Peribacteria bacterium
CGCTCCATTTCTCCAGTGACTCTCCTATGATGTCGTCTTCGTCATGAAGAAGGGAAAAGTTCTTGATCATAAAGAGGAAGAAGCCAGGATAGAAATAAGGAAAGATATCGAGTTCATCTGGAAGACGATCATACGCGAGACAAAGAAATAAAAAAAACTCCAGAAATATTTCTGGAGTTTTTGGAACTTATGGCTGTGGTCCTGTGTAGTCTATGGCTCCGTCTTCTGGTTTTTCGAGTGTACTATGTTTTCTTGTTTTAGAATTGCATGTTATATCTTGGTCATTCTTCGAGGTCTACTCACTTCTTTTTCCAGAATTCATGCATTGATTGCCAAGCAGAAAGAGTGTCTGGTAACATTTTTACTTTCATATTTATGTAGAGTGTATCATATCCATAAATAGTTGGGAGATGTGTATTAAATTGAAATCCTCATGCCTTTCCATTTCCAGCTCAGTTTGATGGGACGTTTTGATCTTTTTCCGATCTGAGAACATCTGACGAAGTGAAGTCTCCTGCACACGGAGAAAGAGAAAAATCTAAATAAAAATTTCCAAATTCTCGTGATGCACCAGTCACACCTATATGGGAAAGATAGCCATTGAGCGTCGCTGGATCTTCGTAAAATGTGGATACATTGTTGAACTTAAAACTCAGGATCGTATCTGGACTTTCGACAGGTATATTAAAATTCACCTCACTATACACATCTCCTACAATATCCGTCAGAAATGGATGATACTTGCTGATGTTAAGAAATTTTATAAGAGGGTACTCAAGATTATTGATATACCAGTATCGTCCGTATGTAGTAACATTTGGCATTTGTACCTTATTGCGCATAAAATCCATAGTAGGGTTCAGTTCTGCTACTATTTTTGTCGGTTTATCCGTACACGTATGTGTTTTGTTTTTCTTCAGGACTTCATCGACGAAGGACTGTGCAAAAGTGTCCTGTGACCCCCAATAGTGGAATGTCTTTTTCGCGCCTGATGTACTGGTCACTTCGAGGTCTGCCATATGTCCGATATAGCTTCCATTGAGTATCTTATCGAGATTCGTAGTTCCTGCACTGGTAGACACTCTTTTTACAGATACAGATTTCCCAGCACCGCTCAGTGCTCATGCTGCTTTCTCAGCACCATCCATATAGAATGTCCATTTATAATCCTTTATAGTAGACTCATTTCTACAGTGCGCTGTGAAAGGTATCTGGTATCCGGCGGCAGTAGCATGAACCTTATTTATATAAGGGGTTCCTGGATAGTGTATAAAAATATCATCACAATCAGGCTCTCATGCTCCTCATGACACGATGCTAGCGCCTCCACTACAACTATACATACTACAACTATTGGTTCCTGATTTTGCTATCCATTTCTGTCATGCAGTACAACTTGTAGGAAGAGAAGTATCATTTGTGTTGGTGTAGTTTTTTACATTGAAAAATGCTCATCCTACACTTGTATAGTTAAATCCTGTAGAATTCGTAGGGCTTGCTGTACTTGGATTGGCTGACTGGAGAGCTCCTGTACTTGTCGGACAAGAGATGGAAGTAGGAGAAGACCAGGAAGATTCTGCTGGAGAAGTCCCACTTCCAGGATTGTTTCCGCTTCAGTTCCCCCCGCTCACTCCACTCATCACTCATCAGAGGATACTTCCTACGATGTCATCTGCCGTATAGGCTGGAAGAGTCCCATGAGAGATCGGATATTGTTCCTGACGACTGCAAGCATCTCTACTGCATCTCAGAGACCAGCATCGACTTTCTCAAAGTACTGAGTTCTCTCAGATTTACTCTGTCCTGAGGCTGGGATATCTGAGAACTTTGCTCATCCATCGGTGATCATCTTCATGATAGAGTCTACCTTATTGCTATTCACTGCTCCATAAGAGAAAGAAGCAGAGAAGATGAGAGTAGAAGAGAGAAGACCAAGGAGAAGTTTCTCACGACGGGAGAGAGAAGAGGTTTTCATAGGGGAAAATAATGAATTCTTTTCTAGAATACTCTTCTTGGTGGAAAAAAGCAAATTTTGGGGGGATTTTTATAAAAATATACTTTGCATGCTCGTCTCGAGATTTACCCTTGCTTGTTCTTGTTCTTTTGGTAGCAATTTTTGCATATCTGGGGAACGCTTTTGCATGCGTGCTATCTCAGATGCATATGAGTCTCGCTCTGTTGCCGCTCGGTCGTAGCCGACAGCTACATTTCACGACACTACTCGTGCCTCTACTGCAAGTTTCAGCGTAGCGATAGTTTCTTTCCCGAGTCAGGACTCTGTGATCCTAGCATCTTTTTGGAATGCACGCACTGCGCTTGCCGTACTTGGACCATAGAGACTGTCGATCTTCCCCGGCTTGAAGCCGAGTGCGGTAAGTGCATTTTGTACGATAAACACATCTTGAGCATTTTTTATGTTTCCATTCACGGTAGCCAGTGCTCTGGATATCCAAGCATCACCACTCATCACATTTGGCTCAGAGTTTGCATATTGTGTATTGATTTGGCTTTTAGCCCATGCGGGTGTATTTTCGAGATTTGGCATAGTTATAATTCCTGTTGAGCTCAGTATAGATTATTTCTCATAAAAAGGCAAATTATGAAAAATCCTCTCATTATCTGAGAGGATTTTTCATAGATTATACTTATGCTCTATTCTCGACGAGCATCTCTACGAGAATCTCTCGAGTGCGGTCATCGAGAGAGCCACTTGCTGTGAGTCCATGTGCCTTCTGGAGAGACTTCAGCGCAAGGATAGTCGTCCCTCACATGATACCTGTATCTTTTCCTTTGAAGTACCCAGTAGACTTCAGGGTCTTCTGGAGTTCTCGGATATGGACACCTTGTTCTCCTTTTTTCGGAGATCCGAGAGAAGAGATTTTTTGATTGGCAGCGTTATAGGTATGTTCCCATTCATTTTTCTCAGAAATCAGGAGCGCTTTTTCTGCTTCGATTTTCTCTAGCTCTGCATTTCTCAGGATGATATACTGAGCATGTACTGTAGAGAGCGATGTCTTGGTACGAGGACCATAGATACCAGCACCATCTTCGGTACTATTTTTTATGATACTATGATCGATCTGGTAGTCAGTAATCATTTCTTTTGTCGAACGTCCTTCGGATGTATACCCGAGATCTGCGAACATCTGTATCACGCTTGCTGAGAGTCCTCCGTTCTGGAATTGGCCGACAGCACCAAACTGAGAAAGGTCGATCTTTCCGGTGTCAATATCGGTGAAATTCAGAACTGTCTTTGTCGTATCTGTAGTAATATGTCCTGTCACTTTTCTTTTTCCCCAGATCATCGCACGGCGAAGACCAGATTCTCATCGACCCATCCAGATATCGATACGATCATAGGATTGTCATTTTTCTCCGGCTTCGACGATAGCACCACCTCGATCTTCGACGATACCGACACCGAGTCCATCGAAATCGATACGAGTACCGAAGCTATAAGACGATGGAGCGGCGAGCATACCAGTAAAGACTGGTTTTCCACTAGCACCATGTGTTCCGTTTCCATTTAAGCGTTTCTCTGCCTCATAGTTCCCACGAAGGTAGAAACTCTGGTTCGGCATCGGCGAGTAGTACGCCGTCACGACGAACTCTCTCGTCTCAGTTGCAGCATAGCCACTTCCTGGAAGGAAAGAGAAAAATGCAAGGAATGCAGTACAGATATAACTATATTTCTGGAGATTCTCGAATGAGAACCATGTTTTCGGGGATCCGACGAAGAGGAGAGCGACATCCTGACGGATGTTGGCTCGGAGGAGACTACTTTCTGAAAGCGAAAAAGATGAATACATGAAACTGTTTTAAGAATAAACATTTCTTCTGCATACCTCGCATGTGCTCGTCTTAGTTTTCTCGTAATTGCAGAGATAGCATAGCACAATCATCACGTTCGTGACAAGAATATTCGCTTGACTCTGACAATTTTTGGATTTTTATACGCGTCTATTCAGTGAAAAATACTTTTTCGTACTGAGTCTCTTTTCGCTTCTGGAAGCTATTTCTCTAGGGAGATCTACTCACCAAATGAGAAAAGAGGGTCAGATAGTATCCAAAAAGTAAAAAAAATCAAAAAAATCTTTGCAATACGTTCGAGTTTTCATATACTGCCCGAGCTTGGCGAGTAGGACGAGGTATAAGAATCTTGTTCAATGAACCAGTATGGCGGCCATAGTTTAGTTGGTTAGAACGCCGGACTGTGAATCCGGAGGTCGTGGGTTCGAGCCCCATTGGCCGCCCCATAATTATGTTAAAATTAAATTTCTTAATTTTTAACGCTTATTTCTTTACTTTTTTATTTTATGTCAGATTTTGCAAAAGATCTCGCGAGCTCCGCACCGATCAAATCATTCCAAAATGGTGAGATCGTCGCTGGAACTGCGATCGTGGCAAACCAGAAGATGATCCTCGTGGATCTCGATGGTCAGTTCACGGGTATCATCACGGGTTCTCATATGCACTCATCGACTGAGGATACCACTCAGATCGAGCCAGGAACTCGTATCGAGAGTATCGTCATCGGTGACGACGCTCATAGTGGTCTCATCCACCTCTCTCTCCGCAAGGCGAGTCAGGCGAAACTTATCGAGAAACTTCATTCGAATTTCGATACGAAAGAGATCATCACTGTCGTACCAAACGAGGCGAACAAGGGAGGACTTCTCATTGACCTCGATGGGATCAAGGGATTTATCCCTGTCTCTCAGCTCACTCCAGCTCACTACCCACGTGTCGAGGGAGCCAATGCTGAACGTATCCTCGAACAGCTCGGAAAACTCGTCGGAAAACCATTCCAGGTTCGTGTGATCAATGTCGATCAAGGAGGAAAGAAAATCATCTTCTCTGAGAAGGCAGCGATCGAAGAACAGCGCTCTGCCGCTATGAAGACAGTAAAGGTCGGTGACATCGTCGAAGGACATGTTTCTGGTATCCTCACATACGGTCTCTTCGTCACATTCCAGGGAATCGAAGGTCTCGTCCACGTTTCTGAGATCGACTGGGGTCACGTGAACAATCCTCACAAGCACGCAAAGATCGGTGATAAAGTCACAGTACAAATCATCGGTATCGAAGGAGAGAAGATCTCTCTCTCGATCAAGCGTCTCAAGGCAAATCCTTGGCAAGTGCTTGCTGATAAGTACCAAGTCGGTGATATCGTCGAGGCTCCAGTTCTTCGTCTTTCTCAGTTCGGTATATTCCTCGAACTCGACGGTGCGATCTCTGGTCTCATCCATCTTTCTGAGATCCCTGCCGACATGGCAAAATCTCTCGAAGAAAAAGTCCACTCTGGTGAGATGATGAAGGCTCGTATCATCACCTTCGATCCAGTCGGAAAGCGTATCGGTCTCTCGCTCAAGGCGCTTGACCCGAACTA
>CAYSEP010000056.1:0-5348 GCA_964430065.1 uncultured Candidatus Peribacteria bacterium
AAAACCCCTCGATCCCTCGCACGATCCGCTCACAGGTATCGAGGAATAGTGCTTCATCCTCTTCCAGAAGCGTCATGCGGAATCCATCAACCGGAGAGTAGAACCCTGAGAGTGGCACGACGCACACTCACTCACTTCCCATGAGCTCATAGGCGAAGTGCTTATCTCGACGCATACTGTCAGTCTCGATAGAGTCGAGGTAGAGGCGGATTTCCTTGGTCTTGCTTTCCAGGTGTCTCGGAGTCATGAACTTCGTCATCAGAGAGAAGGGAACCGTGAGGTAGAATACTCCTTCTGGAGAGAGGGGATTGAGGTATTTCGTCTTCGCGAAGATCGCGAGTGCCTGATCTCGTCGCTTCTCGTACTTGTCTATACGTGCCTGGAAAAATGTCTGGTACTCTGCGTGCTTCACGATACTCGGGAAGATGACCTGAGGAAGCGTGGTCGAGCAGACCTCGAGCATCTTCGAGACAAGGATCGAGTGGATGTAGGCGCGGAAGCTCTCGTCTTTATCGGCATTGTACACCTCGATCCAGCCACAGCGAGCACCGGGCCAGGGGATTTCTTTCGAGATTCCCTTCATAGAAATCGCGGGTACGTCACCGACGATATCCGAGAGTCGAGTGATCTTCGAGCGGTCGAAGACGATATTCTGGTAGATCTCGTCGAATATGAGGAAACACTTATTCTCCCTCGCGATACGCACGACTTCGATGAGGTCAGCTCGTGGATGGACGACTCCTGTGGGGTTGTTCGGATTAATGATGAGGATGCCGGCGATATTCTCGTTGTACTTCACTTTTCGTTCGAGTTCTTCGAGGTCGATACGACCATCGGACTCTATGCGGAGCGAGTAGGTGATCGGCTCGCCATCGTGGTGCATCGCCTCGGCAGTCGCGTGAGATGGGTAGGTAGGATTGGGCCCGATGACACGGACATGAGAAGAGAGATTGGCGAAGATCTTATTGATCGCTTCTCCGAGCCCGTTAAAAAATATGATATCCTCTACCGTACAGACCCTGCGATCAGAGTAGTGATCGAGGATGAATTCTCTCGCTTCGATGTCTCCCTTTGTCGGAGCATAGGCATAGGTCTTGTCCTGGTCACAGGCGGTCTTCACGATATCCTTCATCCATGTCGGGATACGTTCACCCTTCGCGACAGGGTCACCGATATTCTCCCAGATCATTTTTTCGATCCCGCGTTTTTCTATATTTTTCCCGATCTCGACGATCTCTCGGATCTCGTACTTGAGGTGTTCTTCACCTTGTTTTATGAGGTTTTTTCGCATGGGATGATCTTATAGAAAAAGCGAGAAAACGCAAAAAAACTCCCGAATTTTCGAGAGTTTAACCTGTCAAAAAGTATTTTTTGTCATTCCGCAGCGTAGCGGAGAAATCACTTTTTCTTTCACTTACAAGAAAAATAATAGTAAATCTCTTTAGGTGAAATATAAAGGGATGCACCCCAAGAGTACTTCCATGCTTCGCAAGGGGCGCCTATGGCATGACAAAATTAAAGGACTTATATCCTCTTTTTTACTGATATATCCACGACGCGAGAAGTCCGAGTATGTAGCGGAATGTGAAAAGGATGATAAGTCCGATGATGATATTCACTGCCCATCATTTTGCCTTCTTCGTGTACTCTTCACTTTCACTTCCGAATGACATGAGTATACCAGCGCCGACGATCGCGAGAACTCCGAGAAGGAGGACGATCTTCACGAACCAGCTGACGATAGTAGCGATCATTCCTTGAAACGAGCTCAGTCACTTTCCGACACTACATTCATACTTTGGTGTAGGTGTTCCTGGGGCACATTCTTTGACCTCTGTTGATTTTGTTCATCCTGCGGTACACACGCATCCTGCTCAGGGAACATATTCTGAGGTCTGTACACTTACTGATTCCTTAGCTTTGATCTCAGCAGCTTCTTTTTCGGTTTCTGGAGTATCCCCAAGAGATGCATATATGGCTTGGAGGGGGAGTAGTAGTGATAGTGAGACCAAGAGTAGAAATTTTTTCATAAAAGAAATGCTATGGTACGTTAACGAGAGTAAGCGTGTTTCCGTCATCCCGGTGAATACCGGGATCCAGAGTTCCTGGACTGGATTCTGGCATAAAGTCAGAATGACAGAAACAAGAAATATTCAGGCAGATACACCTAATACTTGAATTATAAGATATTTCGTGAAAATGCAATAAAATCTCGCAAATGCAGAGTGCTTTAGTTGCAAACTCGTATATTTTTTCTATAATCAGCTTCATACCTATGGGATCTTCTCGCATCATCTCGTTCGATCTTTCTCACGCGAAAACTCCACCACTCGATATATCGAGATTTTTCCCGTTCTCAGAACTGCATGCTATCCGCTCGACGAAGCCACTTTTCGACACGATAAAAAACTGAAAGTGAAACATCCCAAACCTCTCACTTTCTCGTAGGCTTCGGATTTCGAGATTTCGTACGATCGCCATGCTCGACCTCGGACGTGCTGATCTCTATGAAAGTGACCTTATCGGACGCACGCTTCTCGAAGAAAAACCTCGTCCCCGTACACTCGACCTCTTTCCACCACTCGATATTCCCTATGGTGCACTCGATACCAGATGAGAACCCCGAGAGAGTACAGAGAAATACGGAGACATCTATCGCCGATCGCTTCCGTGGTCACTGCACGCTCGTCGCACGACTCGTGATGTCGGGCGCTATATCTCGAAAAAAAGAAAACCGATATTTATAGGACTCTCTTGTTTCTGTCTTCTCTCGCTCCCAGCACTTCTCTATACGAAGATCCTCATAGAGAACGGATATGCGTCTCTGCGCTCGCTCGCTCATGCCGAAAATCAGACAAAAATCGTGGAAGATATCCGAGCAGCTCGTAGTGATTTCGAGCGTGCGAATGTCATATTCACCCCACTTCGGTGGATACCAGGTGATACGATCAACCTCGCGGGAATAGCACTCGATGGGGGACTGTCTCTCTCTCGTGGACTCTCTCATATCGCAGATACACTCGTGGTGACGAGCGGATCGCTCCAGACGGTCACGAATGGGTGAACCTCACTCTTCCGTCCTGAGTCAAAAAGTCTCTCTCCACTCGCGAGACTCGGTATAGAAGAACCGACTGAGTGGATACGTGAGAATAAAAATGCACTTACGACACTCGACGAAGCGATAAAAAAAGCAGGAACTCTCTACGAAAAAGCGGAAAATATCGACCATCCGATGGCAAAAACAGTTACAAAAGCAGGAAACGCTCTCAGTCGAGTCGGGTGAATTCTCGACTTCACGCTCGCGCATGAGACCGATATACTCGCACTTCTCGGTGCAGATACTCCAGAGAGATACATAGTATTTAACCAGAATCGTGATGAGATCCGTGCGAACGGAGGATTCCCAGGTTCGATCATTACTTTTACTATGTACAAGGGGAATATCGAAGATTTCCGTACTGACGATGTCTACTACTATGACTGGAACCTCTATCCGTATAAGGAACCTCCACCACCATGACTTTCCCTGATTTCTGGAAACTATGGACTTCGAGATGTGAACTACTATGCATCGTTTCGTGATACTCTCGAGAAGGCAAATAACTTCATAGAAAAATCGGGTGACCCGACGGTAACTGTCGGTGTAGCGATACACCAGTGACTCGTCGAAGATATGCTTGGTGTGCTTTCGGGAGTGACTCTTTCGGGCGTCAATATACCATTTACCAGTGAGAACTTCTCTCCACTCATGTCGACTCTCGTCGAGTCTCGCTATGGTGAGCGCACGAGCGCGAAAGATGTACTCGGAGATTTCGTATCCGCATTTTTCGAGAAGGTCGAGAATCAAAAAGCCTATAGTGATATGTTCGATATCGTAGAGAAAGCCCTCGCAGATGGGGAAATCCTCTTCGCTTCTCGTAATGATGGGATAGATAGCTTCCTCGCGAACTACCGTAAACCCCTTCCGACTTCACCGAACTGGATCTATCCGCTTCTCACTTCGACTTCAGGAAACAAGAGTGATAGACATATGGTGCGACTCTACCGAGCCGAGACGACACGAGCATCGGAGTGTACCTACGAGAACAAGATCACATTCACTCATACACACGACTTCTCGAAAGATGATGAGAAAGAGATAAATAGCTACATGGACTTCGTCTGACTCAGCGATCCGCTTGCCAGGGAGAAGATGCTCTTCATCCAGTGAAAAGGGAAAAATAGTACCTATGTCCGCCTCGTCGTGCCACCAAGTGCGACGCTCATAGGAGCAACTGCTGGCACAGAGACACTTACAGAAAATGGACAAAAAGAATTTGCCTTCACCCTCGTCACACCACTCTCTGCTACGAGTTCGAAGACGATCCGCTATAGTGTAGATGTTCCTGGATGTGATGGATCGACTCCTCTTCTCGAGTGGTATCGTCAGCCTGGACTTCAGAATACGAAGATGCAGAGTCGATAAAAGAGATTTTTCTATGTAGCACTGTTAATACTTTTATTTTTGTCATCCCGTAGGGATCCCTTTCAAATTCATCTGATGCGAATTTAATAATTTCTTACTTATAAGTGTAATTAAAAGCGATTCCTCCGTTTCACTCGGAATGACAAAGAAGGAACAATCTCGCTCGAAATGACAAATCTGTTACCAGCACCTAGTACAACACGTTTACTATGAAACCGCATCTTCCTAAAAATCATCCCCGTTTTCCTTCATTTTGACCACGAGTTTTTTCGCCTTTCCGATTTCTCGTCTCTGCTCTTCTGATAATCGGTGGTATGGGACTTTTATTTTTCTCGATATTCCTCCCGGTGAGCGATAACTGAGAAAAAATCCTCTTCGTCCTCGATACATCGCTCTCTATGGCGGTCGAGGATATCGTATCATCGGGGAACCTTATGGAGAGTCGACTCGATCTTGCGAAGTCGATCATCGAGAGTATAGTAGATAGGTGAGCTTCATCCTATGGGATCATTACCTATGCTCGCTCGGCAACTCTCAGGATCCCATTTTCTCATGATAGAGAACTCTTTCTCGATACGCTCACTGGCGTAGAACCGACGCTCGTCTATGGTGGGAGTGATGTGAGGTGAGCACTCGATCTCGTGCGTATGACGTATCTTGCCTCCAGAGATCCCATCCATATCGTCCTCATCACTGATGGAGGTATGACAGGAGAAGGAGTATTTCCAGAGCTTCCGTCAGATACTTCTCTCACAGTCATCGGCATCGGGACTCCGACTGGTGGCATGATCCCGCTGGGGTACAATCTCGATGGCGAGAAGCGCTATAAGTACTATGAATGATCTCCCGTCGTCGCTCGCTACGAGAAAGACCATATAGATAC
>CAYSEP010000057.1:0-5274 GCA_964430065.1 uncultured Candidatus Peribacteria bacterium
CACTGTAGTAAATGTCATGATCATAAGTGTAAGAATCCTATGATCCGAGAAGATACTCTCATATTACAACTCCTCGAAATGCTCGATGATATAGATATTAATACCATATCTGTCTGAGATAGCCTCAAGGAAGAAATACGAAGATATAACCTCTTCCAATCTCAACTCCTCAAAAAAGACTCTCGAGATGTCGTCTCTGCCAAGCAGATAAACCTCAGAGAGTATATGAAGTATATGATCTCGAATGGAAGTAAGGATGAGAAGAGAGAAATACTCGGGATGATCCAAGCAGATATTATTCTCAAGGATAAAAAAGTTTACATAGAGAAATCAGGATCATTTAAAGTATCCTAAAAAGTTCGAATCCAAGAAACTCTAGAAACAAGGACACATATATAACCACAAGAAATCAAAAAAGAAAGGAACTCTCCAAATCGGAAAGTTCCTTCTATTTTATGCGGAAACTGAGTGTTATGTGAAACGCAGGCAACATGGTCTGCGAGCTCGATTTTTTATGGCTGGGGTACTAGGATTCGAACCTAGGAATGGCGGAGTCAAAGTCCGCTGCCTTACCGCTTGGCGATACCCCAATATGGAAAAAACAGGAACCAAAGAAGCCTCGGGATTATAGCGAAAACTGCATAAAGTCAAAATTTTTATATAAACATGATTTTCTTATTTGACAAATTTTCATTTTTTCTTATCTTTAATCTTGTATTGACTAAATTTTAACCTAATCTTATGAGATCTACTGCTGCTGCTATATTTTTAAGCTTCTCTTCTCTGACATCATGATGAGCAGATGCTCAACTCAGAGAAACAATTCCGACAGGATGTGATAAAGAGGCTTTGCAGATTATAAAACCAATAATACAATCATATGCTCAACAAGTGGGAAATTCTCTCAATAAAGTTTTTCCCCATGATGAGGCAAGTCGTTTCTGTACAGTAATTGCAAAGAAAGAAGGAACTGACCACTGGACGGTATTAACCACATGTGGCAATAATCCAGATGTTAAAAGACTCTCCAAGGTTACAACAGTGACTACACTAGAAAGCATAGTATGACTACTACCCGAATCGAAAACAGCTTGACTCCTCTGAATCGAATATAGAGAACAAGGGGGATCATCAGGTAAAAATGAAATATCCCTCCAGTGTCCTTCAAACCAGGAAAAGAACATTCCCATTCCTCCTAGAGTCAAAAGTAGAATTCCCCTTGCATAGAGGGGATTTTTTTATACTATACAACCATGCCTACAGCAAAAATCACCATAGAACTCCTCGCCGACATGGCGCACCGGGGACGCAAATGAGAAATCATCGAAGTGTCTTCATCTGAAGCACGCAACATGCTCATACCGAAGTGACTTGCCAGAGAGATCACAGCAGATCGACTGAAAAAGATAGCTTCCGATAAAAAACGTGCCCAAGATAAAGCCCGTGAACGTCTCGAAAATGCCTTCGAAATACAGAAAAAGCTCGACGGACAGAGTCTCACCTTCACCCTCAAGGGGAAAAACGGAAAGATCTTCGGCGGACTCGATGAGCATGCTATCGGAACTCGCGTGAATGAGAAATTCGGAATTGCTTTCGAGAAAAATGATATCAAGTTGCCAAGTAAACTACATATAAAAACTGCAGGTACTCACCTCGTCTACCTGCATATCACGAAAGATACGATGGCGAAGATCGTGGTCGAGGTGAACGTGGAAGACAAATAATTTTTGAGATCTTGCTTCTTTCCTTTGGCGAATTTCTAGAATCTGTTAGCGAAGATTTCCGTAAGAAATCACAAACTGTTTGAGGCATAGCCGAGTTTTTGTGATTTAGGAAATCGAGCTATACCAGATTCAGAAATGAGACAACAAAAAGAAGAACTTTTGGTACTTTTAGTTATAAAAGTACAGAAACTGTACTCACTATAAGAAACTGGATTGCTTCGTACCTCGCAATGACTAAATCATCACTCATCTCCATAGACTACGGTACGCATAAATCCTGACTCGCCTATTCGGTCGAGGATTTTGCATTTGCGCTCGAGACAGTACAGACGAGAAATCTCATACCAGAACTCGAGAAACTTATAAAAAAACGAAATCCTGAGAGCATCATCCTCGGTATGCCCTACAATATCGATGGAACGATGTCGAGGCACGGACAACGGGTGAAAACTTTCTCGAAAACACTCGAAAAGCACTTCCCTACTCTCGAGATCATATTCCACGATGAACGCCTCACGACTGCTGAGGCGCGACTCGAGTGAGCGGAGGACGTCGACGCGGAGAGTGCGCGACTTATTTTGGAGGATTTTTTGGAAAAATAACCTTAGTCTATCGGAAGTGGCGCTATCGGAGCTTTGATCACATATTTCATCACATATTCGAGTTTTTTCATATAGCCTCGCGTCTCTTCAGGGAATTCATTGGTCAGACCATGGTAAAATCTCCGCATTACTTCTTCTGGTGTTGGATTTCACCTGAGTGCCATGAGGAGATCACCGACCCTTCCCGTATTATTCGAGTTATATCCTGCAGCCAGGATATACGGAGAGTACATCTTCCCTTCAGAAAGGAGCCACTCATAGGCACTTTGATCCCTAAGTGCTCTGTAGTCTCGCATCTGTCGATCGAGATGAGCATATGCAGTCAATACTGACGCTCTATGGCTCTCTATCATTTCACGGAAATCGTATGGGATTTCTCTATGTTTATACTCATCGCGGAGTCCTGGATTGCGTTCTCATGATTTTTTCAGATGTCAGATATGTGCCCCGTTAGTGATCTGGACGATCCCCTTCGCTCCTGCTTCACTTCCTCTTCGGAATGCATCTTTCCCGTTCGCCCCACAGAGAACAGCGACTTTACGAGCCTCAGAGCGGAAAAATATCTCACGATCTTTCCGCGATGCACTGATATTTACCTCATTCATATTCTCGACATAGATGAGGGCTTTCACGAGGGTCATATCTACTCAGATTGCTGGAGTATTCTTCATCTCGAGAGTCATAAGATCGCGCTCACCTTGAGCAATGAGTCATGTGAGATATTTCTCTCCGAGATGACGAAGTTCTGGAGTATCGAGTCCAGAAGAGTACGGAGTCTGGATATTATAGGAGATTCATTTGGGATAGTTAGGATAGCGAGTCGCGAGGACTATATAGGACTCACCGCCACTCCCTTCGAGGGCGAGGACGCTTCCGGCACCGAGACTCTTCGCTGCCGATGCTCATCATTTTCCTATTTTCAAAGGATCGACTCAGATGATCTTCGATGAAATATCAGGCGCATCGAGTGGTCACATCCAGTCGAGAAGCCAGTCATCTGCTGGTTTTTTTGTATTAGGAGTCGGGTTACGCCGACGTGCCATGTGTATGATACGAGGACTCTCGAGTCAGATTGGTGTATCTGAGGGGGGTATCTGGGGCGAACGGATAGACTCGGAGAGATTCGCTGCCACTCCTTCTAGAGTGAGAAGAGGAAGGGATTTCTCTGACGCGATGATGTAGGGGATGATCTCCCATCAGGATTTCTCGAGCTCACGAAATCGCTCGGGCACCTTGTATTTCTCGAAGTATGCGCGAGCATTTCGAAAAATCTCTGTAGTATCGCTCGCGCTCTTCACTTTCGGGAACTCTTCTCTGGCATACGGTATACCAGATGGAGTGATCTCAGAAGCTGTCGGGAATATATTTGGTTTTTTTCTAGCATCAGCCATAAGAAGTATTATGATGAAAAATCACGAAAGTCAAAATAAAATTGACAAGTATAGTATTTTAATTATTTTATATTCAATTATTTTATCTTATGCCCCTTAAAGAAGTTTCGCGCATCAGTCATTCAGAATACTCCAGCAATGCCACTCTCGGAGTGAATCTCAAGCATCGTGTAAAAGCGTGGACAGCTCACTTACTAGAAGCGAAACAAGGCTGATATGCTATAACGAAAATGACTCCTGATGAGGTAATTCATATACAGAATATGGAACCTGTAAGCCGAAAACCTGTAACTCTAGAATTAGCCTCTATACTTCTAGCAGGCGAATCGAGATTTAAAAAGAAATTCACCGCTGTAGCACTCAGTGCCAATGAAATCATGCTCTATAGAGAAAAGTCAAGTAGTGCAGCATTACTTACTGCAAAGAAAGAAGGAGAAGAAGCCACATGAGTCAGCTGAAGTACAGAAGTAAAATCTAGAATGAAGGGGAATCTTGGATTTCCAGAAACACTCCTGCCAAAGAGCGAAGCCTTGAAGAAAATAGTAATAGATCTCCAGCTCTGAAGTACAAAAAAGGATTTTAATACATGATGGGCTTTTGCCATACTTGCGGTTGATTTTATGACCAACTCACAGCAGGAAGCTTACAAGAAACTTGGCATAGAAGGCCGAAAGTCTTACTTAGAATATGTCGGTAATAACTATATCAAAGAACTCTCTGAAGATTTTGGCATATCCTGAAAGATATATGAGTCTGGTGGATTGCCAGAACTTGAGTTTTTTGACCCCTATAAGAGAGGGATTATATAGAAGTCATCATCCACTTCAGTATCACCGCCACACTTCGATCCTCGCTCATTTCATTAGCGAGGATTTTTGCTCGGACTTCGTCGAAAGTATACCATGCGGTCGTGAGATCAGACTCGCCCTCATCGTCTCGCTCATGTTCGCCCGTCTCATCGAAATCAGTCGCAAGGAAATAGTAGAGATCCCACTCGATATTGGCTCCGCAGTGAGACGTATGGATGAGCTCAGGATGTCGGATGACGACTCCTGCTTCTTCGCGTGCTTCTCGCATCGCCGCATCGGTAGCCTCAGCAACGATATCTCCGTCGAATACTCGCATCTCGGCGATCGTGTCGATGACCTTCCCTCCTGGAAGGCGATAGTCATACTTCCCTTGCTCACGGCGATATTCGCGTGAGAGGAGGATTTTCTCATCTTTTGTGATGAGTACACGGACACCGGGTGGACGACGCGCACGTTCGAACATTTTTCGTTTCTCACCGATCGCCACCTCGAAAGAGATAAGCTCGATGATCTGTCATTCTCCGAGGATGACCTCGTGACCTGTGGGGATTATTTGTGCCATATTTTATACTTAAAGTAAGTGGTGCTAGTATACCCAAAATTTTTCTAGTTTAAAGGTAAAAATAAACCATATAGATTTTTTATTTGACAATATTAATTAGTTTTGTACTATAATTTCACTTAATTTTAAAGGGCTCTAGACCAGAAGAGAGAAATAACTATACTCTCTTCTTATGATCCCATACAG
>CAYSEP010000058.1:0-5269 GCA_964430065.1 uncultured Candidatus Peribacteria bacterium
TACCCATATCTTCTTCGTAGGGCGCTTCTATTCGAAGTTCTTTTCCAGTGATCGGATGTACGAAAGAGAGCGAGCGAGCATGGAGGAGTTGGCGAGTGATACTGTATTCTCGTTTTGCGAAGCTATTTTCTCCACGGTCACCGTAGGCTTTATCTCCGAGGATCGGGTGTCCGATGTATGCCATATGGACACGGATCTGGTGAGTACGTCCTGTCTCTATACGACACTCGAGAAGACTATACTTATTATCGCAAATATTCGCATTTATGACTCGATAGTGAGTGACTGCTTCTTGGCCATTTGCATCGACACGGACCTTGGCCTCATCTCGAACCTCTTCGACTCGTAGAAGCTTGGCTCGGACTGTATCTCGAGATTTATCGGGAGCGCCTACTATGATCGCATGATACACCTTCTCGATCTTTCCTGACTGGAGAAGAGTGAGGAGGGCATCGAGTGTTTTTTTGTCCTTTGCAATCATGATACATCCACTCGTATCTCGATCGATACGATGTACGAGTGCCGGCTTGAATGACAGACTATTATATTTTTCCCCGAGAGAGTCCTGTACAAGCTCGATGAGCGATACTTCTTTTGTTTTATGGTCCCCAGGATGGACATTCATCCCAGCAGGTTTATTTACGATAAGAAAGTGTTCATCTTCGTAGAGAATAGAGAGTTGGTTCAACATGACTCCTCCCCTTGTAGGGGAGGTTGGGTGGGGTATTTTCTGAGTACGCCCTCCGACTCCCCCTAAAAGGGGAAGATGTTCCCCTCGCATTTTCTCTAATTCTTCCTCATGCAAATATATATCTATAATATCACCCTCCTCGACTCTATAGGTTTGCTCTACTTTTTTTCTGTTTATTTTTATCTTTCCTGTCCGTAGCCATTTATATATCCCCCCGAGCGGTGCGTTCGGAAGGTATTTCTTGAGGAATTTATCGATACGCTGGTCGGCATCGGATGGATTATCTATAGTAAGAGAAAGCATATCTTACTGAAGCACAGCAAAGTCGAGCGCTGTATTGGTCGTGATCTGCGGGAATTTCAGATCGCGAGTTCGGAGGAATCCATATGAGTATCATTCAGCACGGAGATTCATATATTGTGTGGGGATTGTTTTATTAAATCAAATGATCTTGTATTCCAGAAATGTCATAGATCGTGGAATAGTGTCATTTGTTATCACTGGGCGTATAAGTGAGAGCTTCAGAGTACAGGCGAATCATGTACAGTTGACTCATCCTAATCCAAGGTCAGTTATATAAAATGTTCAAAATTGAACGCCTGACCCACTGTTTGATGTTCAATCCTTTCACTCTATACCTTGCTGACTATCATTTAGGTCGACTCATCGAAAAATACTTGTTTCACCACTTGCAAAAAGAGATGCTCCAGTAGAAGCGATTGTCCAGAGGACAAACCCCGAGTTAGAGAGTGTTGGTGCCACACCCGTGGAAGAATTACCAATTTGTGGGATACGAAACTGGAATTTTACGGCAGACCAGATCACACCATCAGGTACAACAAGTTGTACCGGTTCCCCAAGTCCGATTATATTATAATTCGTATCATATGGACTATTTCCTTCACCAGGCATGGGAACACTCGTTCATCCTGTCGATACCGTAAGGCCTCGACCTGTTCCACTTTTGTTCGTTGGTGCTGATATATTCTGAACCTGCCATGGTGTATATTTCGATACTCATGGAGCATAGAGAGAGTCCTCTATAGCACCAAGCGCTTTGTAGTAGGCGGCATTCGAGTTCTCTATACCCTGGCTTGCCTGAGCAAATCTATAGAGTTTCTCGAAAAATGTCGTACTCATCACAGTAAGAAGTGTGAGGACTACGAGTGCTACGATGAGCGCAGATCATTTTTTATTCTTATGCATGTTCGAGAAGATTAGTATCCAGTGAGGCTGATAGTCGTCGATACAGAGATAGTTGGGTCATCTCACTTTATGAGCCTGCGCCGCTCCCATGCGAGTCCCATGGTCATCTGAAGGCGGACGTACGGGTGGAGAAATGGACTGATAAAGCTCGAGCCACATAATCCTCCGAGACAATCGGGAGCACTCCATGATTTCCATGGATCTTTTATCGGATAGAGGGAGAAGGAGAGTTGTTTCACATTTACATAATCAGGGAAGAGGCGTATCCACTCGCTATCTGCTCAGGTTGGGAGTGTGCCATAGGTGTTCGATGGTCCCGCACAACTCCAGTCTCGGTGACAAAACCAGGTATCGATCTTCCCATCGAATGATCATGATTCTGTCAGGGATCATGAGTGTGATGGTCCGAGATCCTCTCCTCTCAGCTTCAGAACTTCTATATTTCCGAGACATCCACTTCCTGTAGAAGCATCACATACCGTAGAAAGACCAGGATCCTGGCGAAGAACCCATCGGAAATAGACACGTTCATTCGTGAGGTTATTGATAAGATAGAGTTCTGGAACTGCTCCAGAAAGAGTAGTAGGACCATCACCGATATCTTTATCATCTTCATCTCATATGATAGTTCCATTCAAGTCCTCATCTCCAAATCATGCGCTTCATCCGCCAGCATCAGCATCAGCATTGCCATTGTAGTCATTGAATTGGAGCGCATACTGACCGTAGCGTTGATATGATCCAGAGTAATTGACGCCCGCGTTTCATCATCATGCGAACGAATTGAGTCCATTATCGAGACATCATCCAGTTCCCATACGTGTTCAGTTATCACTTCTACAATAATAATATCCCGCACCATACGTTCCACTTCCTATGATACCACCTGTTCCATAGTTCCCGTATCCGGTAGGAAGCATATAGTGACCACTTTGTGTCGCCGTTCAGACGACTTTCCTATTCCAGTATTCCTCATAGTCGATGATGCCCCCATCTTTTATCGAAGTTGCGAGTTTCTCTGAGAAGAAGTAGAGTTCTTCGAGGAGAGCGATACGATTCATCGTCCGAGTTCGAGCGATCGTGATATTTCCCACAGATTCCAGTACGCTTGTCATGATGAGCGCAAAAATCACCATACCAACCATGAGTTCGAAGAGGGTGAAGCCGCGTTTATTTCTCTGTATTTTCATGATTTTTCTCGTGAGAAACTAAAAAGATAAAAGGGGAAAAAATGGCTCTTCAGAGTGTCAGTGCTGTCGGATATGCTCGGAATTGCCTCGGACCCTCTTGGATTATGCGGTGGAGCATGCTATAGAGTATACCGTTTTTTTCCCTTTTTTTTCAGAAGAAAAGGAGAGAAAAGGCATCTCCGGTTTTACTTACTCCGTCTCTAAAAACAGAGAAGAGGATCACGAGTGTGTTTTTCGGGGAATCACGCATATTTTGTCTTGCAAAAAAAAGACTTCTGTGTACTGTTTCCTGAAACGGAGACCAAGACCTGGAAAAATCTTCTAAAACTTCACTTCTACTATGGATTATATACGAAATTCGAAAAATCGAAAACTAAAAACGCAGATCCTTTGATTTTTCTCTCGGATTTCTTTCGGAACGCATCGACTTGGCTTTGCGGGGAAGGGGATATTCTCTTGCATGGTACTTCTTCTCCTCTCTCTCTTTTTCCCTTGGATGACCCTTTCTGGAACGATCGACACGACACCGATTCGCTACGGAGCATTTTCTCTCTATACCTGAGGGATTGGTTACGGCATAGTTCTTGCGGTTGCACTGATGGCATTTTTTCTTTTTTCTCATGCCAAAAAAGAAACTCTTCGTGCCTATGTTCCATTTCGCCTTTCTGATGCTCAGGCGATCGTATTTCTCGCTGCTATGATCATCACTGCCACACTTCACTTCACTGTCATATCTCTCGCTTATGCCGATATAGCAGCCAATACAGTGACAGCGGGATTCTGACTCAAGATTGCGCTTTCGAGCTCGGTACTTCTTCTTTTGGCGGCATTCTTCTTTTCTCAGAACGAGAAAGCTCGAGCCGTGACGATGAGTTACCTTGCGAAAAATCAGGATTCTGCCCTTTCCTGATACGAAGATATCCTCTCGCCGAATCAAAATGGAAAAAAAGATGAGAAAAATAACATGACTCTTCCAATTTAATCTTGACTTTGAAAAAAAAAGTATATTATGCTTCTATAGATCCATACTGTATATAAATTCTTTCCCTTAGCAATTGACAGTTTTTATATAAAATCCAACTAACCCTATTCTTATGACTACTGCTACTTTCGACGTCACACAGATCTTCAATACTATCCTTGATTCTCTCGCAGATAAGGAACGTACCGTGATCACTCGTCGTATCGGTCTCTCCGGAAATCGCGAGACTCTCCAAGAAATCGGAGATACTTACGGTATCACTCGTGAGCGTGTTCGTCAGATAGAAGATGTCGGTATCAAGAAGATCGGTCGTATCATGCGCTCGAGCCCACTTATGCGTATCCAGGAGTCTGGAGAAGCAATCTTGAAGATGCACGGAGGCGTCATGACTCGCGATCGTCTTATCAGTGCTATTATCGCTGACCTCGGATTCGCTGACACGGTGAATGAAAATATCGTCGATGTCCTCCTTCAGGCTGACTTCAATCTCCAGCGCTCAAAACCACAGCTCGGAACTCGTACCTACTACCATTTTCCTGAGATCCAGAAGAAACAAATCGAATCAATCCACAAAGAAATCTCAAAAATCCTCAAGAAAAAAGGTGATATCATGGAGAACTCTGTTCTCTACGAAATGGTGAAGATCAATCTCTTCGCTCAGTTCGGAAAGGTTGAGCCAGTCATGATCGACTCTGTTATCGACATCTACCTCGATCTCGTAAAGGGAGAAGAGAAATTCGTCGGTCTCGAGAAATGGAAAATCCTCAATCCTTCAACACTGAAAGATAAGGCAATCTACGTCCTCAAGAAGAAGAAAGAGCCTATGCACTTCCTCGACATCGCAGGAAGCATCACTGAATACTTCCATGAGCCAGTAAAGATCTCTACGATCCATAACGAGCTTATCCGAAATGAAGAATTCGTCCTCATCGGTCGTGGTATCTATGTTCTGAAGGACTGGGGCTACAAAGATGGTACTGTTCTCGATGTCATCCTCGATATCTTCCAGAAGGCGAAGACTCCACTCTCGACAGAGGAGATCACGAACCGTGTTCTAAAGGTCCGCCAGGTCAAGACGACAACGATCTACATGAATCTCCAGAATAAGAAATACGTCGAGCGAGTAGGACGAAACCTCTACCAAGCAAAGACAAAATAGTATATCATCCAAAAATCTCTCGCATTGGCGAGGGATTTTTT
>CAYSEP010000059.1:0-5184 GCA_964430065.1 uncultured Candidatus Peribacteria bacterium
GATTTCGAGATATTCTACACGGACGCGGAGAAAAATGAGAAACTCAAGCTCAATAAAGTCATCAAAGCGAAAGACCTCTTCAAGACATTTCTGAAGTCTACGGTCGAGACCGGTATGCCATACGTCTTCTTCCGAGATACAGTAAACAGACTCAATCCGAATAAGCACGCAGGAAATATCTACTCGACTCAGCTCTGTACGGAGATCTGTCAGAACTCTTCACCGACAGAGTTCACGGAAGAGACCCTCGAGAACGGGGAAGTCGCGATCAAGTACAAGGCAGGGGATACCGTGACGTGTAACATCGCCTCGATCAATGTCGCGAAAGTGAACACGACGGAAGGGATGAAAGAGACGGTTCCTGTCATGATGCGAATACTGGATAATGTCGTGACGATCACGAAATATCCACTCAAGGAAGCAGAAAGAACAAGTCTCCGCTATCGTCCTGTCGCTCTCGGATATCTCGGCTGGGCTGAGTACCTCGCGACATCTCTCATCGCCTACGACTCACCGGAAGCTCGTGCGATCGCAGACAAGATGTTCGAAGAGTTCGCATGGCACGTCTACCGTACCTCTATCGACCTCGCGAAGGAGCGCGGACACTATGAGCTCTACGAAGGCAGTGAGTACGATAAATGAATCCTCCTCGGTCACGATGAAGCATGGTATCTCACTGATACTTCTCTGAAAGACGGATGGAAAGAGATATTCGCTGACATGAAGAAGCATGGAGTGAGATTTGGCTACCACTTCGGACCAGCACCCAATACCTCTACCGCAGGTATCGTCGGTACGACTGCCGCACTCCTCCCGATCTATAAGAAATACTTCGTCGAGACCAATCTCTCCTCTCCGACTATCCGTATCGCTCCGAAGCTCAATAGCGAGAACTTCTGGTTCTATAAGGAATACGTGAACATGGATATGAACGATGTGATCGACATGATCTCTGTGATCTATAAGTGGATCGACCAGTCGATCTCGTTCGAATGGATGGTAGACCCTGCGAAGGTGTCTCCTCGTGAGCTCTACTCGTACTATATGAAGGCATGGAAGCAGGGAGTGAAGACAGTCTACTATGTCCGCTCTCTCTCGAGTGAGGTGAGTAAAGAGAATTGTGTGAGTTGTTCAGGCTAAAAAAATGAAAATGAATTAAGTGAAATTAGAAGAATCAAGAGAAAGTAAAAAAACAATCCCTAATCTTCTAATACAAGGTTGGGGATTTTTTATCTAAAAAATTAATATGCTGCTCTTCTATAAATAAAAAATCCAATCTACGCTTATAGATTGGAAGTCGAAGTTTCTCCTGAAAATAATTCAAAGAAAAAATGCTGAAAGATAATAAGGTTTAATAGACAAAAATCAACTTGAATTTAGTTACTAATTTATAATCCATGCCTACACCAAAAAAAGTTGCGAAACCACTAAAAACTATCGAAGAAGATTCAAAGTGAAAGAATCTTAAATCCATAAATACTAAGACTAAAAAAATAACTATAAATAAAGTTCTTGTTGAAGAAACAAAGAAGTGAAAAAATCCATGATATGAAGTAGTAGACCCGAAAAAGAAAGCAAAATTCATAAGATCTATTAAAGATGAAACAAAAACAAATAATTTGGATCCAAAGCTGAAATGAATTCCAAGAAAAATAACCAGAAAGAAGTAAGAAAATGCTCGACAAAAAGTAAGAATAGATATAATCAAACTATTCTTACTTTTTTATTATGAAAACAATCCAAGAGCTCAATTCAAAATGGTATTGGAGACTTTTGAAAGTATTTTATGGATTATTTATTTTTACAGTAATAAGTATATCAGGATATATTCTATATGATGCTAACGTTTGATATAATTCCGTTAAACTCAGGGAGGCACAGGAGGTAATTAATGAAAAGTCAAAAGTTTCAGGAATTATTGAAAGAATAAATCTATACTCAGACTGAGGTGAATTAAAACTTAGTGACATTAAAACAATTTGGCCAAATATTGACGAATATAAATATAATATCGTAGGGTGGTATTATGTTTTCGCAGAAAATACATGAAAAAAAATTGATAGAGTTTTTGTATGCTGAAGAGAAATATCAACTTGATGCTCTTCAGATCCTATGAGTAGTTATATTGAAAGCTCTATAAATGATATTAGTTGAACCTCTGTTGTTGTTATAAGTCAAGAAACATATAATATTGCAAAGGAGTTTATTAGAACTAAAACACGAATAGAAGATAATGCTAAGAATACAATAAATAAACTTATTAATCGAGAAACATACATAAAAAACTTTGATGAGTTTAAGGAATCTACTTGAATAAACATATCAGAAATAATTTGAGAAAGAGATTATCGCTGATTTTATGAATTTATAAGAATACTCGTTTGATTAATATGAATATCATTATGAATTTTTCTTTTTACATTAGCCTTTAGGTGAATTATTTTTTATATTATTCTCTGAAAATTTAACCCTGAAAAGTAATCCTTTAATCCACCTCCCTCGGGTGGATTTTTCTTTTCTTGCTTTTTTCGTGTGATAGATATAATAGTCTCATGCAAGAAGAAAATCTCACAATACACGAGATTCATGTTATAAAATCACGAATGAAGAGTAAAAAGTTTATTTCACATGATACTATGGTAAAATATCTTTCGGAAAAATAATAATCTCCAATATGACTCCCGCTACTCTCCACATCCCGAAGACAGATACCACCCTAGTGCTCACCCCTGAGCTCGCGGATATGATAGCATCTGCAGTAGAGGACTACCGTGAGACGAAGAGCGATGAGTCTCTCAGAGCAAGTATAGCAAAGAATCCAAATATCGCCTCACATACAGATCGTATCCGCTCTCTTCACTCGACATGAAAGTTATAAGATCTTCTCATTTCGAGAAAGAATATCAGAGTCTCGAGAAGAGATTTCGAAAAGTCTCGGAAGATATGGAGTTTTTCGAGAAGTTTTGCTATACGGAACTCGCTACATCTCTCGGCTCTCATCTATATAAATTTCGCCTAAAAAATACCTCTATACCCACAGGGCAAAGATGAGGATTTCGCATCATAGGACTCTTACTCGATACAGACACTATGCTTCTCCTCTCGATATACTCGAAGACAGAAAAAGAGAATATCACTGATAAAGAGATCGAGAAAATCCTCGAAAATATCGGATAATCCACTCTCTGGTGGATTTTTCTTTCCTTGTTTTTTGTGGTAGATTTTTCGAAGTGTTGCATTTTTCGAGAGAAAGTGTTGCATTTTGGCACTAAATGATATAATAATTGCAACACTTCCGTGAAAAATATGACAAAGGCTCAAAAAACTATCTATGACATACTCATCTCTGACCTTCGAGAATGGAGCATAGAAGAGCTCGTTTTACGCACATGACTCGATAGGACCGTCGTACATAGGCACTTGCAGTCACTGATAAAAAGCGGATACATAGAGAAATCTGGATATGGAAAATATAGGGGGGTGATATGAGCTGTAGAGTACTTAGAAAAACCATTTTTCGAGAGGAAAGCTGTAGAATATAATCCAGATTTCCTGAGCTTATATATACCGAATGTATCGAGTTTTTTATGAGAAAGACTCTCGCGACTCGAAGAAGCTACGAAGGATATACGAGAATTCTCTACATTCGACTATATGAAAAATCGGCGAGGGATAGAAAATTTCCTCACTGACCTTTCCTATGCCTCGAGTAAACTCGAAGGAAATACCTATAGTCACCTCGACACCGAAGTACTCATAAAGTATAGAGAAAGTGCTGAAGGGAAAACAAAAGAAGAAACTACCATGATACTCAATCATAAAGACGCACTCGAGTATATCATAGCGTCTCGCTCTTGATTCAACCTTATCAAAAAAGACTTCTGTGAAATCCACACTCTCTTAGCGAAATGACTCATACACGACACTTATCTCGGAATATTTCGCACTACTCCTGTCCAGATAGGATCATCTCGATATGTACCCATATCTATATCATCTCTTCTTGAGAGTGAATTTTCTCTCTTTCTCGAGAAGCTCAGAGCGATAAAAAACCCATTCGAACAATCTTTGTTTATCCTCGTATTTATACCATATTTTCAGGCATTTATAGATATCAATAAGCGCACATCTCGACTCTCGGCAAATATCCCACTCATATCACAATGACTTCCACCGATATCCCTGATGCAGATAAAAGAAAAAATGTATATAAACGCTATCCTCGCTGTCTATGAACTCAACGATGTTTCTCTCATGGCAGATCTCTTCCTCGAGAACTACCTCCTGAATATGCACCGCTATATCTAACTCTTCCCACTTATGCTCCACATTCAACACAAGAAGCTCCTCATTATCGGTACCATATTTCTCATGAGTTGGCTCATCGGAACATTTCTCATACATCGATTCGAAGTAGGACATCCGATAGGAGAGAGTTACTTCAATGCCTTTTATTTTACTGTCATCACCACAGCAACGATCGGATTCGGAGACCTCGTTCCGTTCACAGTGGCAGGAAAGATAGTCACGATGGCGTATGCGATATTCTATGTTCCGCTTTTTCTCTACGCGATGACTCTCGTCTTCCAGATGAATTTCCAGCGTATCCGTGAGGCCGATGAGCGTATGGAACGCGAGATACAGCATGTCGAGAAAGATGTAGAGGTCATCCTCGACGAGATGCCACGAAAACGCAAACTTATAGCCAAGAAATAATCCTACTCCACTATGTACTCCCCACGTGAGATATATCTTTTTCTCGAGTCCAAAGACTTTCGTGCTATTATCGGGAAGACATTTTATAAACGGCATATGGAGTCGGACGATATCAGGAGTCCATTCGATACGCCAGAAGAAATATTTCTCCTCGAACACCTCATCATCAGTGGATATATCATCGCCGAGTATCGAAATAATGAGCAAAATGACTCAGAAAGCTATCTCATATCGACAATGGGGCATGCATTTGTCCGAAATTATAAACAGTCTGCCATGTTTCGCATGAGAGCATACTTGCACTACTTCACGCGACTTCATTGGATACTTTTTGGCTCTATGCTCGGCTCACTCATGGCGAGCGTGCTCTGGTCGTGGTTCGAGAAATAAGGAAAATGTAAAGAAACATTTTCGAAAATTCTCTTGCATTTTCTGGAAAAAAGATACTATATCTTGTATCCTCAATAC
>CAYSEP010000060.1:0-5131 GCA_964430065.1 uncultured Candidatus Peribacteria bacterium
TCATCCTTCTTGATACCCTTCTTGATATCACCACCGTTGTCAGCGAGAGCCTTAGCTTCACCGAGTCCGAGACCAGTGATCTCACGGATGACCTTGATCACCGCGATTTTCTGAGCACCAGCAGATGTCATGACGACATCGAACGCTGACTTCTCATCATCACCACCTGCTGCAGGACCTGCACCACCAGCCATAACTGCTACTGGAGCAGCTGCAGAAACTCCGAACCTCTCCTCCATAGCAGAGACGAGATCAGCGAGTTCTACGATCGTGAGACCCTCGACGAGTTCGAGTACCTTCTCAGCATTTTTAGAAAGATCAGCCATAAAAATGAAAATAAAAAAATAAATATGTTTGACCGAGATTTTCATCTCGCACCTGCCTCGCCCATGAGGAGAAACAGGATGTGAAAGGAGAATCATTTTTTGTTTTTGTCATTCTCGAAGAGAATCTCTTTCTATTTGGGGAGAGATCCTCCTTCGGAGGATGACAAAAGTGAGGAAAATTATGCAGCTGGAGCTTCTTCTGTTTTAGGAGCTTCCTCAGCCTGAGCAACCTCAGGAGCTGGAGCTTCAGCAACTGGAGACTCTGGAGCTACTTCTGCAGCAACCTCAGCTACTGGAGCCTCTTCGACCTTTGGAGCCTCAGCTACTGGAGCTGGAGCTTCTTCTTTTTTCTCTGCTTTCGCAGGTGCTGGAGCAGATCCGACGAGATCACCGACTTTCGTGAGAGATTTTGCTGTAAGATCCTTTCCTGCTGCGTCGAAGAATCGAGCGAGTCCAGAAAGTGGAGACATCATAGATCCGAGGAGTTTCGCGAGGAGAACTTCACGAGATGGGAGAGTTGCGAGCTTTTTCGTCTCTGCACCGTCCATCATGCGACCGTCCATATACCCTGCTACGAAGACCATTTTTTCTTCTTTTTTCCACTCGTTTGCATACTTGTTTGCGACTCCAAATGGAGCGATAGCATCACCCTTTCCGATGACGAGAGCAACTTGTCCAGGAAGTGTAGCAAGATCGAGGTCTACAGAGTAGACATTCTTAAATGCTATACGTATAAGAGTCTTCTTTGCGATAAGGAAGACGGCATTTTGTGCACGAAGATCACGCTTGAGAGCAGATACTTCGAGAACAGTAACCTTCTGATTCGATGTGAAAGCGACACTTTTTGCCTCCTTGAGGTGAGCCTCGAGAGCACTGAGTTGTTCACTTTTACGAGCTTTAGATACAGCCATAAAAAAAAATAGAATGAGTTATAGAAATGAGAAAGTCTCATACTCTGACGAAAAGCGAAAAAAAATCCGCACATATCGTACGAACAGAATTAGATTTTAGATTTTAGATTTTAGATTTTAGAAAAGCTCTAATACCTAAGTCCTAAGCTCTAAGAGCTAACTTGTCCATCTCGGTAAGATTTATGAGCTATTGCTCTCTTACTTTCTTCGATAGAGTGAGTGGATTATATAGAGAAAAATATATTGTCAAACAAAAATTTCATAAAATACTCATTTATCATATACTAGGCACATATTTCCCTTCATTTATGCGAAAGATTCTTCTTTTTATCTTGCTTTTTTCTCTGGTTTGGTGAGCGTACGAAAGTATACATATCTATATACTTCTCGGCAAAAATGATAGAGACAGATGAAATACGCTGATCCTGGATAGAAGGGGAGAACTTCTCGGGGATATATCTGGGAAAGATGGCTATAGTATCGACTACTCTGGATCTCTTGATAGTGCTCTTGTGAAAGGGATTTTGGCGATAGAAGATCAGCGTTTTTATGAACATGGCGGGACTGATATCGTCGGAAAAATCGGAGCAATAAGAGATAACTATGAAGCTGGCACGATCGTGCGTGGAGGCTCGACGCTGACTGAGCAATATATAAAAAACACCTACTTCCCTCATGAACCTCGAACTCTAGGACAGAAAATACGAGAAGCACTCTGGGCGACCATAGCTGAAGTACGCTATACCAAAGATGAACTTCTCCGCAAATATCTCAACTCTGTCTATATGTGAAATGGTATTTACTGAGTAGAAAGTGCGGCAAATATCTATTTTTCGAAGTCGAGCACAGTTCTGGGCGAAGGAGAAATCGTAGAGATCATCTCCCGTATCCATAGTCCGAATCTTCGCCAAGATGATCTCTATAAGTCTCGCGTATCGAGAAAACTCTATGGGAAAGATATCCGAGAAGAAAATCTCGAAAAAAGAGAAAAAAAGAAAAATACCGATATTTTTCCCCTTCTCAGCAACAGAATAGAAGAGGAGATATCTTCGTATTGCGAAGGAAAGGAAAATAGTCTCATATTTTTTCTGAAGACTCTTCCGACAAATATATGTAGCGAAGGGAGTAAAAATCTTGTTTCTGGTATCGACAAGGATCTGAGCACTTTTATACGAGATGCGAGTGAGTGACTTCTCGACAAGCTCGAAGAAAAAAATATCCATAATAGCGCTATATACGTCTGGTCAGAAAAAGAAAAAAAGATACTGGCATACATAGGGAATCGAAGCCAAACAAAGGACAATGCTATCGATATGATACAAGAGAAGCGATCTGTTGGATCTGTACTGAAACCATTCATATACAAGCTTGCACTAAATGATGGATACGATGGTGAATCCTACATCCTCGACGATACAAAAGTCTACAAAACTGAGCAGGAAGAGAAGAACTACATACCAGAAAACTATATCCCGAAGTCGTACTGACCCATCAGGCTCAAAGAAGCACTCGGAAATAGTCTCAATAGTGCCACAGTGAGGCTTACTGAGTGGATTGGTATAGGGAAAATATATGAAGCACTCAGATCTTACGGGATCATCCTCGACCATGATGCAGGCTACTATGGATATGGTATATCTCTCGGTCTTCCAGAAGTTTCTCTCGAAAAAATCGTCCATGCCTATAGAAATATACTCGATCTCTGAGAAGATGAGAACTATATGCTCTTCCAGATACTCAGTGACGAGAAAAATCGGGCACGGACTTTTGGGATATCGAGTATCCTCACTACATCTCTCCCCATGGCAGTAAAAACCTGAACCAGCACGGACTTCCGAGATAACTGGGCAATAGGATATACGAAAGATATCATCATCGGTATATGGGTCGGCAATAGTGATGGAAGTAGTATGGGTGATGTATCTGGGGTAACGGGCGCAGGACCACTCTTTCACCAGATAGCCGAGTACATGATAGGGCGTGGTCTCATAGAAAAGGATGACTCCCTTCTCACCTCATGACTCGAGAATACTCTGCTCTGTCTCGATACATCTTGTTTCCAGAAAGAAAGCGTCACACTACGGAAAAATCATACTATAGAGAGTCGCCCGAAGAATAACATCTACAAGCTTCATGATTTCGTGACTCCTATGACCGACGAAGAGAGAAAAAAATGGAAAATACAATAATTGACTTCATGAAGATTTAGATACAATAAATCTATGATAATAACACTTGGTGGACATCTCGGCGCTGGCAAAAGTACTCTCGGAAAAAAACTCGCAGAACACTTCGGCTATAAACAGTACTCGACAGGGGGCTTCATGCGAGAAATGGCGCTCGAACATGGAGTCTCTATCATCGAGCTCAACCAAATGGCAGAAAAAGACGGTGGAGTGATCGATACCATCCTCGATGACCGCCAGAAAAAACTCGGAGAAACGGAAGATAACTTCATCATCGATGGTCGTCTTGCTTTTCACTTTATCCCACATGGAGTGAAGATTTTTCTCACTGTAGAGAGTGCTGAAGCCGCTAGACGGATATACCATGATGAAACTCGCAAATGAGTAGAAACACACTTCGACATCGAGGAAGCGACTCGGAATATAGAAGCTCGTCGCAAAAGTGAAGACGAACGCTATATGAAATACTATGGCGTCCACATATACGATATGGCACACTATGATATCGTCATCGACACTACGACTAAAAGCCCTGAAGAGGTATTCTCTGAAGCTTTCTGACACATCGAGAAACTAAAATAGTAGGATAATATCGGATATAAATTTTTCATTCATAATTCTTCAACTCTTATGCTCCCCTTCCATAAAATCTACTCTGCGATCTTCAAATCTTTCGATCTCAAAAGTGAGACCAATACGATAAAAAGTCTCATACACGATGGTGTGAGCCGTGTCCTCATCATAAAACGATCTTGGATCTATGCACTTTCACTCATATGGTTACCTCTTTTCATACTCGTTATAGCCATCGCAAATATCGCCATAGCCTTGGTATATCATAAGGAGCTGATAACACAATACTCAATTGTTCTCGGTGTAGGATTTTCTATACTATTTTTTATCTTTTCCGTATGGAACTATATCTCGCACTTCCGTCAGATATATAAAACCCCGAAAGTTCGTACTGATTATGACATACTTCTCACGGAGCTCGAACTCTGAGATAAGTATTTTATCCGATTTTTTAATCAGACACTCTTTAATCAGCTCGTTCTCATCGTACTGATAATCTGGTGAGGAGTCTCCTATCTGAGCTTTATGAAAGAGTCATGGAGTATGGTAATCTGGGTCGATATCCTTCTCCTATTTCTTCAGTGGATACTTCTCGGGCGCTATAGAAAAAGGATGATGGATCTCGAGATGGACTACAATATCGTGATTCCCGGAAAGATCATGTTCGTGAACCAGTCAGGCATGCTCTCAAGTGTGAATACCATCGAATGAGATAAAGTAAAGACAGTATGAGCAAAATACGGGGGCTGGATCGGAAGTTTTTTTAACTTCGGAACTATAGAAATCATGACAGAGGGGGACAACATGAGTATGACAGGAACCATGCCCATGTACTATGTGACAGCACCGAATGAAACAGGACGCCTCATACAAAGTATGCTCAACCGAGAGGCTACAGAAGAACCTCTCATCCCCATAGCTCCTACCCTTCCAGCAGATAATATCAGTTCGACGCAAGTACCCCAGGATACTGTAGTGGAATCTCTCTGAGAAAAAGTAGGATCCAAAAATATTTCCCTCGATGTGAAGTGAACTATTCGAGATGTACTCAGATAATGCTCTATACATCACCATACATTCTCAGTGAAAAAAGAGGAAATAATGCCTTCTCCTATGAGTCGCGTGGAGAGAATCC
>CAYSEP010000061.1:0-5085 GCA_964430065.1 uncultured Candidatus Peribacteria bacterium
CTCTCAGCACCACCGAAGAGTGAGCTCGGAGAGTACTGTTTCGGAGTCTTTCCTCTCGCGAAGCCACTCGGTAAGGCGCCATGAGCAATCGCCGAAGAGATCGCGACGAGACTCCGAGAAGATACCGAGCACTTCACCCAGGCAAATGTAGTGGGTGGCTATGTGAACTTCTCTGCGACTGCGAAGATATGGCTCGATATATTCTCAGGGATACAATGAGGAAAAAATCATCCAAAAAATGGGAAAAAAGCAATTATGGAAATATTCTCCCTAAATGTAGGGAAACCGCTCCATATAGGACATCTCTGCCCTACTTCTACAGGACAAGCGATAGTAAATATACATAAATACCTCTGATGGGATGTCATAGTAGATAATCACATGGGGGATTGGTGAAGTTTATTCGGAAAGCTGATCGTAGGATTTCAAAAATATGGAAGCCTGGAACAACTCGAAAGTGATGGCGTAGAGCATCTGCAAGAACTCTATGTACAGATAACAGCGGATATAGAAAAGAATCCTTCTGTCGACCAAGAATGTAAGGATGCCTTCGTAAAGCTCTCAAACTGAGATAGTGATCTCATGGAACTTTGGGGTAAATTTACGAAAACATCTCTGAAAAAAGCATATCAAGTCGTAGAAAAACTACATATACACAATGATATAGCTATAGGTGAAGCCTTCTATGAATGACTTCCTCTGCCAAAAATCGGTGATTATCCAGAACTACAGTACAATATGGATTATATTGTGGCTGAGTTGATAGAAAAAGGTATCGCTACAAAAAATGAGGATGGCTCTGTAGGAATTATATTTCCAGAGGAAACCAAGTTGCCTTCCACTATACTAGAAAAGCGAGATGGTACCCATGGGTACCTTGCAAGTGATCTTGCTTGTATCAAATATCGTGTAACGAACTGATGGAATCCTAATAAAATATCTATTGGAACAGATATTCGCCAGGAACTTCATTTCAAACAGGTTTTTGCTGTTGCAAGACTTGCCCAATGGATACCAGCAAGTATAGAACTCGTACACGTAGGAAACGGATTTATTTCTCTTCCAGACGGTGCCATGAGTAGTCGTAAATGAAACATCATCCGCCTCGAAGATCTTATCGAGGAAGGATTCGTGAGGACAAAAAAGATCCTCGAAGAAAAAGGAAGAACCTGAGAAAAATCTCTCTCTGATGAAGATATACAAGAGATCGCTATCGGCGCGATAAAATACTCGTACCTCATGCAAGATCGTGAGAGAAATATCACTTTCGACTGGGATAAGGCGCTCTCCTTCGAAGGAAACAGCGGACCCTATATCCAGTATGCCGCAGTACGAGCGAAGAAGATCGGAAGTATGCTCGAAGAGAAATGATATGATTTCTCAAGTGTCACGTGACTCTCACTATACGATACCACTCTCATCCGTACTCTCGCCGAGATGGAGGGGGTGATAGAGAATACTGTCAAAACGTATAAACCTCATCATCTCGCACTCTACGCATACGATCTCGCAGTATGCTTCAATAGCTTCTATGTTCACACACCGAAGATCCTCGATGAAGAAGATATCATGCTCCGATCTCTCAGACTTGCTCTCGTGAGACAGACTGCCGAGCAGATAGAGCTCGCATTCCAGCTCCTCGGTATGCGGATACCAAGCGAGATGTAGAAATCTTTGCAAATCACTCCGTTTTTTCTATACTAGTTTCATGAAATCTGTCCGAAATATCATACTCTGAGTCTCTGTATTTCTCGGATTTTTCGTGGAATCTTTCGCGAGAGAGCTTCCCTTCATAGACGTGCCTGAGTCATCGCCGTACTATAGCGCTGTGAAGTACCTCTATGACCAGACGATTATCACCGATGATGGAAGTCATAAATTCCGACCCAGTGAGACGATGATGCGCGATACATTCGTCGGACTTTCTGTGAGTGTATCGTGTAAGAAGTGTATCACGCCATCTCCGAGTGACGTCCTCCACTACCAGAACTCACCTTTTGTCGATCTCTCGAAGGCGAATCCGTATTTCTACTGTATAGCCTACGCCGCAGAGAAAAATATAGTACAAGGCTACTTACCAGACCAAAGTGGGCAATCGAGCTGTCAAAGTGGTCAGAAATATAGCTCCAATCCCTTCTGTGAAAATAACAAAACCAGCCGCATAGAAGCTGCATGAGTGCTCCTCCGCCAAGCGAAACTCTGGGACGATACGATGAATAGGAGCTATACTCCAGCGATGACTATAAATGATCCTGATCTTACCTCATACTGGAGAGGGTATGCTGAGAAATGAATACAAGCAGGAATAATCACGCTAAAAAATGGTCGAGTATTTCCGAATGAATATATCACTCGTGGAGAATTTGCTCTCATGGCAGCGAAGATGCTCTCGTATAACCAGTGTCAGACTCAGGATGAGAGTCTACAGGTTGCCTCAGAAATCATAGTCATCGGACCTGACGGAAAGACGACAAATACCTCTGCATTTCCTGTCGGATATACAGGAAATCTCAGTACACTCACATCGACAGGAAACTGGATATACACATGGACACTCAGTCACCCCGTCAGTAGTACCGTGCTCACTGGAATAGGGGTGAGTTACCCGATAAGTCAGATAAATCAGTGTGGCACATGGATCGGAGTAGTGGAAATACGTGATCCGATCACGAATGTAGTCGTAAGTACTGCACATGCTACCTTTACGATTATCTGTAGTGGCGAGAATATACGCCTCTCGGTAAATATCAGAGCCGTACCACTCACGACCATCGTGGGGAATCTCGTAGACTTCACGCCTTTTGTAACAGGGGGAACTGGTGCCATACGCTATGCGTGGAACCTCGGTGACAGTACAACTACGAGCGAGAAAAATCCGAAACACGCCTATCAGTCACCGCGAGTATATACAGTAACTCTTACCGTCATAGATGCTCTCGAAAATACCGCCACAGCTCACGCGCAAGTCCTCGTTCTCTGAGATGATGATAGCGATGATGATGGTGTACCAGATATCAAAGATCTTTGTCCGAATATCGTATGAACACCCGCGAACCGATGATGTCCGAATATTACTCCATTTACTCCATTTAGTGGAACTCTCATAAACATATCGAGCAATCCTCTCTATAACCCTATCGGGAACTCATGTATCTCGAAGAAGCTCGAAGAAAATGGACTTATCGTCGCTTACCCAGCATGCGAACAATGTCCGTGCTCGAATAAGATCGAACTTCTCTCGATCATGCGTTCATGTGATATTCTCTTCCCGACGATACTTTCTCGAGATAAAGAGACTCTCTATTCTCGTGGATGACTTTACCAGATTCCATAATGTCGATTATCAATTTCCGCACATCATATACATCGAGAGCTATCGGTGATACTGCCACAAAATCGAGATCTTCGTATGGTGTGGATTTCGATACGATCTGACTCTACCAGTGAGGCGATACGAGAAAGATCGTCTGGAAAAGATCCACCGAAAATGATATATACGAGAAGAGTTACTATACTCATGAGAGTATATATGTGCATATCATCTACGATGATGATAAGAGCTGGGGATTCCAGATGAATCCATCTGATCTATCGAAATATGACTGGTACGATAGACTCATTCGAGAAGTAGAGAAAAGTCTCGCAAAATCAGGATGAAGAAGTGATACAGTAGAGAAAAGTACGATGAGAAAAGAATACAAAAATAGTATTATATTTTTCCTCTCATCTTCATACGATAAAAAATCCTATACATTTCTCGCTCAGCTTCGCCAGCAAAACGATGTCATCGTACTTCTTCTTTCTCACGAAAAAGAAGAGAAAGTAGCAGAGAATTTCTATGAATGATGATTTCTCTGACTACGGTATATGAAGGATAGAAAAGCGAAAATAGCAGACCTGAAGTCTTCACTTGCCAAGGACAATATCCCACTCCTAGAAGCTAATACATGAGATAATCCTTCCCTCTTACTCAATCACTTTTTTAAGACCCGCTATGCTAGATAAATCTCTCAAATATCTCGTATATATCCACAGTGCTCTCTGTACTCATGCTGATATGAAGAAGCTCTTTCTCTCTGAAAATGCTCCTTCATATGAGGATGTATGGATGTGACTGAAGTCTGGTATACTGGAACTCGATACGACAGAAGAAAGAAATAAAAAAATCAAAGAAAATGCAAAGAAAGTAGATGAAGAAAAAATCTCGAAACTCCTCGAAGAGAAATCGATAGAAATCATCACTTGGGAAGATGCGAGGTATCCAGAAAAACTAAAAACCATCGGACATGCTCCATATTTTATCTACCTTCGGTGAACACTACGAGCAGAAATATCTCCAGCGATCGGGGTCGTCGGATCACGCAAGCATACGAGCTATGCTGATCGTATACTCTCGAAGATCCTCCCCGATGTCATAGATGCAGGAGTCAGTATCGTCAGTGGTGGAGCTATCGGGGTTGATGCACTCGCACACGAGATCAGTCTCGCACATGGAGGATATACGATAGCCGTATTTGGTACTGGGATCGATCGTGCCTACCCAGCTGCGAATAAGAAACTCTTCGAGTCGATCCTCGAGAAAGGATGATGACTCATCTCTCACTTCCCTCTCTGAACCGGTCCAGAGCTCTATAATTTCCCGATCAGAAATGAGATCGTCGCAGGTCTATCTGATGCTATCCTCATACCAGAAGCTGGACTCTCATCGGGTACACTCATCACCGCTCAGCTGGCTCTGGAGCATGGACGCGATGTCTACGCTGTGCCTGGTGATATAGACCGCGCAACGAGCGAAGGCTCCAACATGCTCATCTCCAGTGGCCAGGCAAAATGTGTACGCTGTAGTGGAGATATCCTAGAGGATTTCTTCGATCTCGCAAGTATCGGCAGTGGCATGACTCCGATCGTGAAAGTGACACCGATATTCTCGAATGACGATGAAAAACAGGTCTACGAAGCTATAGAAAGTGGAAACAATACTGTGGACACACTCCTCTCTGCGACAGGAAAAGAGATGACTGACCTCCTCACCGCAGTGGCGATGCTCGAGATCGCTGGACATGTACGCATGGATGAGATGGGGCG
>CAYSEP010000062.1:0-2059 GCA_964430065.1 uncultured Candidatus Peribacteria bacterium
CATTCCTCACGGCGAGTGCCATATTCGCAGGGATAGTCCATGGCGTCGTCGTCCAGGCGAGGATAGAAAGTGGGAGGTTTTTTTGCGTTTTTCCTGAATCTAAAAGCTCTAATGCATATTTCGTTGGCTCGAAAATATTTTCAGGAAGAGACTCTTTAGAGAAAAATCTCCATTCGTAAAATTTATCTGGTTCACCATTCTGAAGGTCACTTTCATTCATACTGATTCGATATCTACGGTTATCAAAAATAGTTCCACCTATGATATCATACTGTTCAAATTCTATGGAATCTTTTGCAGTAATCTCATATACTATTCCTGTTTCTTCGAGAAGTTCTCGTGTCGCGCATTCCTCATGAGTCTCATCTCACTCAGACTTTCCGCCAGGAAAACTCCAATATCATTTTTTATTATGCCCGAGAAGGATTTCTCATTTTTCATTTTCTACGATAATACCGCAAGCTTTCCTGAGGTCTGGCCGGAACTTCACCGTGATCGCAGGATCATTCACCTCCTGATAGGTATCATCCATCGCGACTTCGAAGTTCGAAATCGGAGTCCCGAGCTTCCACGAGTAGAGCGATACGCGCTTCCCCTCGTAGACGAGCCCCTTCTTCCAGAGCTCAGAGAATACCCACATCACACTCTCCATATAGTCCTGATCCATCGTGCGATATGCATGTTCCATATCGACCCAGCGACCGATACGATTGATATACCAGTCCCATTCACTCGAGACTTCTCCTGTGTACTTATAGCACTCGTCGATGAAATTCTTCACTCAGGCAGCCTCGATATCTGCATTGGACTTGAGTCAGAGTTTTTTCTGGACTCTTTCCTCGATCGGCAGTCCATGACAGTCCCATCACCACACGCGTTCTACGCGTCGACCTCGCATCGTCCAGTATCGTCCGACAGCGTCTTTCACTGAAGATCAGAGAAGATGCCCATAGTGAGGCATCCCCGTAATGAACGGAGGACCATCATAGAACCTATACGGATTATCCGCAGGTCGTGAGTCGATCGACTTCTGGAAGGTATCGTTGGCTTTCCAGTAGGCGAGTACTTCAGATTCGAGTGCAGGAAATGATTGTTTTGGGGAGATAGTTGGGAACATAAGTTGGATTAGTTATTTTTCAGGATTAAATTTTCAGAGAATTATATAATAGGAAATTCATCTCAAAACGAGACTAAAGATTATCAATCAAATAAATATACCGATAGTTCAAAATATAATATTTATCCATTCAGAAAATCATCTATACGTTTGATAAAAGTGTTCATCTTTGCCAAAAAAACTTTTCCACAAAGGATAGACATCTTCAAAAGAGCTATTTCCTTTTTGAAACTCGGTTAAAGTGTTATTAAGTGTTATTAAGTCCTTTTCATACGAAGTAAACTTACTTATATCATCACTAGTAACGTATAAAGTACTCCCACTTTGCATATAATCAGATAAGTCATCTGACATACTATCGTTATAGTACATACATGAATCAGTAGGGCACCTATGGTAATAGTCATTATCTTTATTAGTTAAATATAGCACTCCTTCTATATTTGGATGCAGACTATGGGCTAATATATAAAGAATGGTTCAAATTGATATCTCATATTCTCAGTTCCGAATATAAGTTATTTTTCTTAATTCTTTTGCTTGATAACTTCAACTCAAGCTTAATATAGAATCACCTAATTTCTTGTATTTTCAATAATACTCACTTATTTCATCAGATACTTTTTTGATATCTGCTGGTTCATATGTTTTAGTATATTCATAAAATCAAGCTGAACTTACTGATAGAACAAGTAGTATTAATATAATCCATATTACTTTGATGAATCTCCAGTACCACTTAGAATTAAGTTCCATTATAGTTTTCATAATTACAAAATTAGAAAAATAAAAAACACACGAAATAAACGTGTGCTTTTGGTCCTTCATAGCTCGTAAGTCCTTCATAGCTCGGCTAGAGCGACGAAGGAAAGAGCGACGAAGGAAGGTACCACCGAAAGCGGATACTTGATTGTATTTTTCTGACGGAGTATTTCGACTCCG
>CAYSEP010000062.1:2159-5062 GCA_964430065.1 uncultured Candidatus Peribacteria bacterium
TCGCGGGTGATAGCCGCTCGATCGCTGTTCTGATATAGTTTTAGTATACAGAAAGTCGGGGAAATGCAAATTATTCTTTCACCAGAGCGATACCACTTACTCCACTCATATATGGTTCGATCGAGCCTGTGTAGGCTGGATTCCTGACTGAGAGATTCTGGAGGATGAGCTTCAGCGTGACACCACTTCCTGAGACATCGAATGTGAGTTCACCCTTCGAGAGTTCGCGGACGGTATCGCCATCGAGGAGTCATGCAGGGAGTGCAAGTGGATAGGAGAATATCTTTTTCTCACTCTGGTGGTAGACGATCATCATCTTTGTCATATCGAGAGAAACATATGGATAGAGCTCTGTCACACCTGACTGTGGAGAGAGGACAGAGACGATACGAGTATAGCCCTTCACATCGACAGGATAGAGAGGCTCTTTGGTTGCATAGTACCAGACAGCTGTGGTATTTTTCGAGTTCCCATCATAGCCATAAGATATCTCTACTTTTATATTCTCAGTGATCGTACTCTCTATTTCCCATTGGCTTGGCTTCCCTTCGTAGACAGCTCATGAAGCTTCATTGTTCCAGGTTTTCCAGTTTTCATAAGCTTTCTTTTTCGCGAGCTCGACTTGCTCTGGAAACAGCAACTTTATACGTTCACAGTTGTCGAAATCACAGAGATATGATATCCCGGATGCGATCTCATTCGAGAGCTCTTTCGATATATCAGTCGCCTTCGCGAGTGGGACGATACTACCATTTTGGAGGATCTTCGCTGTCTCGAGGTTACGGATGAGCCGTGCTTCCTGACGAGCAAATGGCAGAGAAAATACCGACCATGGACCTACAGAAATGAACAGTGAAAGTACCGAGAGAGATGCGACGATGAAAGAAAGTGACTTCCGTGTACGAAATATGAGATAGAGTGAGACGATGAGGAGCCATGCGCCAAATATGACGACGAAATATCGATTCATCGTGATGTCATACTGACCAATACGGAGCGAGATAGCATAGGCGAGCATAGCAACCTGCGGTATGACGGCGTAGGGAAAAAATCGACGAAATATCGAGACAAATCTCGTGTCCTCGTATGGCTTCGAGAAGATATACGTGAGATAACCAAATGAGGAAAATCCCACTACCATCCAGCATATCATCCCCTTCGGCCAGTCAGAAAAATTCATGAGTACCTTCACACTATACGCATAGAGTATCGCGAAGTAGACGAAGATCGCGGGTACAGCGACATAGCGAATGAGGAATGAGAAAAAACGGTTGACCTCGTATGATCGAGCATTCATATCCCCCACTTTCGGCATCTGGATGAGTCCATAGAGTGGTGCCACGATACCGAGAGAGACGATCGCCCAGTTAGCATAGATCTTGAAATCAGAAAAATACGAGTAGAGATCGAAGAGTGCGAGAACGCTCGAAATCGCGATATATCCGAGGAGAAGGAGTGATACTCCGACGATCGCTGACATGAGAAATGTCCAAGCCACACGAGAAAAATAGTTCACATATTCATAGTTCTCATCCTTTCCATCGAAGAGTCGAGCTATATACGGAGCGAAGAATACTCACGCGATAAATCCTGTGAGATGAAGGAGGCTATAAACAACCCCATCGAGAACAAAATCCTCTGATATCCGGACCGTATAGAAGAAAAATACTCCATATACGATAGGCAGAAATGAGAGGAGCGTGAGGGGAGTACTTTTTTCTCTGCGTTCGAGAAAGAGTGCGGTACAGATCGAGAGGAAAAATGTAACTCCTCCTGTCACGATGAGTTTCGCGAGTGTCATATCTTCACTTTCAGTGTTTACCATGAAGAACACGAGTCCAGCAGTCACGAGGACGAGGAAAGTCGGAATCGGGAATCGAGACGTCAGAAGCGGGAGAGACTTGCTCAGAGATTCACGAGAGAAAAATGAGAAAATATTTTTCATAAAAGGTTTGGTTAGACTCTACATTTTATGCATATCTTACACAAAAGCAATAGTGAGATTTTAGAGTTCCCTAGTCGAGTTTATCGAGGCTCGCCTCATACCCCGCTTCGATCATTTTCTTGCTTTTTGAGAAGTCATAGTATTCGATCTCTTCACAGAGAGGACGGATGAGAGTGATATTTTTCCGAGATTTTATAGAGAGAGATTCATTCCGCGCCATCATGATAGCGAGCGTCTTTCGGATAGCTTCATAAACGTGGATAAAGGGCGTACCATTGGGAAATATGCGACTCCTTTTGAGTTTTTTGATCCGAGAAAGTTCCATCTGAACGGATACCGCGAGAATACGAGTATCTTCACGCGCTTCCTCGATAGGGAGATTAGAGACGAGACCTCCATCGACGAGTAGTCGTCATCCATGCTTATAGGGAGCAAATACCCCAGGAATACCGATAGAGGCGCGGATAGCATCGAGGATTTTTCACTCCTGAAAGACATATTTTTCCCCAGTATTGATATCAGTGGCTACGATCTTCAGGGGGATGCTACAGTCAGAAAAATTTTTATCACCGAGAAATCTTTCGAGATATTTCATGAGCTTTACTCATTTCAGAGATCCCATTCTCAGATCGATATCTATAAGCTTCAGATACGGGATATTGCTCGCGATCTCGCTCATCTCACTACTTGTATAGTCGAGCGCGAGAAATGCTCACACGAGAGCACCGATGCTCGTACCGACGATCTCGATAGGTCGCATATCGAGCTCTTCGAGCCTACGGATGACGCCGATATGCGCCATACCACGTGCAGCGCCACCACCGAGGATGAGGGAGTATTTTTTATGCATGATTTTTTATATAAATTTCGATTTGTTCGAAAAGCTCTTCTTTTGTGCTATTGTTTTCTATCACGATATCTGCGAGTTCTCGAATAGCAAGATTTTCTTTTTCTGATT
>CAYSEP010000063.1:0-4944 GCA_964430065.1 uncultured Candidatus Peribacteria bacterium
TTATTTCCTCTGCACCATCTTATAGAACTCGAGCACATCACCTTCGATGATCTGTACGTCTCCCTTGAAGTTGATACCACAGTCGTTCCCTTCTTCGACTTCGTTCACATCGAGTGGACCCATCTTCAGGTTCGCGACTTCACCACTTCCGACCTTCGATCCGGCGCGGATGACACGGACTTTTGCTCGGTTCTCGATCTTCCCAGAAGTCACTCCCATACCGACGATCATCATAGAGTTGTTCTTCCCCGTATAGAATATCGCCTTCACGAGAGACGCTCCGAGCTCCATATCTTCGTAGCGGATGTCGATCATACCCGTGATGATCGCTTCGACTTTCTCGAGAACGTGGTAGATGACTTTTTTATCGATGAACTCGATCTTCGACTGACTGAGGGCTGACTTCGCAGCAGGATTCACTCCCACGTTATAGGCGATCAGAAGAGCCTGTGAAGTCCCTGCCATCATGACGTCAGACTGGTTCACATCTCCGACTGCCGAGTGGATGAATACGACTCCCGTCTCGAGTGTCGAGAGTTTCGCGAGTGAGGCCTTGAGGGCTTCGAGTGATCCTCCCGTATCGGTCTTCAGGACGATTTTGAGTTGTTTCAGAGCTCCAGACTTGAGTCTGCTCATGAGCATACCGAGAGAGGCTCCTTCGAAGGCGTGGATCGATTTTTTATTTTTCGCGAGTGAGTACTCCTTCGCGCGCGTCGTAGCGAGTTCTGGAGTCGAGAGGACTTGGAGGATATCTCCACCCTGGACCACATCGGATAGTCCAGTGATCTGTACAGGAGTTCCTGGAAGAGCACTATCTATATTGCGTCACTTGTAGTCCTTCAGAGTACGCACCTTTCCAGATGCTCCCGCACAGACGATATTTTCTCCCTTGTGGATCGTTCCTGTATTTATGAGGATAGTGGCGACAGATCCGAGTTTCTGGTCGAGATGTGCTTCGATGACGGTTGCGACAGTACTTCGGTCTGGGTTCGCCTTCAGTTCGAGCATCTCTGACTGGAGAAGGATCATATCGAGAAGCGTATCCATACCGAGACCCGTGTGAGCCGATACTGGGACGACGACGACATTTCCCCCCCAGTCTTCTGGTTGGAGTCCTTGCTCTGCCATCTGCCCTTTGATCAGGTCGATATTGGCTCCTGGTTTGTCCATCTTATTGATCGCGACGATGATAGGCACTCCTGCTTCTTTCGCGTGGTTGATCGACTCGATGGTCTGTGGCTTCATCCCTTCATCGGCAGCGACGACGATGACTGCGATATCGGTGAGCTTCGCTCCACGAGCACGCATGATAGTAAATGCCTCATGTCCTGGAGTATCGAGAAAGGTGATACGTTTCTCATTTTTCGTCACCTGGTAGGCACCGATTTTTTGTGTGATCCCTCCTGCTTCTCATGAAGCAACGTCCGTCTTACGGATATAGTCGAGAAGCGATGTCTTACCATGGTCGACATGTCCCATGACCGAGATGATCGGTGAGCGGTCGACGAGACGAGAGCTATCGTCTTCTTTTATCATCTCATCGATATTTCCATCCATGAGATCAGAGACAGAGACATCTTCGGAGATTTCTTTATTGATCTTGATACCGAATCCTTCACCGATGAGGAAACACGTATCATAGTCGATAGGAGCATTCAGGTTCACGAGAACTCCATTTTTCATCAATTCTCCGATCACTTTCGCGACAGGGATACCGATCTTATCTGAGAACTCTTTCACAGAGATCATATCTGGAACAGAGACTTCCTGACCAGTACGATCGACGAGGATCTGTGCGATATCTTCGATATTTTTCTCACTCTTTCTTTTCCCGAGTTTTCCCGAACGACGAAATGATCCATCATCTGCCACTCATCCGATCGTCTTCACGCTTTTTCGTTTGCCATCATCGGCAACATAGTCCTTTCCTCACTTTCCCTTGCCTCACTTCTTCGCAGTTCCGTCTTTCTGTGGAGTCGCGAATCCGATATTTCTCTGGAACATAGGCTTCGAGTCATCACGCAGACGCTTTGGCTCCAGAGTACCATCGCTTCGTCTTTTTGGGACCTCGTCAGGGATCTGCATGACAGGGCGATTCTCGAGGATTTTTACCTTATGATCTGCCTTCGCAAATGAGATCTTCGGAAATCCTGAAGATTTTTCTCTTCTCTCGTCGGGTTTTTTGGCACCTTCTTCACTGCCTGACTTCATCACAGAACGCAAGAGTCCTCCACTCGCATGCTCACGCTCTACGAGACGTGCCTTTGGACGCTCTGGAGCGACTTCTTCACGCGGAGAAATATCTTCCTCTTTTTTAGGAACCTCTTCTTCAGTAGGTTTTTTTACCACTGCTTTGAGTTTCAGTTTCAGTGGTTTTTTATCATCGGTACCAGATGCACCTGCGGCTTTTACCTGAGCGTAGTAGTCATCTTGATTTGCTGGAGGAGTCATGGAAAAGGGGTTAGGGGCACGAGGTGAGTTTCAGTTCATAACTCCGATCTCTTATCTTACGCGAATACTCTCGTATTTCGACAATATGAAATACGAGAGTCCGTAAGAACTCATGCGAAAATGTGAGGAGATAGTATGGAAAAGTGGAAAAATGTCAAAAAACAAATAATCCCCTCACTTTCATGAAGGGATCTTTTTATAAGATTGTAACTACTGAAGTTGTCCCTCGACCTCTCCCGCGATTTTGATAGACGGAGTAAGCGTCTTCGAACCAGCTTTCCACTTCGCAGGACATGCTGTCCCAGGATGAGCGGTCATGAACTGGAGGGCTTCGATCTTGCGAAGGAGCTCTTCACTATTGCGACCGAGTGGACCAGAAGTCACTTCGATACCACGGCAGACTCCCTCTGGATCGATGATAAATGTACCACGACCAGCGATTCCTGAGTTCGAGTCGAGGATATTGTACGAGTCAGCGACCTGAGTATTGTGATCGGCGAGCATGAGGTATGGGAAATTTTTCATAAGCCCCTCGTGCTTCACCCATGCGCGATGAGAGAATACAGTATCCGTAGAGACTGCGAGGACATCGACGGCGAGTGCGTCGAACTCTGCCTTCGCATCTGCCATATCCTTCAGTTCTGTCGGGCAGACAAAGGTGAAGTCAGCAGGATAGTAGAATAGTACTGTCCACTTCCCTTTCTGATCAGCGAGAGAGACATTGGTCGTGTCATCTTTCACTGGATCATAGGCAGGAAGGTCGAAATTTGGTGCAGGAGTATCGATTTTTACCTGTTCGAACATGTATTCGTTATCGCAGCAAGACATAATTGGAGGAATTAGATATTAGAATGTAGGTTATAGAAAAACCACAGACGAAGTATAGAGAAATCTCCGATAAAATCAAATCAAAATGAGAATTATTCTCATAATAAATTTCTCTTATTCTCCGAGCATAGATCGCATCATCCAGGCACGCTTGTCGATCTGTCTCTGAGAACCCGTGATGATATCCTGAGTCACAGCGTCATGGTCTGTCTCTTCGATGAATTTCGTCATCTCGGCCGAGATGTGTTCATAGTCCTTGAGCATATTTTTCTGCATCTGACGAGCCGTCATAGGAAGTTCATATTCCTGGAGTTTGGTTTCTGCGAGAAGATCGACGAGACGAGAAAGTGGATTGAGTCTGAGTGCACGGATACGCTCAGCGAAGAGGTCTGCTTCATCTGAGAGCTCATTATAGAGATCACCAAAAAATTCATGATCATCTTCGAAGTGAGGACCGACGACATTCCAGTGACAAAATCGAGCATTTTGCGAAGCGATAGTATAGGCAGCGATGAGATGGTTCAGAGCATCGAGCGAAGGATTTTTCGTATTCATAGAAATAGGGGTTAGGGGTAAGTACTATTTTTATGGATTTTCGGGAAAATCACAAAGAAATAACCAAGACAGTATTTTTATTTTTGGGAGAAATCACGTCTAAGCGAAAATTGTTTTTATTATTCCACGCGCATATCATCTCATTGGACTCTCATGATACACTCCATGAAGAAGTCTTCTATCGGCTTCTCGAGATGAGATACCTTCATATCAGCGACGATATGTCCCTTCGCGATGATAGCAAATCGGTCACAGATCGCCTCTACGTCTGAGAGGATATGTGTATTGAAAAAGAGAGTTTTTCCCTGAGATTTCAGTTCGAGCATGAGATCCTTCACCATTTTTCGCCCGACTGGATCGAGCCCACTCATCGGTTCATCGAGAAAGATAAATTCTGGATCATGCAGGATCGCCTGAGCGAGTCCGATGCGCTGGAGCATACCTTTCGAGTAGGTATGAAGGCGCTTCCCACGAGCATAGGTGAGCCCGACTTTCTCGAGAACGATATTTTTTCTCTTCTCGAGATTTTTTCCAGTGAGGCCATAGAAAGCTCCATTGAAGTCGAGAAATTCATCTCCTGTCAGATACTTATAGAGATAGGTATTCTCTGGCATAAATCCTATACGAGATCGGATTTTTATATCGTCGATACTCCCTCAGAGAATCTTCACTTCTCCTTCAGTTTGGGACATGATACCGAGGATACACTTCATAGTGGTCGTCTTTCCAGCACCATTGGGACCGAGAAAGCCGAATACTTCACCCCTTCCGATAAGGAGATGGATGTCATGAAGTAGAGTGGTTTTCCCGATTTTTTTGGTGAGGTGGTTGATTTCGAGAGCGTGGCGCATAGAGGGATATTTAGTCAATTTTTCGGATCTGTACACGAATCTCACAGACTTCATAGCCTGCGGGAACATTTTTCACATCGACGTTCTCGATCGGGAAATCACAGAAAATCCCAGTCGCTTCGTCGACGAGGTGGGCATGAGTGGCAGGGTTGCACTCGTAGTAAGTCTTGCCGTGGATACCTGGAAATCGCCTGAGCGTTCCCTCTTCTGCCATGGCTTCGATATTTCTATATACCGTCGCGCGACCGATATCGGGACT
>CAYSEP010000064.1:0-4862 GCA_964430065.1 uncultured Candidatus Peribacteria bacterium
AAGCTGGCGAAGTTTTAGTATATCTGCCCAAAAGAAATCCCTCATGAAAATGGGGGATTTTTCTATATCTTGTGAAATTTCTAAATTATTTCTTACATTTTCATGATGATTTTGTAGGTGGGCTTGGAAAAATCAGAGCTTTCGATAGAATAAGAAAAATAATTTATCCAGACGTATATGTCTTTTAAACTCGAAAATCTCGAATACCAAGAAAAAGCCATCTCTTCAGTGATCTCTGTATTCAGGGGGCAATCAAGAAATATAAATAGTATCACTTCGCTTGACGGTATATTCCCCAATACTTCACCACTTACCCTCGAACAGATAGAGGAGAATAAAAATGAAGTTCTCAGAAATAATGGCATCTCCCTAGATATCGGGAAACTCTCAGAAAAAAAGGATATCACTATAGAAATGGAAACAGGAACAGGGAAGACTCTTGTCTATATACAGACGCTCTATCGACTTTTTGCAGAGTACGGATTTACGAAATTTATCATCCTCGTACCAACTGTCCCTATCCGTGCCTGAGTACTCTCTACGCTTTCTACTTTTTCAACTCAATTGAGGGAAAAATATGGATTCGAAATCCCCTATTTTGAATATGATAGCAAGAAACTTTCTCGCGTAGACGCTTTTATCCGAGATAATAATCCACAAATTATGGTAATGACTCTCCAGTCATTCACTTCTGATGATCGTATTATCAACCAATCTGGAAGAGATAAGAGCTTCGATGGGCTTTCCTACTTTCAGGCACTTTCAGCATGCCACCCTATCATAGTCATGGATGAACCACAGGAGTGAATGGATACAGAAAATGCAGGAAAGAGACTTGCTGACCTCAATCCACTTTTCACACTGAGATACTCCGCTACACATAAAAAAGAACATATCTACAATCGTCTCTATCGCCTCACGCCATATGATGCATATGAACATAGGATTGTAAAAAAACTAGAAGTTCTCTCTGTCGTGGCAGCTCATGACGAAGCGACTATGCGTATGGTAGTAGAAAAGGTAGAAGCGGATGGTATGAAAAAACCTACCGTCACTATGAATCTCTGGTCTCTCAATAGTGAAAGTGAATATGTGATGAAATCTATAAAAAATATCACAGATGGGACAAATCTTGCTCAGAAAACCTGAAATACTATCTACTCAGGATACATAGTAGATAGAGTCTATAGAGAAATCTGAATGGGATTTGGTGCCAATACAAAATGGAAAGTACGGTTTACCAATGGACATGAAATCATCGTCTGAGAGCAGAGTGATATGTATAGTGATTTTTTCAGACTGCAGATCAAGTGGCTCATATGGTCACACTTTCAGAAAAAGAAAAAACTCCTTCCACTCGGCATCAAGCCACTTGCACTGATTTTTATAGATAAGGTCGATAACTATGTCCAGCCTGACGGACTCATACGTACTCTTTTTACCGAGGAGTATGCTCGCGCTTTCGAAGCAGAGTATGGAAAAAAACCTTCCTCTGAAGATATACTGAAAGTACAAGGGTACTACTTTGCTCGTACAGGAAAATGAGACTTCACTGATAATGAAGCGACTATGAGAAGCAATAGTGAGATCTATAAGACGATCATGGAGGAGAAAGAAAAACTCATATCACCGAGCGAACCTATAGAGTTTATATTTACTCACTCAGCACTCTGAGTAGGGTGGGACAATCCCAATGTATTTACCATAGCAACTCTCAATCAGTCCCAAAGTAGTGCTCGTAAACAACAGGAAATATGACGTGGACTCCGCATCTGTGTTGATGATACAGGGAAACGAGTCTACGATAGTGATGAGACGCCCGAAGGCGAAGAGATAAATATCCTGACCATAGTTCCAAACGAGAGCTATAAGACCTTTTCGGAAAAGTATCAGACAGAAACCCTCGAACAATATGGTGAAGGAAAAGCGCCAGAAACACGAGATAACACGAAATGAAAACTAAGGAAACAAAAAATTTCTCGAAGGTGAGATATATTCGAAGGAGCAAGTTTCCGAGAGTTCTGGTCCCGTATCGCACAGAAAACTCGCTATACTGTCGCCTTCAACGAGCTCGACCTCAAAAATCGTGCCATAGAAGCACTTTCGAGTATCCGTATTCCGAAAGCGGAAGTAGCTATACAGCTCACTCGTATTGATTCGTTTTCTCGAGAAGGGATTTCCTGAAGTACTATCGGTGAGTCGAGTGAGTCTCTCACTTCGAGATTTTCCACGCTCGATATCATCGAAGATCTCTCCGAAGCCACGAGTCTCTCGTACCACACAGTATTCGCTATCGTGAAGTGACTCACACATACATCAGAAATCCTCCATAACCCTCCACGGTGGATTACAGAAGCTGCTAAGAGGCTCCGCCAGATAGAGCTCGATGAGATGATGCGAGCCCTCTCCTATCATAAGACAGATGAGACTCTCTCGATCACAGATTTCCATGAGTATTTCGAGACGACGAAGACACTCCTCCAGCCCACACCACACCGAGGACTCTATGATATCGTTGTATGTGATTCGACTATAGAGATGGACTTTGCTCGGGATGCTGATAGTGCGAGTGATATGGTCTGTATTCTGAAACTTCCCTCATCATATAAGATACCCACACCCATAGGGAACTATGAGCCAGACTTTGGGATCGTCATGAAGCGAAAAAATCTTCTCGAGTTAGACTGAGAGGAATTCTACTTCGTGATAGAAACCAAGTGAACCAACGATATCCACGATACGAGTGCTCTCACTCCTGATGAAGTCATGAAGATCGAATGTGCTAAAAAACACTTCGAAGCTCTCGGTATGCCGACAACTGTACGATTCGAGGCACCGAGAAAGACCTATACAGACTTCACGACTAGGATATAAAAAATATACTACTCTAAACCCTCTTCTTCTATGCTCGATCCTAAAACTAAACTCCCTATTACTCCAGACCTCCTCACAGAGCGTCTTATTCGTCTGAAGAGTGATTTCCCTGATCTCTTCACCGCAGAGTGAAGTCTCGATCTCGCGAGCCTCCAGTCTCTCACAAGTGAGACGCCTGATCACCGCGAACACTACCGATTCGAGTGGGCAGGTAAGCATGAGTCCAAGAGACTTGCCTTCACTCCTTCGACTGCTCGTCTCCAGTATGACGAATCCCGCTCTATCCACCCAGATCAGGCAAAAGGTAATATGATCATCGAGTGAGATAATCTCGAAGTCCTGAAGCTCCTCACGAGTGCGTATCGAGGCGCGGTGAAGTGTATATATATTGACCCTCCGTACAATACTGGGAAAGACTTCGTCTACTCAGATAACTACACTGAGGGAAAAGAAGCCTACTGGAACAAGTCAGGACAAGTAGCAGAATGAGTCCGTGTGGATACCAATACTGAGTCCAATGGGCGATATCACTCTGACTGGCTCTCGATGATGCACTCTCGTCTTCTCCTTGCTCGTGGACTTCTAAAAAATGAGGGAGTCATATTCGTGAGTATCGATGATAATGAAGTACACAATCTCAGGAAGCTTATGGATGATGTATTTGGGGAGGATAACTTTATGTGACAAATGGTATGGCACGCTCGCGGTAGATCCAAAACAGCATTAAGCATAGACCATGAATATATCTTAGTTTACGCGAAATCTCTAAGTATGATATCTCCTATTTTTAAGCCTACTCCTGGCGTTGATATAAATTGGTATTGAGAATATATAGAAAGAAAGTATTCTAACCCAGATAACGATGTAAGGTGAGATTGGCGTGATGCACAACATACTGTTACCGAGAAAAAAGCCCATTATACCCAGAGTATTAATCGTTATACTTGAGAGATTACTAAGTGAGAGGTAATAAATAACATAGAGTGGTATGGTCATAATACATGGATGTATCCACCAACTACTGTAAAAAATCTTTTTGATGATAATAGACTCCTTTTTACCGAACAGAAAGGCTCAACTTTGGCATTAAAGGTAAAAAAATTCCAATCTGAAGAGGAATCTGTTACTGCCTTGGCATGACTAATAGAAAGGGATGTAATTTCCTCCAGACACTGATCAGAAGAGTTTGATGAGTTCATGTGAGCTAATATCTTTGATTATCCAAAACCTACAGAATTATTAAAAAAATTATATTCAGCTTGTACTAAAAATGAAGACCTAATTCTCGACTTTTTTGCTTGATCTGGTACGACTGGGCAAGCAGTGATGGAACTCAATAAGGAAGATGGAGGGAATAGACAATATATACTCGTCCAGCTTCCAGAACTTACGAGTGAAGAGAGTGAGGCATATAGGGCAGGGTATAGGAAGATATCAGACATTACCATAAAGCGTAATAAGCGAGTGATAGGGTGATATGGCGACCATCCTACACCGATCGACTGAGTCGGATTTCGGGTATTTACTCTTGCTCGAAGTGCATTTCCACGTGTGGATTTTACTCCAGATGCTACGCTTTCTGAAACTGAGAATCTCGCGCTTCTCGAAGACTACATAGCTCGGAAGGAGGCGGTGTTCCACCTCGAGACGCATGCACCAGGAGTCATGGAGGAGGTCCTTCTGAAAAATGGATTCCGTCTTGACTATACTCTCACGAAGGTCGATGCTATCACAGGAAATACCGTCTATCTTGCTACAGATACGACAGGACTCTCAGCATATATCACACTCGATAGGCCGATCTCTCCTGACACAGTCACTTACTTTCAGGCGCATACTGACAAGAGATTTATCTGTCTCGAGCAGGCACTCGATACGACCGCAAAGTGGAATCTCAGAACAGCGCTGAGAGATTTATTTGTAGCATATTAGTATGAAGTGGTACGAAAAAGCCATCTATGAATGAACAAAAGAAACCTATATTAAGG
>CAYSEP010000065.1:0-4774 GCA_964430065.1 uncultured Candidatus Peribacteria bacterium
GGCATAGAGAAAGGTTATACCCTCAGAGTATAGTGAAAAATAGGGAGAAGTGAAGGCTTTATTTTCTCTACGAAATCCGTACGATATTTTCTCCTGGCTTATGAGGTATAAGTCAGATAAGTTGCTCTATAGCTTCTCCTGCATTTTGTGTAATTTGCCCTACACTTACTGGGATCTTTCATCTGCGACGAGGTATTCCATCACTATCACAAACTCCTCTTTCATCTATTCCTACAGGCAAGAGGAGTGCTCATTTTTGGGTAAGCGTATTGAGAAAATCCTCAGATCTTTCAGGAATTCTCACCGATATTTCATTTCAGTTTATGCGATCTCTTTGCCCGCTCGGAGCAACTAAGAAACGATTGCCTTTTGATCCTATTATAAGACTATTTAAAAGAAGGTGCGCTCGACCGGCTACAGATCTTGCAGAAGCTAATCAGGTATCTGAATTGATAGTACCTGGTGGCCAGGTTTTTATAATACGTCAATACCGTCGAGCTTGCATACCTTCTTGGCTCGAAACAATGAGTGGTCATACAAGAGTATATATTTTCTGTATATCGATTTTTGCTCATTCTCATAAAAGAATACTCAGTATAGAAAGGCTCGCTAAAGTATAGTGATTGACGACTAAAACAATATTTTTATCCCCCATTTCCTGATCCTCCAGATCTCTTTTTAGTTTATAAAATATAGTAACAAGTTCAGGAAAGTTAGAGATTATAAACCTCCAGCAAAGCATGTCATATCAGTTATTCAGAAGGGAATTAAGAATCGTATTTAGGAGAGGATTTTGGTTCGGTTGGATGTGTATTGGTAGATTTGGTTGTGCTGGATAATCTATATCTCTTATTTTATCCAATCTAATTCTCGCGTCAGGATTTTGATTGAGGATTTGCGTCCAGAAAGGTAGAGAATAGGCTTGTTGATTAGGATTCATATCCTTGGTAGGTATTCTTTCTTGTTCCATAAGTGAAACAATTCTCTGAACAATAAAATCCTCAAGTGATCATGCTCATTGGTTGATCATAGCATCTCGAGTCTTCAGTGAGGTGGTACTCTCAAGTCAAAGTCTGTCTATTTCTTTTTGAACTCAAGGCAGAAGTTCTTTATGAAATGGCTGAGTAAACATTGGTAAAAATTATTTTTTAAGTTTTCGTTCTTTTTATCATATATACATTATTATTAAGTCAACTAAAAATTCTATTTTCTTTTCGTCAATAAACATTTGCAAAAAAGGGTGAGTTCGATATAATGATCTTCTATGAAAATTCTCTGATTGACACCTCCTATAATATTCAGCGCAGTTATAGCTGGATTTTCTGCGCTTCCTGCTGGGTCTCCAAGTTCCACTAAATATATACAAGGAGTCACGACTACAAAAGCGACGAAGATTGTTACAAGTCCATCGAAACCTCGCCTGAGTACAAATGAAACACTCGCACAGCATGATAGAATAGTTGCTGATTTCGAACGCGTCATACAGGCGGCATGAAAGAAATGAGGAAAGAGGATCAGCTCAGAAGAATAAATAACCTTGCAAAAATCGTAAAAAAACCTAAAAAGACAGGAGTCACTCACTTCTGTCTTTTTTTATGGCTCGTACGATCGGCATCTTCGCACAAAGGCGGGAATACGCAGGCAGGTTTTTCAATAATCTTGCCTTCGACTATATCCGTGCGATCGAAGAGTCATGAGGTATCGCGATCGTCATCCCCGCATTTACGGTGAATCTCGAGAGCTACCTCGATATGTGCGACGCCTATATATTCCCTGGAGGACCCGACATCGACCCGAGCCTCTATGGTCACGTGAGAAATGGCGCTCGAGGTGTCATTCCAGAATACGATCGCTACCTACTCTCTTCGATGAGAAAAGTATTCGAAACGAAGAAACCGATCCTCGGCATCTGTAAGGGTATGCAAATGCTCAATATCGCACACGGCGGTACCCTGAAACAAGATGTCGAAGAGCAGGTATACCACTTCCAGCCGGAGCGTGGGTATGAGATGATCGATAGGATATGTGCCTGAGAAGATTCATTTCTCCACGAGGTATACGAAACTCGGGAAATAGAGATCAACTCTATCCACCACCAAGCCGTCGACTCACTCGGAGAAAGCCTAAAAATCTCGGCACGAAGCCTCCACGACGATGAGGTCGAGGCTATCGAGCACACTACCCTTCCCCACTATGGCGTCCAGTGGCACCCAGAATATCTCGGGAATCATCGGAGATTATTTGAGTGGTTTATGCAGGTATAGCTTCTAGAGCCGAGTTTCTTAAAATAGTGGTTCATGTTATAACATTTACCGTACTTCTAATCTTTCCAACAAAGCCAACCCTCTTTAAGAATGCATCTATTTGCTTTGCTAATTCTGGATTCAGCCCTGATAAATCTAACACTTTTTCTCATACAAGAGTCATTATGGCATCGCGAATTGTTCAGATTACATCTGCAGGTAAATTTTTCTTGTCGATTCCATATGCTTGGGTCACTACTACTTCATTAGGGTTAACAGTATAGTCGAATCCTACACTTGAGGTTGTTCAAGTTGAGACTGATATAGATCCAGTATTTGATTGGGTATTTGCCATAGAAAGAAAAATAAGAAAATAAAATCCCTCTCGTTTTCCGAGAGGGACATAGATCGTAAATCAGGACTTACGCGCCACAACTCTCCCGGAAAACAAGTCCGAGTAGGAGAAGGGCAAGAAGTGAGAATTGTCTGTGCATAGAGAAACTATATTCAGGAGAAAGATTTTGTCAAAAATTTTTTAATCTTCTTTTCTTGGTATAGCAATGTTTGGAGGTAATGCTGGAAGTTGTGGTTGTTGAATTCTTGGTGCGTCTATTGGTCTTTTGAGCTCATTTACTAATCAATTAAAGCGCCATCACATATAACTGAACAAGCCATCTACTCCATCCTTAAAATTCGGAAATGTATGATAAGGGACGCTACTGCCTAGTATCAGTGCGACAAAAATGGCCGTTCACCTTCTTCGTCCACGTGCTTCAGAAGTATCAAGGTTCGAAGGAACATCCCTGAGAGAGGTTTTTGGATATTGCATAGTTATATAAAATATTTTATTTATATTAGATAATTTATCTTTTCTGTCAATTTCTAATAGAAAAATTCTGTTCCTTTTCTTTGCAAAAGAGGATTTTTTTACTAAGGTGATTTCATGAAGCAAACGCTGAAATACCTCCTCAAATGACTCGCGAAAGGACTCGCGATTTTTTTTCTCATCATAACCGTACTAACTATCCCTCTAATACTTCATGATATATATGTAAATATACATAATTATCTTATGATTAAGGATTTTTGGTTCTTTTTTTGATTTTTCGAAAATGAAAAAACACAATGGATAAAAATTATAATTGAATATATACGATGAATTATATCAGGATTAGGTAATTGGAATTATCTTATCGCATTTGTATCAGCATGTATAGAGTCCTTGCCTTTTATAGGAACAACATTGCCATGAATGCAGGTAATGATATTTGTATGATGATTTTGGACTAAGGAGCACTTCTTCTTAACTATATTGCTTGCTATAACATGAGCTATGCTTGGAAACTACATTGGATATTGGATATGAAAATGGTACGGATGAAAAATTTTAGAGAAGTATGGAATCTGGTTTGGTTTGTGAAAAACTGAAATGAATATTTTAAGTGATCAAATCAAAAGAAATGGATTTTGGTATATCGTTCTCGGAAAGTTTCATAACTTCACTCGAGCATTTGTCCCCTTCATTGCAGGATCAAGCTGAATGAGTGAAAAAAGCTTTTGGTTATATAATATGATTTGATCAATTATTTGGGCATTTTCTATAAATCTTTTAGGTATTTATTTCATTGGGAAGTATGATATTATCCTGAAAAATCTTTGAAAAATCACATTCATACTATTGCTCGCAATATGTGTATATATTTATTTCTTTAAGCGTAAAGCCTTTTCTGAATATATGAAAAATAAGGAGCAAGAAATCGAAGAAAAAATAGCAGAAAAAGAAAGGCGGAAATCATCAAAAAAAATATAATAAAAAGATGTTCTCATGTCCTTCACTCTCGAACTCCTCATCCTTATAGTCACTTCATCCCTCGTCTGATACGCGGTGCTTTTTCTCATACAGAAACTCTGGAAAGAGCGATGAATACTCGATCGTCCACACCTCTATAAGACAGAATCTGGGAGGAGCCCTGTCCCCTATGGGATCGGTATAGCGATCGTGGCTACACTTCTGCTTATTTCGCCTCTGATCCCGTATTTTTTCGATATCAGTCAGTCACTCGAGCACAAGCTCCATATCGTCCTCACACTCGCTGCCATCATCGCAGTCGTGAGCTTCGTGGACGACCTCGATACGATCGGCAAGAGCAGGTGGAGCGTGCCACCGATAGTCAGACTCCTCATGCAGATAGGAGTTGGGCTTATCATAGGAGTCACGAGTATCAAGATCAGTTATATATCCAATATCTTCGGTGGAGTGACACCACTCAATGATTACTTTTTTCAGTTTTCTCTGGCAGGAAGCCTCTATACGATCTACTATATACCACTTCTCCTCACCGTTTTCTGGTATGTACTCGTGTTCAATAGTATCAATTTCTCTGATGGTATACCAGGACTCACAGGAGGATTTTCTCTTATCAGCTTCATCATACTCGGCTGTCTCGCGCTCAAGCTCTATATGACCGATACGACAGAAGCGAGTCAGGAGAATAGCCAATTCATCCTCATCCTTCTCGCGATCCTCATAC
>CAYSEP010000066.1:0-4321 GCA_964430065.1 uncultured Candidatus Peribacteria bacterium
GTCTCAGCACAAGAGAAAGACTCCATCTCGAGCTTATCGAACTGGTGCATACGGATGATCCCTTCCATATCTTTCCCATAGGTACCAGCCTCACCACGGAAGCTTGTCGCATAGCCAAGATAGCGGACTGGCATAGCCGACTCGTCGAATATCTCACCCGCGTGCATAGAGCCGAGGACATGCTCTGCAGAGCCCTGAAGCCAGAGGTCTTGTCACTCGATCTTGTAGCGCTCTTCGCGGGGCTCGAGACGATCCATAGCGTCATAGGGAGCAGTCTTGATCATGTACGGAGGAAGTACAGGGGTGAATGGCTTATCCGAGATTTTCAGATTGTTTTCTTTGATTATTTTTGCGAGGACTTCTCGGTCACCAAGGGTATCCATGACCCACTGGATGAGAGCGAACTGGAGCTTCACGAGGTCTCCCATGAGGTAGGCAAATCGTGAACCCGCCACATTCGCAGCGCGTTCCTTATCTATCCAGCCACGGAGAGCCGCGATCTCCGCATGATTCTTCACAGGGAAATCAAATTCGCGGATCTTCCCCCACTGCTTCACCACGACATTCTCCTCTTCGGTGAGTCCGATAGGCGTATCTGTGGTAGCGATATTCGGGATACGTTTATAGATCGTGAGGAACTCGGCTTCAGTCTTCTCATAGTCAGGCTCGAGCATCTGGATTTTCTCTTTTATGCTTTTTGCTTCTTCGAGGATATGCGGCTCGGGCTTCCCTTTTCCCATACTCGCAGAGAGATCATTGCGACGAGCACGCAGAGCATCGAGCTCTTGCTGGAGCGATGTACGAGCGAGATCGAGACGGATGACCTCATCGAGATCGACTCACTTCACGACTTTATCATGGAGGGTTTTTCGGACAAGTTCTGGATTGGTTCTGAGGATTTTGATATCGATCATAAGAGGTATGTGTTAGCAGATACAAGCGATTATAGAAAAATGATGAATTTTTGCAAAAAAATCCGACATATGCTACTATCGTACTATGTCATATCTCTCTGAAATCTCATACCATACGGTCGGACTCATACTCTCGACGATACTCGTATATGCATCGATGTTTCGGTATATATACTCTATACTGAAGTGACGAACCAAGCCCAATCTCGTCTGATGGCTCCTCTATCAGATAGCGACGATATGTATCCTCATATCCAGTTATGAACTCGGAAGCATCCCGACGATCATGCTCTCACTCGCATTCGCGATCACACAGCTCATCGTCATCGTCTTGTCATTTCGCTATGGATTCACTCGTATAGACAAGAGTGAGGCGCTCTACTTCGGTATATCTATGCTCTCTCTGATATTCTGGGCGATAGCATCGCACTCTGGAGAACTCCTGAAGACACTCCACTTCACGGAACGTGGACTCGCGATATCAGTACTCACAGCAAATACTCTTATCGAGATCATGTGAGCACTCGCGATATTTACTAAGCTCTACAAACATCCAGAAACAGAAGATAGTCTCTCATGGCTCCTCGGTTGGCTCGCTGGGCTCGCTTCTATCGTCGCTGTGACATCGTATACCTACGAAGACCTTCTCTATCCCTCGTATATCCTCGTGACCAATATCGCTATCTGGCTTCTCTGTTTCAGGAAAAGGCCGAAATGGAGATTTATCCATGTATTCGGATGGGTGGAGAAGATTGTGGGATCGAACTGGAGAGGAAAGGAATAGAGAAAATCGAATATGAATCCCCTCCCGAGGGGATTTTTTTGTATTTTTCCTACTTTTCTATATAGTAAATCCATTATTATTTTACTATACTTTATGCGTTATATCGCTCTTTTTGTTTCTCTCTTTATAGGTATTTGCACGTCTTCTTATGCGAATGCTTCTACTCTTACTTGGGAAAGTGACTATGGTGACTATATCGGACAATGAAAGTATACGACATTTGATACATCGAACTGAGATAAGATAAATCCATCAAATGCGAGTGCGAATACTATTAGCATACAGCTATCATCTTTTGCGATTTCTTGGATGAATGCTGCATTTAGTGCTGAGAATGGAAAGGCACTCACAGATCTTGGGAAATTTTATCCTGCGAAACGAAATGCATTCCGAGATGGATACAACGGTATAGATATTTCTGGTGACTGACGCGGGTGCAATACCATTCTCTGAGGATTTTATGTACATGAATACACTATGGAAGGTGGTGCACTAAAATCTGCTGCGATTGATTTCGTACAGTATTGCGAAGGAAATACTAGTAAATGAATGTATGGATCATTTCGACACAATTCGAATATAGCATCATATTGTTCAGCTTGAAGCTGTAAAAAAGTAAAAGATCTTTTTGGCATAGTATCACCTCCTATAGTCCCACCAACGACAGATATCGTGACTCCTCCTGCAAATCCTGAACCTGTAAGAAACCCTACAAATAACAATCCACCTCCGTCACAAAGTTATCCCGCTACCAATAATAATCCACCTCAAGATAATCCTGATGAAAAGATACTTACTCAATTTGAAGATGATGCCTCAGTACTTTTAGAAAGACTTTCAGATGAACTTCCTATATTTTTTGATAACTGTGACTTAGATCCATTCGAATGTGATAATGAATTTGCGGGAGACATGAGAAAGGGTAAGAGATTATTATCGAAGAAAACTATACAAATCAATAAAATGGTGCGATGAAAACAAGGAAATGAAAGGACAAGAATCTATATAAAGGGTATAGAAATAGCTTTAGCAGACGTAAGGAAAGAGCGCGCCCGATGAGGTATGGATTCACACAAAGACCTGCAAACATCTATCGTACTCATATCTCTAGAATCATTAAAACTCCTACTAGAAACAGGCCTGAAACTCAAATAGAGTTCTATAAAAACTTAATCCCTCCTCACCTGAGGGATTTTTTTGTATTTTTCTCGCTTTTCTATATAGTAGGCGCATGTCTCTCTATACGAAATATCGACCAAAAGACTGGGACTCTGTCATCGGTCAGGAATACATCACGAAGATACTGCGAAATAGCATCCGGAGTGGGCGCGTAAGTCATGCCTACCTCTTTCATGGTTCTCGTGGAACAGGAAAGACGACGAGCGCACGCATCCTCGCGAAAGCGATCAACTGTACCGATGTCCGTGAGTGAAATCCGTGTCATGCATGTGCGAACTGTCTGGCATTCGATAATGAAACTATGCTCGATATCATCGAGATCGATGCAGCATCGAACACTGGAGTCGATAATATCCGTGAGCTCATCGAGCGAGCGAGATTCGAACCCAATCAGGGAAAATATAAAGTCTACATCATAGACGAAGTCCATATGCTCTCGACGGGCGCATTCAATGCGCTTCTCAAAACCCTCGAAGAGCCGCCAGCACATGTCAAATTCATCCTCGCGACGACTGAGATCGAGAAAGTGCCTGAGACGATCCGCTCTCGTACACTGCGCTTCGATTTCAGAAAAATCGGACTCGAAGATATCATCGGTCGACTCGAATACGTCTGTAAAGCTGAAGGGATCAAAGCAGAAGGAGAAGCTCTGCGAATCATCGCAAAATCCGCACGCGGATGACTCCGAGATGCACTCACTCTCCTCGAACAAAATGTGATCGATAGTGAGGTATCGACTGAGCATGTCCGCTACACACTCTCACTCGTCGAAGAGAGTCTTATAGAAGGTTGTATAGAGGCTCTTGCCACTGAAGATGTATCTACGACACTCACTATCATAGAAACTCTGAAAGAGCGACATATTCAGGTGCGGTCATTTTTCGACCAGGTCATGTACGCCCTTCGCGATCTCATGTTTGCTCATCTCGACGATGAGAAGTTCTCGGTCTACAGTGGCCTCATGCTCGCATTCGAGGAAGCCTATGGTCGTATCAGGATCATTCCCGACAGTATGATGCTCATAGAACTCACCCTACTTCGTATAGCCAAAAGAAGCGGAGTAGAAAATAGAGAGTGAGCAGCTTCTATAAAAACAGAATGAGCGAAAGTAGTACAAATCACACCCAAAGCAACACCAAAAATAGAAGAGAAAAAAGTAGAAATTCCGAAACCTCTCGAGATCCAAGAAGAACCAACCAAAGAAGAAAATATTGATGGCCAACCGACAAAATTCTCCTACCCAACTCTCATAAATAAACTCAAGGAGACGAGTCCAGCGCTCATGACAGACCTCAAGACGGCGACATTTGCTCTCGATGGGAATAAACTCACGCTGAAGTTCGCAAAAGAGTGGAACTATGGACGAGTCAATACTCCGAAGACGAAAAATCTGATCGTAGAAACTCTCACAGAGCTCTTTTCGTGAAATTGGCAGATCGAGTGT
>CAYSEP010000067.1:0-4211 GCA_964430065.1 uncultured Candidatus Peribacteria bacterium
TTTCGGAGATCGAGTTTCTCGATGACGACTGTATAGCGAGCTTCATCTTTCTTCTTGAGATAATCAAGGAGCTTACGACGCTTAGCTACCATCATGACGATACCACGACGTGAGTGGTTATCTTGTTTGTGAGTCTCGAGGTGCGCCTTCAGGTTCTCGATACGAGAAGTAAGGATAGCGACCTGAACCTCTGGAGAACCAGTATCACCCTTATGAGTGGCGAATTTCTCCATGAGAGATTTTTTTTCTTTGTGATCCATATGTATGAAAGAAAGTATTTTATATAAAAATGCAAAAACCAGAAAATACACCAGTAGTGCGAGAGGCAGTATATAGAAAGGCTCTAGAAAAGCAAATTTTTATAACACCTGCCTCAGAGCCGTGATGTTGAACGCATAGTCCATCATCGTGGAACCAAGGATACCGAGATATCCAGTATAGCCATCGAGCTCGATCCGTTTCACGATCATGGTCGAGCTCTCGAGCTCTGGGAGTATATTCTCATTTCCGATAAATGCCGATACGCGTGGACCGATATCGAGACTATCGAGAAATGCAATAAATTCATGTTTATTCTCGAGGGTTTTGATCACCTGGTACACTTCATAGCCTATCACTCACTTGTTCCGATCGATGTAGTTCGAGAGTCATACATAGTACGACGCACCGAGTGCAGGGATACATGCAAACGTGATCTCACCCGTGATCTTCGTGAGACGAGAGACGAGTGAGTAGAGGGTATCGTCGATGCGGTTATTTTCGAGTTTTTTCGCATAGAGCTCTTCTGCTTCGATAAAAACCCCAGGCATCGTCTCCATGAGATAGTCGACAAATACTCGAAGTCCTCGTGACGTAGGCAGTCTTCCTGCAGAGTTATAGGGTTGGAAGAGGAGTCACATCTTCTCGAGTGACATCATATCGTTCCTCACTGTAGCCGAAGACACCTGGAGATCATGCTTCGAAAGGAGGGATTTCGATCCTGTGATCTCCCCTGTTTTTATGTACTCTTCGATGATGTGTTTGAGGATCTGGATCTGCCTCTCTTGGATTTTTTTCATGGCTATATCTTCTTTACCTTCACACTTGCTCCTGCATGACCGATAATCTCGATCTTATCGCCAGCTCCCAGATCAACGTCTGATTCGACAAGGTAGTCGACTCCATCGAGAGATATTTTCATGTCGGTTCCGACTTTTTTCACGCTCCGTTTCATACCGAGATACTTATCCATTCACTGTGGCATATCTGGTTTCGATGACTTCAGATAGTTCGGAAGGAAAAAAGAAAAAGCGATACTCGTAAGAGCAAAAATCAGTCCCTGTATGAGAGTGAAACTCGTGTCATTCATCACCCATACAGACAGGGCGACGATAGCACTCGCGAGAGCGAGAGCCAGACCATAGAAAGTCGCTGTCAGAGCTTCTACGATAAGAAATACGATACCAGCACCGATCCAAAAAAGTAGTACGCTCATAGAGAATAATTATTTAGTAGAACCAAAGATTTTCGACACTCCGGCAAGAATATCTGAGTCGAGGATATATTTCGTATTTTGTCCGAGAGCACTTTCGATAACTTTGAGTTGTTCTTTCGTTACGGCAGCTCACTTGAAGAACTCTACAGCAGCATTGGCTTCGAGTTCGAGGGATTTCGCTTTCGCTTCAGCAACTGCGACGATAGCATTGGCCTCTCCTTGTGCCTGGAGGATCTGTGACTCTTTTTGTCACTCTGCTTGGAGGATCTGTGACTGCTTATCTCCTTCTGACTTGGTGATGAGTGCGACCTTGTATCCTTCGGCTTCGAGGATCTGGGCGCGTTTCTCGCGCTCTGCCTTCATCTGTTTACTCATGGCGTTCTGGATATCATCTGGTGGATCAAGACGTTTGATCTCGACACGGAGAACCTTGATTCCCCATTTCCCTGTTTCGCGATCGAGAGATTCGAGGAGTCGTATATTTATCGCTTCACGATTCGAGAGTGTCTCATCGAGCGTCATAGTTCCGAGCACACTTCGAAGGTTTGTCTGAGCAAGATTCACGACCGCCATGAAGACATTATTGATATCATATGTCGCCTGATATGGATCGACGATCTGCACATATATGACTCCATCTACTGCCATACCTACGTTATCTCGGGTGATGATTTGCTGCTCTGGGACGGTCACGACTTGTTCGCGGATATCGACTTTTTTCACGGCCTGTATACCAGGAATGAGAAAAAATATACCAGGACCAACCGTATCTGTATACTTTCCGAGAAAGTCTCGTAGTCCGACCTCTCCCTGATTTATCTTACGGATAAAGAAAGGAACGAGGACAGCGAGGACGACTAAAAGAGTGAAAATAGCTCCAGTGCTCATAGAAAATTTGATAAAAAAATAAAACCTCTATAATCCTATGGTTTTATCCCGAAAAATCAAGTATGCCTATCAATATCGTCGCAATCTGAGGTGGAGCAGGAACGTTCAATGTCCTCTATGGACTCAAACGGAATCTCAACTACGATATATCTGCTATCATTTCTGTAGCGGATAACGGCGGGACAACTGGAGCCATACGCGATAAATACGGGATCCTGCCACCAGGAGATATGCGCCGAGCCATCGCCGCCCTCGCGAAAAATACAGAAATGGTACGACGACTCTTCGAATACAGTTTCAAGGATGAGGAATGAGTCATCGGTGGGAACAAGATCGGAAATATCCTCCTCACTGCTCTCACTGATATCTGTGGTGGAGATTTCGAAAAAGCCATCGACACTATGGGCGAGATGTTCGACATACGAGGTCGAGTCATCCCTGTGACACTCGAAGACGTCCACCTGGCTGTCCGATTCGAAGATGGAACTGAGGTCATCGGTGAGAAAAATATCGACATATCAGACAAAAACCCTGGTGAACGCACGCACAATATCGACCAAGATATCACAGATGCATGGCTGGAGTGAGCATCGGGTCATATCAATCCTCGTGCTCAGAAAGCTATACAAGAGGCCGACTACATCATCATCGGGCCTGGAGATCTCTACACCAGTATCGTCCCGAATCTCCTCTCAGAAGGGATGCGAGAAGCACTCCATACGAGTAAAGGAAAGATCATCTACGTCTGTAATGCTATGACGAAGCGTGGAGAGACGACCAATATGGAAGTCATCGACTTCATCGATACGATAGAACGCTACATCGACCCGGGAAAGCTCGACTATGTGATCGTGAATAACTGAGTGATCTCCGATGAGGTCGTAGAGAAATACAAACGCGAGGAGAATAAAAAACCACTGAAAGTAAAAGACAATTGACTTTTCACATGAAAATCATATAAAATCCTAGAACGCGATATCGTCAATGACGAAGACTACGTGCGCCATCACCCCCTTAAGCTTGCTCATATCCTCGAAGAGATCGTGGAAGGATGGGTAAAATAAAAATTTATGACCAACTGAACTCATTCTCATCCTCGCGGGTTCTGATCTTGATGAGAAAGACAAGATCATCTTAAGTTTCCAAATCTTAAGCGTTTTATAGAAAACATACCAAAACACCCTGGAATCATAAAGAATTCCAATGCAAAAGTATCTCATGTTCTCTCGGAGATAGCATCAAAGGATGGTATATTTGCAGTGCAAAATATGCGTATACGCGAATGGGTGGCCACTATTATATTACAAGCAGAGATCAATAAGAAACTCCCCGAGTGAGCAAATCCATTCAGGGTGTTTCAAACGAATATTAACGATGATGTTTGGCATCATCTCGATGCTTATATAGTGGAAAGGTGAACTAATGGGGGGATCGATTATTATTGAGTAGATTTTACTTTTTCTGCTGATAAAGTTCAATCTAAGCTCCAATCTCTTGAATTTTTACATCCTGAAATACACTTAAAGAAGCATACAACGCTAAGGCCGCCCACCATGGTAACTCTTATGCAGTGAAAAATGGTAACTGAAATAGCAAACGCCCTGGAAAAAACCATTCCTGCTGATTTAAATTCACGACAAACTCCGCAAATGAGAGCACTTATCTTCGCAGTACAAGCCCTTACCAGCCAGTATACTAGCAAATCAGGTGATAGGCAGCACATAAATAACTTTGTTCCGCAAAAATTCCAGCCTCTTGAAAGATTGAGAGAGATAATCTCATAACTATATCTAATCCTTCACCACGATAGAGAGCTTACAGCATAATCTTCCACAATAGAGTTGAATGG
>CAYSEP010000068.1:0-4097 GCA_964430065.1 uncultured Candidatus Peribacteria bacterium
GCGAAGCTCGCTATCGGACCTGATGTCGATAATGGCTGGTACTACGATATCGACTTCGGTGATGCAACTCTCGAAGAAGCAAAACTGAAAGATATCGAGAAAAAAATGAAAGCAATCGTCCGCGAAGGACAGGAATTTCGACCATTTACTCTCTCGGTTGCCGATGCTCGAGCATTTCTCACGGCACTCGGCGAAGTGTACAAGGTCGAGATGGTCGACGAGCTCGAAGCGAAGGGTGAGACGGTGATAGGATTTTATGCCAATATCGGGAAGTTCCACAATCCTGTGTATGCTGATTTCGCATATCTCGGGGAATTTATGACGGCGACATTTATCGACATGTGTCAGTGACCTCATGTCGCGAATACTTCGGAGATCCCAGAGGATAGTTTCAAACTCGACAAGCTCGCAGGAGCCTACTGGAGAGGAGACGCGAAGAACAAGCAGCTCACGAGAATATATGGACTCGCATTCGAGACGGCGGAAGAACTCAAGGCATACGAGTACATGATGGAAGAGGCGAAGAAGCGCGATCATAGGATACTCGGAAAGAAGATGAAGCTCTTCACCGTATCGGATATGGTCGGATCTGGACTCCCTCTCATACAACCGAGAGGGATGATCATGCGCAAGGCGATCGAAGAGTATCTCTGGAGTCTGCATGCTGACAAGGGATATGACCGCGTCTGGACGCCACACCTCGCGAAGGAGGAGCTCTACCAGACGTCAGGTCATGCAGGAAAATACCTCGAAGATATGTTCTCGGTCTATGGGGGAACGAGCAAAGAAAACTTTTTTCTCAAGCCTATGAACTGCCCGCACCATATGCAGCTCTACGCAGATAATCAGTTCTCATATCGCGACATGCCGATCCGCTATTTCGAGCCTGCGACTGTATATCGTGATGAGAAGACAGGACAACTCTCGGGACTCACTCGTGTGCGCGCGATCACACAGGACGACGGTCACCTCTTCTGTCGTATCAGTCAGATCGAGGAAGAGGTCGGTACGATCGTCGATATCATCAAGGAGTTCTACACGACATTTGGACTCATGGATGGCTACTGGGTGTCACTCTCAGTACGAGATCCCGCGACTCCAGAGAAGTACCTCGGTGGAGACGATGTCTGGCAGATCGCTGAGAAGGCTCTCGAAGAAGCCGCGAAAGCCAATGGACTTAACTACCGACCGATGCCAGGAGAAGCGGCGTTCTACGGACCGAAGCTCGACTTCATGTTCAAAGACGCGATCGGACGTGAGTGGCAACTCGCGACGATCCAGTGTGATTTCAATCAGCCAAACAGATTCAAACTCTCGTTCAAAAACGAACAAGGAGAAGACGAACAGCCAGTCGTCATCCACCGCGCAATCTCGGGAAGTCTCGAGAGATTCATGGGGATCATGATCGAGCACTTCGCAGGAGTCTTCCCTCTCTGGCTCGCACCAGAGCAAGTCCGCATCATCCCTGTGGGTGAAGCCTTCAACGCATATGGAAGTGAAGTATACACATCTCTCCGATCTGCAGGTATCCGCGTGAAGCTCGATGACTCATCGGACTCACTCGGGAAGAAGATCCGAAATGCGGAGACCGAGCATGTGAACTATATCGTCGTCGTCGGCGAGCAAGAGATGAATTCGCAGACTCTGGCAGTGCGAAACTATAAGACACAAGAGAAATCGACAGAAAGTGTGGGAGAATTCTCTACAAGAATAGAGAAAGAGATAATAAATAAAACCCTCTAAGAAAGCAAAAGCCACCCGAAGGTGGCTTTTTTTGAAGGAAGTTATGTCTATGCAACTTTCTTCATCACAGTATTCGTGGCATATTTCTGCTCAAGAGCTCTAACCACAGGAAGAAAAATGTTATCACCCGGATTATTTGATCTCTCGATTGCTTTTTTTCACTCCGGAGATCATACATAAAGAGCAAATTCGAGATGTCCAAGTGAATCGTGTTTTATGGCACCAGTTCTATCATTTATAGCTCTACGAAAATCCTCTACATTCATTCCCATGATAGAGGCAGTTTCTTGAGCATTTTTTTGCATTTTTGCTTCTCTTTCTTGGCGATCCAGAACGCTTGTTGTCTCGAGTCATGAGGAGGTATTTTCAAGTAAACGAGATATGCGTATGCGAGGAAATTGAAGGTTATTAAATTTTTTTCATCAAGCTGTTCGGAAATTTAATCTATCCTGAATATCAAAGAAAGAAGGTTGTTGCATAATAGGTAAATTATAATTCAATAACTTACTTAGTTTATTAAGTGAGGTGCAAAAGTCAAATATAAATTTTATTTTCTATTAGTCAATATCACTCATCACCACCGTCCTATCCGAGATGACCATCTTCGCTGGGCAGTCCTGTAGTGATTTCTCGCTATCACGAAAGTCTGCAAATGCCTGCTCTTTCCCTCGCATGAAAGCAATAAACGTGTACGATATCTCATGAATCATAGTGGGCGAAACCGTGATGCGGTGTGCGGGTGGCTTCGGAGAATCGATGATCTCGAGATATCATCTCTCGACTGATGAGAGAAGTGGATGATGTGGAAAGAGTGATGCGATATGCCCGTCAGGACCTACTCCGAATAGCGCGATATCGATACGAGGAACGATAGAAGAGTAGGATTCTGTTAGAGCTTTTCCTCTTTCCTGTCATTGCGAGGAACGAAGCAATCCATGCTCTGAGTTTTCTGAAACACTGGATCGCTTCATGCTTCGCGATGACGGGAACACTGAAACTATCTGTCCTTCACCTATACTTCCCTCTTCCACGAGAGCACCTAGGAACTTTTTTCTCAGTTGTCACTCATTGGAGTCAGGATGATCGACCGACACAATCCGTTCATCGAGAAATGCGAATCGGATTTTCATCCGTATTGCTTCAGGGATTTCTCTGAAATGACTCTGGATATACGCATAGAATATATCGAGGGATGATCCTCCTGAAAGTCCGACAAATATCTCTTTCTGCGAGGAAAGTTTCTCAAGTGCAGAGAGAAATCGCTCGAAAAAATGTCGAATGAGCTTACTATGATCAGATGAAGAAAGTATTTCCATAAGAATTAAACTATTCGTAATTGATTGTTTTCCATCTTCCGATTTTTACTTTTTATCTCTCTAATTTATACCACTCTCTGAGTACTTCATATTGTCCTTTTGGTCCTGATGATTTATTCGGGTAGATTTCAGGCTGTATATCTTGCTCTTCCAGATATGAGAACACTCGATCGACACATCGCCAAGAAGCGAGGATCTCCTCTGGCGTGAGGAAAAATCTCCGCTCATGCTCGATCGCATCGAGGAAGAGAAGCTCATGTGACCCCAGGTACGTCTCGTCTCGTCCACGGATCGAGTCTCGCGTGATGATCTCATGAGTCTCGCGTCTATCTCCAGACTCATCGAGAAACCGCATAGAAATCTCCTCTTCAGGATAGAGTGATATGATGATACGATTGGGCTCTTCGTGTTCTCCTGCATGATCTGACGGGCGAAACGTGATGACGATGTAGGTCTCCTTTCGTTCGAGGCTCTTTCCTGATCGGAGAAATATAGGGACATCGCACCACTTCTCATCGTCGATACGGAGTGAGAGCGCGACAAATGTCTCGGTATTGGAATTTTTCGTCACTTCATGGTCTTTCTGGTAGGAGGCATACTGTCCGATACTGATACGATCTCGCTCTGGCAAGAATCTCAGAAGATCGAGAAGACGAGCTCGAGCCGCAGCGATCGTCATGGGATCGAGTGAAGGGGGCAGATCGAGCGCTATAAGAGCCAGCATCTCGAAGAGGTGTGACTGTACCATGTCACGGATGATCCCGACGGAGTCGAAGTACCCGACTCGATCACGTATATCGAAATCTTCGAGCGCAGAGATCTCTATACGGTCTATCTGGGATGGTTCGATCATCGTATCGATGATGCGGTTTTTCGCACGAAGCGCCAGGAGGGAGCGCATACTCTTTTTGCCCATATAGTGGTCGAGAAAGTAGAGCTCACTATCGTCGTAGTATGCTCGCAGTTCACTGAGAAGTGCCCGAGCAGATGCCTCATCGTGACCGAAGGGTTTCTCGAGGATGACGCGGATATCGCGAG
>CAYSEP010000069.1:0-3808 GCA_964430065.1 uncultured Candidatus Peribacteria bacterium
CCTATCCGCTTGCTCATCTTCGCGATGATGTTGTTCGCGCGCTCGACCTCGGTCGACTCTGCGGAGTGGATGATGTCAGAGCAAAACTCCTCGGCACGAGAGATGGCCTCTGAGAGTCGATTCTCGCCACCTGGCGCGATCGCGACATAGCTCACACGAGCATCGCCGTCATGCGCTTCACGGCGTACGAGTCCGATCTTCTCCATCGGGAGGAGGAGTCTCGTGATCCCACTGGCTGTGAGTCCGATCGTATCCGCGAGATCGACCCGCCTCATACGACCCTCTGGTGCGACCGATAGGGCATAGAGGATGAGGAAGTCCGACCATCCGAGTCCGCCGAGTCTGGCATCGAGCCTGCGCGAGAGTACCGTCTCTATACGAGAAAGTGAGATGAAAAATGAAAGGGTAGGGGAGAGTGATGACATAAAAATATACTTAATAAATAGTTGACTTATCAAGTATATAGAAAGTTTATGTAAATGCAAAAAAATTATTCATTATCAGCATATTGTGCCAAAAGCAACTCTCAGCATTTAATTAAATGATCATAAGTAATAACTTCTATATGACTTAGATTAGAATTTAACATTCGCAATGCTTTATGTTCAGCCGTTGTAAATCCATCACTGCGTCATAAAATAATTTTTACTCTTGGTCTTAATATTTGAATATCTGGATTTTGTGTTTCCAAATATATTTTATATTCATCAAGTTTTTGGAGATAAAAAAGAGATTGTCATAAAACTATAGATAAATCTTTTGATGGTCGATAACAATGGTGGCTGTGATCACTTTTAAAGATATCATATTTAGCTCTTTTTAATTCTATTAATTCTAAAAAGCCATCCATTGATTGCATAACTAAATCAGCCGTACTTCCTCCTTCAGCATCTGTTGGAGGTACAATATCCCTAAAAGGATACTGTGCAATATATTCAACTCAGAAAATCCATAAATTTTGTTCAATCCATTTTTGGAAAATCATTTCAGGTTGCCCAGCGATGTATTTTATTAAAATTGGATGAACTGCTACTTCAGATACTAAGTCTCAAGTTCTTTCAATTTCTAAAAGCTCAATTAAATTATCTAGTTCATCACGGTATTTTTTATATTTATGTGCTGCTACTAAATTTTCTGCTTCAATCTCTGTTAAAACAGAAAGAATATGGATTATTCTTGAGTCTTCTTGAAATTTATCAAGAATAATACGAATTATATTTGCTTCAATGCTTTCAAGTTTTTGAATAACAGCAATAATATCATCGCTTGCTTCAACAAATCTTTCTGTTGTAGTTCTTGTAGCATCTTTTATTATAGAGACAGCATTTAGATGGTCATATAACCCTCGTAATTGTGATATTTCTAAAGTTTCAGAAAAAACCTGTCTTCAAGTTCATTTTTGGTAAGTATAAAAACAAAGTTTTATTGTTTCGGCATTTGCTATATCATCCGTTATTCAGGTAAAGTTAGCCATTAGGTGTATGCTTTCATTTTCAAAAAGCAACTTTTGATATTCCATAATTTATTAGATTTTAGCAAGGACTTTATCATATCGTCCTGTTTTGGGATTTGAGGAATACCCTTCAGCAATCTCGAAGGTAGTATCAAGCAATTTAATGTTTTGGATGTGATCCAGAATAAATGGTCTCCAGCCTGGGATTTTTTGTTTAGTAGAGGATACTCCATCTACTTGATAAATATCAACTGTTGGGTTATCTGTTGTCTTATTAAGAAAGACCGCATGAGGATTTCAATAACGAATACCTGAAACTTCATCTTCTTTGATATACTCAAAAGAGATTTGCTGCTTATTTTTAATAGCAGTCTTCAATGCATCTAAAGTAGTCATAAAAATAATAAATTAAAAATTATAACCCATCCCCAAGCTCCAAATACTCCACCTTCCCAAGCTTCGCACCCACCACTCATCCGAGATCACCATACATACCGCTCGTGTTTTTGATGACTTGTTCGAGGAGTTGCTCGCGGGTCTTCCAGCGTTTCTCGAAGGCTCTGCGCTCCTCTTCCACTTGGTCTTTCATCTGTCGGAAGGCGTCGATGATATTCTCCACCTTATCGCGAAACTTCGGGCTCGTGAGATAGTTGTAGAGGGTCTCCATCTTCTCATCCTTCGAGACGAGCGAGGTCTTCAGGTGCGCCATAGACTCGATCTGAGAGCGGAGCATGATCGCGACAGGAAGTGCATATCCCCACTCGACGACCCAGATACCCTTGTACAGGCCGAATTTCTCTACTCCCTTCGGCAGTACCGCCGAGACGAGGATGGAGATATCCGCATTGGCACGGAGGCGATCTTCCTTCAGCTTGTCGATCCAGCTCTCTGTCCAGGCTTTGGTATTTTTCGATTCCCATGCCATGATCCCGACCGATTGTCCCCACTCGTTTCGGACTTCCTGGATGACGTCCGCTCACTTCTTCCCCTTCTCGACATCGGAGATGGTGTCGTTCGAGAAATTCGACTGTAGGAGTTCCTTCAGTGCATCTTCCTGGATCTCTCATTGGATCTGCATGCTTCACTGGTTCGCTTTTCTATTGGCATCTTCTACAGCCTTCTGAGTCATCTCGAGTTGCTTCTGCATCTCTGCCATACGCTTCTCGTAGTCGAGCTTCATCTTCTCTCATTCGAATTTGGCACGCTCTTCGGCTTGCTTCTTGCTCTCTTCTTCGACTTTTTTGCGCTCTTCGGCTTTCGCCTTCTCGATCTCGAAGAGCTGATTTTTCTGGATCTGCTCGAATTCCTGAGATTTCCTATAGAATTCCATCTCTTTCGCGCGCGCTTCGAGCTCGAATTTTTTCAGAGATTCGTTCTCTATTGCCATCTTCTTACTCGCTTCATCGGCTTCGAGCTTCGCCTTGCGGATCTCTTCCTGTGCCCAGCCAAAAGCCTTCTTCTTCATATCGGCTTCGACTTCGAGCTTCATCTTCTCACGCATCTCTTCGAGCTCGTGCTTCTGCACATCAGAAAGGGAGAAGGTGTGCCCGCACTGCGGACAGGTGATGAGGTTTTGTGTGGTCATTTTTGTATTATAGTGAGTTCTCTCCTTTCACAAAGAAAAAATATGAGAAAATTTTCGCTTGACGAAAAATACAATCATGATAAAATACTTATAATAATATTATTTTTATGAACAAACCAGAATCTTTCAAGGAACAATTTACCTGAGACTCTTATCTAGAGAAACATACAGTATCAAAGAGAATTGCAGCTGTACTTGTTGCTGTTTCCCTTGTTATTGGATCAGGAATGGAATTGGCAAAAAAGCCATGAGTATTTGGCGGAGAAAAATATTCCAGATCGAAATAATCATCTTAAGCTATAAAATATGTCACTAGAAATTCAAGAGAAAATTGATCCTAAAGCCATTTCTGATAAATGGTTCGATATTTTAACTTACTACTACACAAAATCACGAGGTAATGCGGCAAGATTGGCATGATATGATAAACCAGATATAAAAAGTTTTTTTCTAGAATTTGTTTTATATACTGAGGAAATAGATCCATCAATCAGAGTGGAACTTCAGAATTCATGCATTGATTTGTCCATACTTATACAAAGTGGCTTGCTTAGTTATACCCATCTGCAAAATTCTCCTATAAATACATATTTTATGAGAGATACGGCTGTCGCAGTAAAAAAACTTATAGCTCAATCAGCCGTATGAGTTCTATCCCCCTATGAAGGCGTGGGCATTCCAAAAGAACTACTTATATAATACTATTCTCGACTAAAAAACCCCTCGATCCCTCGCACGATCCGCTCACAGGTATCGAGGAATAGTGCTTC
>CAYSEP010000070.1:0-3690 GCA_964430065.1 uncultured Candidatus Peribacteria bacterium
TCTCGTGCATTCCCGACGACAGAGAAGAGATCAGGACGATTAGTGATGAATTTATTATCTATCTCGAATGTGACGTCACGAAGTGGGTAGTTGTAGATTGTTCCATCCTTCCCTGGGAATGGGAGTGTGAGGTCGAAAAATGACTTTCCGAGATTTTTCTCGAGGACTTTCTCATCCCAGTCTTGCTCGAGGATCATGATCCCCGTGGACTCTTCTGTAGACATACCGATCTCATCCGCACCACAGATCATACCACGGCTCATCATCCCTGCCATCATGCGCTCTCCGATGTGGAAATCTCCAGGCAAGACAGCTCCTACTATCGCCACGGCGACATAGCGAGCTCAGACGATATTCGCAGCTCCTGTGAGGATCGTCTCTTCTCCGTGTTCACCGAGAGCGACTTTCACGATCGAGAGCTTCTTACTCTCTGGATGTTTCTCACAAGAGGTCACTTTTCCGACGACGACTTTGTCGAGTAAATGCTCCTCGATCCCATCTATTTCTGCAGTATGGATAGAGTATTCATGAGCAAGAGACTTGGTATCGTGCTTCTCGAGAAGTTTCGCGAGAGGAGTGTAGAGAGATATCCAGGAAAGAGGGATTTTCATAACAAATACGAGTGATAGGATTACAAATTATGAATTTTATCGAAAATTCATAAAGAAGATGAATCCTAATATACAAAAAAGCCCATTAAATGCAAAAGATGTGAAAAATTTTGTGTTTTTGATCCAGAGTGATATACTTGCTTCGTATAAATTTCTTTCTATGAATATTTCTCGGATTTTCTCTTTGATGGTAATTTCTCTCAGCCTCTTCTCTCTATCTTTTTCAGTGAGTTTTGCAGATTTTGTTTGACCGTGTCCAGAAGGTCAAGTTCCATGAACCACATCATGCGTTCCTGCTAATATAACAACAACTCCAACTCAAGGATCTTCTGATAATATCCTCGGAATATCTACAGAAAGACTTCGAAATGGTGATATCACTGTTTCAGATATTCCTAAGATGATCGTCTCTATCATAGCGTTTCTCCTCGGACTTGCTGGGTCTATCTCGGTTGTAGCGCTTATATACCATGCGGTCAAGATGCAGCTTGCGAGTGGTATCACGGGTGATAGTTCGTGAGTTGATAAAGCGAAAAAATGAATGAAATGAGCACTTCTCGGCTTCGTCCTTTCTATGTCGGCATGGTTTCTGATGACCAAATTTATCGAACTTCTCTCATCTGCTACATAATATGATCACTTGGCAGTTCGCATCAGTACGATCCCGCACTCCTCACTGGTATGTCGTCGCACTTATCATCGTACTTTTTCTGGTCGTCTATGGGATCTTCGAGGGTATGTATCTCATGTCGATCGTCGCATTTCTCTTCGCGGGAGTCTATATCCTTATGGAAAATAACGCTACTCCAACGACCACAATAGAAATCACGGATAGATATATTTCTATGGGCACTGTACGCTACGATATGAACACTATAGAGAAATTCACTCTTCTCAAAAATGAAGAAGCCTACGTCATGCTTCGTCTTTTCGTGAAAAAATCTCTCACACCAACTGTCGATATCCCTCTTACGGAAGAGGTCGATGCTTACGCGCTGAAGGACTTTCTCGAGACACTTCTTCCCTTCGATGCCGAGGCAGACTGGAAGCAGTCGGATAGACTCATCCACGCGATGAAACTCTAAAAATTCCTAAGAAGCTCCCATGAGCGCACTCCTAAAAATAAAAAAGGGAAGAAAAGTTTGTTTTTCTCCCCTTTTTTTGTATACTCCTCGTGATTTTATCCCCTTTTCTCTATGTCTTCTACTACCTACGATTCGAGTAATATACAAGTCCTCGAAGGTCTCGAACCTGTCCGCAAACGTCCTGGTATGTATATCGGGTCTACCGATGAGCGTGGTCTCCATCATCTCGTGTGGGAGATCGTCGATAACTCGATCGATGAGGCGATGGCGGGTCATGCGAAGAGCATCATCGTGAAGATGCATGCCGATGGGTCTATCTCTGTCGAAGATGACGGTCGTGGTATCCCAGTCGATATCCATGCGAAGACGGGTAAGTCAGCACTCGAGACGGTCATGACCGTGCTCCATGCAGGAGGAAAATTCGGAGGAGAAGAAAGTGGATACAAGGTCTCTGGAGGTCTCCATGGAGTGGGTGCGTCAGTCGTGAACGCGCTCTCGACGAAGATGCAAGTGTGGGTACACAAAGACGGAAAAGTCTATACGCAGTCGTATAAAGTCGGAGTTCCAGACGGTCCAGCTGAACCAACTGGTGAGAAGACGACGAAACATGGTACGATCGTCCAGTTCTGGCCAGATGCTTCTATGTTCACGACGACCGTATTCGACTATGATACGATCCGTACACGTCTCCGTCAGCAAGCATATCTCACGAAGGGTATCACGATCACGCTTCTCGATGAGTTCACTGACTCGAAATATCGCTTCTTCTTCGAAGGAGGGATCGAGTCGTATGTCCACCACCTGAACCGTGCTGCCGATCCGATCGGAGAAGATGTCTTCTACGTGGATAAGCAGATCGATAATGTCCAGGTCGAGATATCTCTCCAGTATAAGAAAGATGACTACAGCGAGCGCACTATCTCTTTCGTGAACAATGTGATCACTCCAGAAGGAGGAACGCATGTCGTCGGATTCAAGATGGCACTTACTCGTACGATCAATAAATACGCTCGCGAACAAGAATTTCTCAAAGAAAAAGACCAAAATCTCGCCAACGAAGATGTCGTCGAAGGACTCACGGTCATCATCTCGGTGAAGGTTCCTGAGCCACAGTTCGAAGGACAGACCAAAGGAAAACTCGGAAATGCAGAAGTGAAAGGGATCGCAGATAAGGCTATGGGAGAAGCGTTCTATGACTTCCTTTCTGAGCATCCGAAGACGGGTCGAGCCATCATCGAAAAATGTCTCCTTGCCTCTCGTGCTCGTGCTGCCGCGCGCAATGCTCGTGATACGATCATCCGTAAGGGGGCACTCGAGGGATCAGGTCTTCCTGGAAAGCTCGCTGACTGTAGCTCGAAGGATCCATCGAAATGTGAGCTCTATATAGTCGAGGGTGACTCGGCAGGTGGAAGTGCGAAGCAGGGGCGAAATCGCGAATTCCAAGCGATCCTCCCACTTCGTGGAAAAATCCTGAATACCGAACAAGCACGCCTCGATAAGATATTTGCCAACACAGAAATCAAGAACCTCATCATCGCTCTCGGTACCTCTATATCTGAGTCGTTCGACTATTCTCGCCTTCGCTATCATCGTATCATCATCATGACGGATGCGGACGTCGATGGAGCGCATATCCGCACGCTTCTGCTTACATTTTTCTTCCGATACTTCCGACAGCTCGTCGATAGTGGACATATCTTTATCGCAAATCCTCCTCTCTATAAGCTCACGAAAGGAAAGAGCGCATGGTACGCATATACCGATGAACAGAAATTCAAAATCATCGAAGAAGAAGGTGTCACTTCAGAAGGGATCCAGCGATATAAGGGTCTCGGTGAGATGAATCCAGAGCAACTCTGGGAGACGACGATGGATCCAGACATGAGAAAAATGTTCCGTGTGACGATAGAAGATGCCGAGAAGGCAGATGCCGTCTTCCGTATGCTTATGGGTGAGGATGTTCCACCACGCAAGCACTTCATCCAGTCGCGTGC
>CAYSEP010000071.1:0-3689 GCA_964430065.1 uncultured Candidatus Peribacteria bacterium
TCCCAACTCTCGGATACTTCGAGAACAATCGTGATGTCGGAGAATTCTTCTCTCACGAGTCCGATGGAACGGGTACATACGAAAACTTCGATGACCACTTCGAGATCACGACAGCAAGTACGAGTCTGGTCTAAATGTTTCCGTCATTCCTGCGAAGGCACGAATCTCATATCTTCGGTACAAAAAAGCTTTAAAAAAATCCCTCACGGTCAGGTGGGGGATTTTATTTTTTCTCGATGATGATTTGTTTTGTACCGTTTTTGATAGTATAAGTATCACCTTCCGTGAATCCATAGATACTGGCAGCGACTTTTGCTCGGAATTCAAATGGCTTAAGTCGTATCTTTACGGTTTCGGTGAGTATATGTCCATGTTCGTTGATTATAATCTGATCTTCAGTAATCAAGTCAAGTTCTGGAATTATGAGTTTATAATTTCCGCTTTTATCGAGTGGTTCGAGGACGATATTTCTCGGCATTGGTTTGGATTTACCACTCAAGATTATTTCGTGTGACAAAAGCATCTCAAGCGTCTGCTCTTTAGATGGTTTTGTATTATCTAGAACTCTATGTGCGCATCAACCCATAAAAATGGTTAAACTTCATATGAGTCATCTCATAAATAACCTCCTTGACTCGTCGTCCGGAAAAACTTCAATACCTTTTCATGAGTTTTTTGTCCATAATGGATCATTGAGTGTCATAATTTTTTATATTTTTCTTATTTTAAAAATAAATATATATTAGTCAATATTTTTTCTTTTCTCCAGAGAAGTTTCTCGCTATAATTAGCAACATGACCGTCCGTATCGACCCATCTTGGCACGCTGTACTCGCTTCCGAGTTCGAGAAGCTCTACTGGAACGAGCTCACGAGTTTCGTGAAGGGGGAGTATGCTTCTAAGACTTGTTTTCCAGAAGGGAAAAATATATTCAGAGCCTTCGACACGACTCCATTCGATAGAGTGAAAGTCGTGATCCTCGGGCAAGATCCCTACCATACGCCATGAGCGGCTATGTGACTCTCTTTCTCCGTACCAGATGGAAGCAAGATGCAACCAAGTCTCAGAAATATATTCAAAGAACTTGATTCTGATCTCGGTATAAAACGAACTCATACTGATCTCACCGACTGGGCAGAGCAAGGCGTCCTCCTCCTGAATGCTGTTCTCACCGTCCGTCAGTGAGAACCTGCATCCCATCAGGGAAAATGATGGGAAAACTTCACCGATGCTGCTATCCGAGCAATATCTGAGGGAAGGAAAGGGGTCGTGTTCATCCTCTGGTGAGCCTATGCGATCGCGAAGAAATCCCTCATCGACAGCTCGAAGCATCTCATCCTGACTTCTCCTCACCCAAGTCCATTTTCTGCAGATCGGGGATTTTTCTGATCTCGTCCTTTTTCACAGGCAAATACCTATCTCGAAAAACACGGAAAGATACCAATTCAGTGGTAAAACTTGCATTCTGCAAAATTTCGCGATAATAGCTACATAACTTTCTCTTATGCTTAAAAAATCTCCTTCCAAAAAATCACAGAAATCTTTTACTCGAAGATATGCTGCTCTTCTCTCTGTCATACTGACTCTCGTATTCATCCTTACTCTTGAGTACTTTACGAGAATTCCATCTCGATTTGTCGAGAGTATCCGCCCAGGTATCACTCGTGAAGAGTCAGGAGAAGTATGTACCATGGAGTATGCGCCTATCTGTGGAAAAGATGGCAAAACCTATGGCAATCTCTGCATGGCTCGTGCGAAGAAGGTGAGTGTAGCACGATTTGGTGCGTGTGAAGAAAATACCCCTGAAGATACACCAGTAGTGACGCCTCCTATAACGAATACGTCTGCGACACTCTCAGGATCGACAGGAAGTAGTGGTAGCGTATCTCTCGACTACTCGAATACAGGAATGTATCAGATCTATGAGAATAAAAACTTCGGATATACTCTCTCCCTTCCGAAATATGCGTATTACCGAGGAAGCACCTGAGTAGGATGAGCGAGTCATGTCCTCTCTGTCGGACTTTCTGACGCAGAGGTTGCTTCTGTAGATTCGGCTCCAGTATGAGTGTATTTTTACCCTCTCGGAGTCTCTCCAGTGGTAGAGTGAGCAAGTATACCAGTATCACGCGGAACTCTTATCGTCACTTCTTCTGTCACCACCAATGTAAAAATCCAAAAAATCTTCGATACGATCCTCGCGAGTGCGAAGTAGTCTACTCTCCGATATCCCGATTTTTCATGATGCTCTCATACTGAGGCATCATACGATACACCAGATTCCAGAACGGTTTCTGGTGATTTTTTTCTCTCAGATGCGCGAGCTCATGGACGATGATCGCGTCGATGAAGTTTGTTTTTTCTCTTTTGTCATCCTCCGTAGGAGGATCTTTTTGGATATCGGGAAGAGATTCTCGTTCCGAGAATGACAAAGTGTGTGATAGAGGCACTGACAAATACTCTGCTAGACGGTAACTGAAACAGAGACCATTTCTCGCACTACAGCTTCCCCATCTTCCTTCGGATTTGGTGATTTTTATACTCGTGTATTTCGGGAGATTTTCTTCTTCCCAGAGTTCCTGTACTCGGGGGACGATATACTCTTCGAGTTGTCTCTTCATTTCTCTCACTTCCTTTGCTGTATAGACTTTTTTCTCTCATACTTTCGATCGCACTTTTTCTGTATTTTTCTCGATCCAGAGTCGTTTTTTCTCGATGAAATCTTCGATGAGAAATACTGGCATCAGTCGTGGAGCTCGCGCGATCAATAATCCCTCTTTCGATATCTGTAGAGAGAGGCTTCGTCGCTTCGAGCGGATGAGAGTGTAGGGAAGTACCAAGAGAGGGATTATAAGATTAGATCGGAGGTTGAGGATTTTTTCGAGGAGAAAAGTAGCTATCCAGGAAAAATATAAGCATACCTCCGATCGTATAGGCAACGAGATCGAGGGGATCAAAGACAGAACCAAGTATGAGTTCGGCAAAGATATTGCCCTCGAGAGAGAGTTTCTCGATAAGGTGAAAGTACTGGAGTGCTTCTACGCTGTATGCGAGTATGAGAACGAGCAGTACTCATACTCGTGGCTTCAGAGGTATGCATAACTGGAGTACACTATAGAGAAACATCACGATGACGACATCTCAGAGAAAGCCTCGCACTGTCCCGAGCTCGTGAGAAAAAACTACTATCAGAAAACACAAACCAAAAAATAGGAATGAAAGAATCAGATAGTATATTTTTCGAGACTCAGAGTTCATGAGAAGGATATTATTTCTTTTTCTTTCGTCCGAGCGCCTTAAAAGCGCGAGATCATCACTTCCCATACTTGCTCGGACCCTGGGGACCGATTTTCGAAAACTTGTTTCCATAGGGCTCTTCCGAGATCCTATCTTCCTCTGTTTCGAGATGTGGAGGCTTGAGAGTCATAGATATTATCTTCCGCGAGCTGCGACTCTTCCTGGGCGTTGTTTGAGCTGAGGATTGCTACTCGATGCTCACTTTCCGAACTTGCTCATCCCCTGGTTCCCGAATCGTGATACCTTCTTCGCGATCTCTGGGATATGTGGTGCTTTCGGAGCGTCTGGGGTTTTCTCATCTTCTTCGATGATTTCTTCGTCTTTTTTTGTTTGAGTCATAGAGGTATAGTTAGGATATGAGCATTTTAGTGAGAAATATTTTTTTGTAAATG
>CAYSEP010000072.1:0-3516 GCA_964430065.1 uncultured Candidatus Peribacteria bacterium
CCCTGTGTCTGGTTATAGATAAATGGAAAAAATACAGAACCGAGGAAGAAAAGTGAAGTGAAAATAATCCACGCCCACCATACCGCCTTCTCGACACTGAAGTTGAAGTTATGAATCTTGTCCAACATAGAGGAAAATGATAAAGAAATAATACACTCCCTAGTATATGAAAAATAGATCTATTTCCAGTTTTTCTCTCTTCCTGTTCGCGAAAAATAGTGAACAAATAAAAAACCCCTCATATGAGGAGGGGTTTTTCAGTGCTCAGTTAATGTGTGAGCATTTTTGGTGTATCTCAGGGGAAGGTATCGTCATACTTTAGGAGATCATATGAGATCTCTTTCCTGTTTCTTATTGTGTCTTCTCGAGAAATACGCGGGGCCGAACCGAACCGAACCGAACCGAACCGAGCGCGAGCCGAACCGAACCGAACCGAACCGAACCGAACCGAGCGCGAGCCGAACCGAACCGAGCGCGAGCCGAGCCGAACCGAGCCGAGCGCGAGCCGGGCCCCACCGAGCCGAACCGAGCCGAGCCATAAAGTATAAGCACTCATTTTACTTATTGCTTTACCGAATGAGTATTGGGCCGGGAGCGATATGACAGATTTGCAGTCTGTCACTCATGAGAATTTTTCTGGGCTAGATTCCTGCCTGCGCAGGAATGACGGGAACATGACCGAGCCGAGCCCCACCGAACCGAAACATTCTGAGACAAAACTTGAAACCAACTGAGCCGGAATGCGGGATATCTAGAATCTTTTTTCTATCTAGAATCTACGAGCAGAGATCGTATCCTAAGAAGTAGGAGGATCTGTCGATGTCGATGGCGGACCAGTCGGCGGACTTGATCCGTCATTACCTGGGTCATCGTAGACGACGGTCGTCGCACTTGGTGCGAGAGTCGTGTCTGTTCCATTATCAGTAACTGGGACGGTTACATCTCCTGGAGGAGGTGTATTGGCTGGTGATGGATCTGGCAGCGTCGGTGCTGGAGATATCACTCAGCCTGTCTGTCCGAGAGGAGGATCCTCTACGGGTTCGATAGTCGAGATATCCGTGACTGTTCACGAGCTCGAGGTATCGACTGGAGGACTCGATCCGGAAGACGATATCTCCTGAGGAGGTCCTGATCCCGAGAGAGTATCGGTATCTCCTGTTTGGGATGATCCTGTACTCGTATCTGTCGGAATGTCTGGAAGAGGAGGAGTTTCGCCTGAGACGGTAGTGGTTCCTGTAGAAGTAGGAGGTGGTGATTCGTCTGGTGTTCCTGTGGTATTTCTCGCTCATACGACGTGGAGTGCGATCCAGTCAAATGATACGGCACTTCATGGTTCTTGTATTTCGATAGTGAATCCAGTAGTACTCTTATCAGTGATACGGAATGTCGCGAAGTCATCTGCAGTAGCTGTGATCTTCGGAGTGACTGCATATGGTCGAGAGAAGTCGACTCGGACAGTACGTGCTCATGCTCCGATCGTCGCAGTTCCTGCCATATCACGATCCTGGAATGTCACACGTCAGCCGATCGTGACATCTGACTGGAAAACGACACTTTTGGCGAATGTGACTGCCTCGGAGAATGTAGTACGTACAGAGACGGTGAGCTCACCAGCCGATGATCTCATAGAGTCGAGGACTGCCTGGTACTCTGGAGAAAGCGAGAAGAGAGAACCTGTCTGAGCATCTACCTGAGCCTTCAGTGTACGGAGATCTGAGGCAAGAGTCTGATACTGGAGCGAGAGATCACTCACGCTTCCTGAGATAGTCGTGACACCTCCTGCAAGAGTAGAGACAGCAGAACCAAATGTCTGGAGTCATCCTGAAGCGAAATTCGGATCGATCTTCGTAAGGGATTTCTTCACCATGAAGGAGAATCGGTCGAGAGCATAGCTACTCGAGAATCCGAGTGATCCAGAAGATCAGAGAGTATTGGCATACTCAGCTTCATCGACTCCATCGAAGTAGGTATTCTGGATAAATACGGCGACCGTACCTTCACTTTCTCCTGAGAGTCCTGTGAGTGCCTTACCGATAACACGTCCTGCATCCGTAGCCTTCATACCGACACCTGGAATATCCGAAGTCGTGATATAGTCACCTGGTTTGATGTCTCCATTTTTGGTCGATACCTTCACTGGTACGCGTCCAGCAAGACCGACGATGACAGGCTTCCCTGCTCCATCTGCCTCACCCATAACTATACCTGGCTTAGTAGATATGACACCGATGGCACGGCTATCGTAAGCGGTTCGAGATTTTTGTACCTGAGAAATACCTTCATCCGTCAGAGAAACGATATCACCCTGTACAGCATCATCATCGAGAGAGTAGTAGACTTCTGCGATATCTGCACCCGAGAGCTTATAGAAGTTTATGTAGGTATCCTTCACGATCGTAGTGGCAACAGCACGAGCAGTACCTTGTGCCCACATGAACTGAGCAGTACCACCACTTCCTGCCTTGAAGACTCATACATAGTTAAACTGATCTGAGTTTCCAGTGGCAGCGAAGTTATTGATATTTGTCAGTATCAAGTCAGTGTTACAGAGAGCATTGGTCACAGTTGCGCCATTGTAGCTCGAGTTCGCTGTATTGCTACAGTTCGTAGCACCTGTGGGAAGTTGCATACGAAGTCGTAAATTTGACGGCGTAGCCGATCCTGCATTTTTGACTGATCCAGCGATCTGGAACATCCAGGTTTCACCAGCGCCGATAGTAAATGAGAGGTGATCGTCATTTTGTAAAACGATACTATTATTCACGATTTCATCGGCAAGTTTATATTTTTGTCCACTACTACGATCATCAGCATTTCCTGTGAGTGCCCACGCAGTACCATTCCAGATAAGAGTACGAGATCACCCTGGTACGACTTGTGTACCGTAGAGGATAAATGATGTGGTACCGATGTTATTCACATAGGCAATGCGCCCAGCGGTAGTATCTGTTGGATTTGGGAGCGTGAGCGTGATATTCGCTGTAGTTTGAGTGATGTTAAAAGTAGTCTTGATATCGACTGTTCCTGTAGCAGCACCGATAGTGCCATTTACAGTAAAGTTTCCGAGAGTAAGTGCACTATAAACAGTCGATCCTGAGTTATGAAATGTCGCGACAGGAGCATTGGTGCCCAGACCAAGTCGTTTCGTGGCTCCATTATAGTAGATATTTGCATTGTCCTGGGCAATTGTTCCACCAGTTCCAGCGAAGAGGACAGAGCCTTGAGTAAATCCGGAAAGTGTCGGTGCGACGGCAAATGTTTTTGCTCCAGCGAACACCTGAGTTCCTGTATTTACCAGTCCTCGTGCGAGAGCACTTGCATCAGGAAGATTGAAGGTATGGATACCTCCGGAAGAAACGATATTGAAATCCAGTCCTCCTGTTCCGATAGCGAATGTCTGACCTGTAGCAGTGAGACCATTGAGTGATGTGAGTTTTGTATTAAACGATACCCAGTCCGCCACAGAGAGAGCACCAGTAGTTGTTGCTGAGGCGAGTCCGAGAGAGAGTCCAGATC
>CAYSEP010000073.1:0-1843 GCA_964430065.1 uncultured Candidatus Peribacteria bacterium
CTACCATCGGTAAAATATTAAATTCCTCATGCAAATGTGAGGATTTTTTTTGATTCTTTGGATTTATTTATATAATTTACCTAGCCTTATCTTCTATGAAACTTCTTTCTGACATTTCCCTCTTTCGTATACTCCTCGTGTTGTTCTTTTTGGGGATTTTCTTTTACCGATCGTACTCTCTCTATCAGGTAGAAGAAAATAAAAAAAATCAATATAGTACTAGTCCAGTACCAGTACTAGGAGATTTCAAAAATAAAAATACTATACCACAAATGAGAGTGCCCTTTAGAACTAACCCTTAATGCTTATGAGAATAGGAATAAAGGCTTTTACGATCATTGAAATAGCTCTTGTTATCTCAATAATTGGAACGTTGGCAACATTTGCAACGCCTTCATTTAAGTGATACATGGATAGAGGACATGATGTTGAGTACCAGATGATTATGAAAAGACAGATATCACTCATTGAACAATATCGTGTTGATAACTGATGAGAAGTGGAAAGCCCACCAGGTGCTTATGTTTTTGAGATTTACTGTATTCCTGGATTCTCAGGCTCGACGGGGTGCACGGATACTACTCCAGATGATATGGTTCACACAGGACTAACACTCTTTTTTAACAGCAGTGCTGAATGATTAAGATCACTTTCTGAGATTACAAAAATACCATTTTGGGAATGATATGAGGATTCTGCTTACATTTGGCTCAATAAAACTACTCCAGCAGCTCTCAATAGTATGTGATGGTGGTTTGTAATACCTTGATATGATCCTCTTGATAACACAAATAAAATAGAATTTCTCTACTGGTGGCTTCCTGGATGATCTGGTCTTACTGGCGATGTACGTATAAATAATGAAAGTCTTGGCATACTCCCAGATAAAAGATGCGCTCCCGGTATTGCTGTGCGCGTTGCTTATGAATCAACGATGTGTATGTATATTTTCGGGAAGAAATAGGAGAAAAATTTGATTTCTTTTTTAAAGCACTTATACTGACGAACGTTATTTATCACTCATTTTCCCCTCATGAATACTCGTATCGTTGCACCTCTCGTCCTCCTTGCTTCTCTCTCGACTCTCGCAAGCTGTACAAAACCAGTTTCTGAGACAGTTGTCACTCCTGTAGCTACTCCAGAGGTGAAAGTTGAAGTCGTCACTCCAGCTCCAGTGGCTCCGACTCCAGCTCCGACTGAGACGGCTACTGGTACTCCTGTCACTGCAGCTCCACAGACGCTTACTCGAAAAGAAACAGTCGGATACAAGTCACCAGGTGGTGATGATACGATCGAATTCGATGTCACAGTGACTGACGGAGTTATCACGAGTGCATCTGCTACAGCTCTCGCTCTCAGCGATGGATCAAAGTATAACCAAGGGAATTTCGTAAAAGCCCTCAGTGCTGCTGTGGTCGGAAAGAAGGCGAAAGATCTCGATGTCGATGCTATCGGAGGAGCGTCTCTCACGACCGCTGCATTCGAGACATTTGTTCGCTCATTCTAGAAAATATACTTTCTCCCTCACGATATGTGAGGGATTTTTTTGATTTCTCGTGATTTTTCCCTAGACTTTCCTCATGCAGCGATACGACTTCGATATCATCGGTACACATCTCACTCTTTCACTCGATACGACCGAGGATTGTAGCGGGATTTTCCGTGAGATAGAGTCGCGGCTTCGCCATTTCGAGGCGAAGTATTCTCGATTTCTCGAAGGGAATTGGCTCCATGACCTGAATCGGAGTCGTCGAGCAACACTCGATACTGATGGCATGAATATGCTCGTATTTATGCTCGATCTCGCGAAGAAGACCGATGGATACTTCGATCCGACCGTCGG
>CAYSEP010000073.1:1943-3432 GCA_964430065.1 uncultured Candidatus Peribacteria bacterium
GTGATACTCCACTCGGATATCATGCTCGAATTCGGGGGAGTGGGGAAGGGGTACCTGATCGATGTGATAAGAGAAATAATCGAGAAATCTTCTAAAAAATGAGAAGTTCTCGAAAAAACCATGGAAGGAGAATGGTGTCGATTCTCCCCCTGAAAAGGGGGAGTTAGAGGGGGTTACACAGAGTATAATCCTTCTTTGCTCGAATATGCAAAAGAGAATAGGAAGCAGGCAAACGATATGGAAAAAAATATGTGGCTTCTTCTGAGAGGAGAAAAACTCTGATATAAATTTCACAGACAAAAACCTTTATGAGAATATATTGTTGATTTTTACGCTCCGAGTTTACAGCTGGTTATAGAAATTGATGGAGAAAGTCATGTGAATAATCTCCAATATGACAAAAAAAGAACAGAATATCTGAATTCACTCTGAATACATGTACTCAGATATACCAATACTGAACTCGCATGAAATCTAGATTGAGTCAGAGTATCTCTACTTTCATGGATAGAAAAGATAAGGAATTCTTTTTTGTGTAACCCCTCCCAACCTCCCCTTTTCAGGGGAGGAGTAGGAACTCTCCCGACATCCCAATTTTCAGGGGAGGGACCGAAAAGATACCTTATCAACTTCGGGTGAGATCTCTATGGGAAGTGAGGATGGAAAGTAGGACTCGAGAGTCCTTTCTCTTCGGATGAAGTGATTGGTACCATCACACTCGAAGATGACTTCCTCGCCTGTAGTGCTGGTACGAAGCGAAAGTGGGGCATTCATCACCACCTCATCGACCCGCATACCGGAGAAAGTGCTCGTGAAGTCGTGGCGAGCTATATCGAGTGAAGCTCTGGCATAATGACCGATGCCTATGCGACGACACTCTGTGTGATGCCGTGGGATCTCGCATGCTCTACACTCGAGAAAACTCCAGAAATCTCTGGAGTGATCGTGCATCATGACGGAGCACTGTATCAGAAAGGGGGAAGTCGGGCAGAAATATTTTCATAAAAAATCCCCTATTTTCATGAAAGCTTTCCTTGATTTTCCCAAAATCATTTGCTTTCATTTTATTATTTCATAAAATGATAAAGTAATATATTTTTCTATGACTCACGCACCACTCGATACGATCCAGAAAGACATGTTTGCTCAGGAAGATGCTATGATCGAGATGGCAGATGTATTCGGTGCGCTCGCATCTGACTGCCGACTCGAGATCATCTACCTCCTCCTGCGAGTCGATGCTCTCCCGTCGGGTGAGATCGGGCGACTCACGAACTGTACTCCGTCCCAGATTTCTCAGTATCTCGCGAAGATGTACTCGGCTGGCATCCTCGAGAAACACCGCACCTGGCGAGAGGTCCAGTACTCACTCCGTCGGAAAGATCCTTTTGTCCAGGCGCTCCTGACTCTGCTTTCTACTCATATGCAATAATCTCTATGCGATACTCACTTCCTATCCTCATCGTCTTACTTCTCGCCTCGCTTCTCT
>CAYSEP010000074.1:0-3274 GCA_964430065.1 uncultured Candidatus Peribacteria bacterium
TTCGCGAACATATACCACACCAGAGAGAAGAAGAGGATACAAAATCCTACGAGCACGAGAAATGATGTCATAGGGGCGATATCTGAGACTCCATGCACTCCATAGCGGAATCCATCGATCATATAGAGGATCGGATTCGCGTGTGAGATGTTTTGCCAAAAGGCAGGAAGCATCTTCACCGAGTAGAAGACTCATCCGAGATAGGTAAGTGGAGTGAGGAGAAAGTTCGGAACGATAGAGATCGAGTCGAAGCTATCTGCGAGGATGCCATTCAGGAGTCCTATGAGCGCGAAGAGGAGTGATGTGAGGAATGCGAAGAGGATCGTGAGCCCGATATGAGCGAAGGTGATGTGCGTGAAGAAAAATGCGACTCCGAGTACGATCGCACCTGTCACCATACCACGGATGACTCCCCCTGTGATGAAGCCGAGGATCACTACCCAGTATGGAGTCGGTGACACGAGGATCTCTTCGATCGTCTTCTGGAACTTCGCCATATAGAACGATGATACGACATGAGAGAACGAGTTCATGATGATCGACATCATGACGAGTCCTGGGACGATGAACTGCATATAGTCCATACCTCCGACTTCCCCGACACGCGATCCGATAAACTGCCCGAATATGACATAGTAGAGCGTCGTCGTGATGACCGGCGGGACGATCGTCTGTTTCCACACGCGGAGGAAACGAGTGACTTCCTTTCGGACGATGGTCATATAGGAAGTGAACAGTGCAGAAGGATTCATGTGAAAGAGTGTAGAAAATAAAGTGATGAAAAGAGTATAGGAAAATAAGGAGAATTTGCAAAGGGATAATTCTCTCATTTGTTCCAATTTTTGTCATTCCGCAGTGGAACGGAGGAATCTCTTTTTCTTGTAATTATGAGTATAAAACTATCAAATTCTCGTAAGATGACTTTGAAGGGGATCCCTTCGGGATAACAAAAAAACAAGGCTCCCCTATTTCTCATTTTGCTTCTTTATTTTTCGAGTTTTGATATTCTGTCGACGAAAATTTCGTAAAATTCGAAACTATTTTTTCTTTCTGTCGAAAAATCTCGGGGTTTGGGGTGGCAATGATGTGAAAATCAAGTATAGATAATAAGCAATTGAAAACTCCGTTGCCACCCCAAAACTTTTGGATACTTTTGGTTACAAAAGTATCGGGAAAAGAAACTCTCCAAATATTTGACTAAAAGAAGAGGAAGAAGTAAAATGTGATTGTCCAGTCAAGTGACTGGCGAGGTTGTCACACCCTTTTGTGTGATATATCCCCGCTGGCGAATGCTGGATGTTGGGGAAAGAAAGGAATGTATGAAAACAGCTGATAAAATGATGATTATTGCAATGATCCCTTTTGGGATTTTTGTAATCATGTTCGTTGGCGCTATCATCGGAGAGATCCGTGGTAGCATGAGCGTTAGTCAAGTACGAGCGATCGCACAATGGTCGCTCTTACCACTAGTGCTCACTGCAATTATTTTTATTCCAGCATGTCTCATGCCGGACCGCACTCGTCCAAATTAGACGAGTCCCCAACCAACAAAAGCCTCCGCCACGCGCGGGGCTTTTGCCTTTTATGAAAACAATTCGCTTTTTCTCTCTTCCCGAGTACTATGCGGTCGATATTTTTTCATACCATTTCTCATGCTTTTCTCAGAACTCCAGCTCATCCCACCTATCCTGAAGGCTCTTGAAGAAGAGGGATATACCACTCCGACTCCCATACAAGAGAAAGCGATCCCGATCGTCCTCTGAGGATTCGACCTCCTCGGCTGTGCGCAGACAGGAACTGGGAAGACCGCAGCATTCGCCATTCCTATCATCCAAAAGCTCTGTGCCCGTCATTCCCGCGAAGGCGGGAATCCAGAAAATCAGAAAAAAATCCCCCCTACCCCCTTTATCAAGGGGGAGTGAGAGAAAAAACCATTCATCCCAAAGAGGCATATCCGTGCACTCATAGTCACTCCCACTCGTGAGCTCGCTATCCAGATCCGTGAGAGCTTTCAGGCGTATGGACGACACACAGGACTTCGCTCGACCGTCGTATTCGGTGGCGTCGGACAGTGAGCACAAGTAAATGCTCTCCGAGATGGAGTCGATATCCTCATCGCGACACCAGGACGCCTCCTTGACCTCATGAATCAGAAACATATATCCCTCCGCGATGTCGAGCTCTTCGTCCTCGATGAGGCAGATCGTATGCTCGATATGGGATTCATCCATGATGTGAAGAAGCTCCTCGCTGTCCTCCCGCCGAAGAAGCAGACCCTCTTTTTCTCCGCGACGATGTCTCCCGAGATCGTGAAGCTCGCGAGCTCTATCCTGGTCAATCCTGCGAAAGTGACCGTCACTCCGATATCTTCCACAGTCGATATCATCAAACAAAGTATTTATTTCGTCGATAAGCGAAATAAACCACACCTCCTCCTCGAACTTCTCAAGGAACAATCTATAAAAACCGTTCTCGTATTTACCAGGACAAAAAGTGGAGCCAATAAAGTCGTGAAGATCCTCGCTGAGAATCGTATATCTGCTGAGGCTATCCACGGGAACAAGGCGCAGTCCGCGAGACAAAAAGCGCTCGTGAACTTCAAGGCAGGAACTACCCGTGTCCTCGTCGCGACGGATATCGCGGCTCGTGGTATCGATATCGACTCTCTCGAGCACGTGATCAACTACGAAATCCCGAATATTTCTGAAACCTATGTCCATCGCATCGGTCGTACGGGTCGTGCCGGAGCTAAGGGGAACGCCCTCTCTTTCTGTGATGCCGAGGAGAAGGCATACCTCCGAGATATCGAGAAACTCATCGCGAAGAAGATCCCTGTAGTAGAAGATCATCCGTTCCCGCTTATGGATCATAATCCTGTCCCGACTCCAAAACCAAGATCACAGAACGGACACTTCTCTCGTAGCAAGTGAGGTGGTCAAGAGAAAAAATACAGAGAAGAACATCGCGGTGAGAAACCGAGAAAACCACTCCCAGAAAAAGAAATGCGACCTCGAACTGAGCGTATCGTGAAGGAGAAGCCTTCATGGAGTGCTGACTCTGGCAATATCTGACCAGCACACAGACGAGCAAAACCGAGATTCCCGAAAGCAGATATGGCTCCAAAAAAAGTCTATCCGAAACCATTAGAAAAAGAAAAGCCTATAGAGCGAGACACAACTCCTCGTGCGAGACCAAACATCGATAAACGAAGTGCGAAACCGTACTCGAAGGAGAAATCAGGAGAGAAAATCCCTGTGAAAAAATGGACTCCAAA
>CAYSEP010000075.1:0-3254 GCA_964430065.1 uncultured Candidatus Peribacteria bacterium
CCCACATGTCGGTCGATCTCCGCTTCGAGGAGCATCCCCTCGGCAGTAGATGCATCGATACCTCGAGACTGGAGGTAGAAGAGTGCCTCTCCTGATATACGATGTATTCGACAGGAGTGACCACCTTCGATCGAGTCGGTCGCGACTTCGAGGACAGGACGTCACTTTACTTTCGCGCCGTTTCCGAGAAGGATATTGGTCTGATCGACACGGAGTTTCACTCTCCCGCATCACATCGCGACCTTCCCGACTCCATCGAGTTCGATCGTGGAATTATCAGTCGCAAGTCAGAGAATTTGTAGTGAAGCATCCGTATCAGACCCTTCGATAAAAACGGACATTTCGAGAACCATATTCGCTCATGTCGCAACTCCAGCTCAGCGAAACACCGCTCACTCTTCGAGGATGAATATTCGAGTATATTTCCCTTCATCTTTCGGGAAGAGGAGATATTTCTGACACTCTCATTTCCTGATCCTAATCTCACGGAAACTCTCTTCTCACCGGTCGAGAAGAGGAGTATTTTCGGTATGGATTATGGGATTATCACAGTACATATATGGGGAGTATAGGGAGAGAAGGATAAATGGCAAAGAGAAATCTTTGGAAATTATGAGAATTTTTGATATTATAAGTATATCCATCTAAAAACTGAATATCTGTGAACTTCGATGGGGTTCGGGGGAAGAAACTGTTTGAGTCAGATGAGAACAGAAAAATGGGGAGCGAAAGCGAACGAGTTTTTCTTCCCCCGAGACCTTTGGTTACTTTCAGTCATGAAAGTAACATAAAAATAAACTAAAGAAATAGAAACCTGGATTCTTCCTTTCGTCCTTCGGAGTAAACCTACGGAGAACGGGTCGTCAGAATGACGGAACACTGGATTCCTGCCTCCGCAGGAATGACGGAAACAAAGACGACAAAACACTGGATTGCTTCGTACCTCGCTAGTGACTACCATAAATGCCCACTTCTAAAAATATCATCACCTACGAAGTCGCCGTCGATAGAGCCAACGAAAAAGGCGTCTTTGTCGCGCGTGAGATGCTCTCGACGCTTCATCATGCCATCGAGCATGGGACACCGTGGTGGCAGTTTTGGAAATCGAAACAATCTCCCGTCTTTCGTTTCGAGATTATCGCGTCAGGGGGACAGATACGATTTTTCATATCGACCGATGCTCGGTATGCGTCATTTCTCACGGGGCAGATCTACGCGCACTATAGTGACATCGAGCTCCGAGAATGCACACCAATTCTCGAGAAAAATGCTTCGTATAGAAGCCGAGAGATTAAGCTCGCTCACCACTCACTCGATCCGATCAAGCTCTATGTGAACATGAAAGATCGCACTGAGAAGGAGTCTGTCGACCCACTCTCGTCTCTCACGAGTGCTATGGGAAAGATAGCGAAGGGCGATAGTGGAGGATTTATCTTCGACTTTGCACCGATCGCTGACTCTGTCTGGCGGACTGAAAGCAAGGGCCATATCTGGACTTCACACATGATTCCTGATTTTCTCCGGCTTCATATCCTCCACTTCTGGTCGTGGATTGGGTGGATATTTCTCCCGATCTCACTTTCCCTAAAGCTCGTCTCGTTCCTGGTGCCAAAAGAAGAGTCAGAGGATGCACACAAACACGAAGGAAAAGAGGGAAAAGAAAAAGTCGAATCCAAGCTCGAAAGCTTCGGCTACAGCGTGAAGATCCGCGCGATCAAAAACGCTCGAGATCCCATAGCAGATGATCTCATCCTGAAGGAACTCTCAGGAAGTATGAATATCTTCGCGAACCCGAGTGGCAACTCCTTTGTCATGAAGAAGATGCACACGCTTCATACGCTCCCAGAACTCCAGAAACTCCCGAAATCTGCCATGATCCTCTCCGTCACTGAGCTCGCAGGCATCATCCATCTCCCGACACTCTATGTGAAGACACCGGGGATTCACTGGGTGACGACACGGAAATTCGAACCACCACACGATCTCCCATCGGTCGAAGCACCGAACACTCCGATCGGTATGGCGAACTATCGTGGCGGTGAAGTAGCATTTGGACTTCAACCAGTAGATCGTGCTCGTCACGTCTATATCATCGGTAAGACAGGGATGGGAAAGTCGACCCTTCTCGAGAACATGATCTACCAGGATATCCTCTCAGGACGTGGAGTTGCGGTCATCGACCCACATGGTGATCTCGTCGAGACGATCCTCGCCAATATCCCGAAGTCACGGACCAACGATATCGTCCTCTTCGATCCTGCTGATCAGGAGTATCCGATCGGATTCAATATGCTCGACAATCCTCACCCAGAGCTCCGCCCGATCGTCGCAGGAGGACTGGTGTCGATATTTAAGAAGATGTTCGCGGAAAGCTGGGGACCGCGTCTCGAATATATCCTCCGCAATACGATCCTCACACTCCTTCTCATCCCTGAGACGACGCTTATTTCTATTCCGCTCATGCTCACACATGAGGCATATAGAAAAAAGGTAGTATCGAAGATCGACGATCCGATCCTCGTCCAGTTCTGGAATGAAGAGTTCGCCAAGATGACTCCGAGCATGCAGAGCGAAGCGATCAACCCGATCTTGAACAAAGTCGGACAATTCCTCTCATCACCAATTCTCAGAAATATCCTCGGACAGCCAAAAAATCCATTTTCACTACGATGGATCATGGACAATGGAAAGATATTTCTCGTGAACCTGTCGAAAGGTCGTATCGGTGAAGATGCGTCGGCCCTTCTCGGTGCCATGATGGTGACGAAGTTCCAGATCGAAGCCATGACCCGAGCCGATACTCCCGAAGAGAAACGTCGAGACTTCGGACTCTATGTCGATGAGTTTCAGAATTTCGCTACTGACTCCTTCGCGACGATCCTCTCGGAAGCTCGTAAGTATAAGCTTTCTCTCACCATGGCGAACCAGTATATCGCACAGATGGCAGAGACCGTCCAGGGAGCCGTCTTCGGAAATGTGGGGACGATCCTCTCATTCCAGGTAGGATATCACGATGCGGTCACTCTCGCGGAAGTCTACGGAGGTGAAGATATCATCACGCCGCAGGATCTCACTAACTTGAAAAAATACGATATCTACACCAAGCTCCTCATCGATGGTATGCCATCGCCCGTCTTCTCGGCTACCACCTATGCACCACTTAGAGAACGTATAGATGTCCCTCCACAGCAATCGAGAGATGTCCTCCTAAAGGTCTCTCGTGAGAAATACACGAAGAAAAAAGACTTCGTCGA
>CAYSEP010000076.1:0-1440 GCA_964430065.1 uncultured Candidatus Peribacteria bacterium
TGTGGATCCATGAGTGTCCACTCAGCATCCTCTTCGACACGACGCATGAAGATATCGGGAACAGCGACAGATGGGAAGAGGTCAAATGCCTTGGATCGGATATCTCCACTCTCTGTCTGCATATCGAGAAAGTCGTAGATATCGCGATGCCACACATCGAGTGTGACCGAGATCGCACCGAGACGAGCTCCGAGCTGGTTCACGGCTGTAGCAGTATCGTTCACCACCTTGAGCCACGGGATCACTCCTGCAGAGGCATTGTCGATACCACGGATAGATGACCCGCGAGAGCGGATATGTCCCCAGTACGATCCTATACCGCCTCCGTATTTGGAGATCTGTGCCATGTTCTCGATCGAGTGGTAGATAGCGCGCAGATCATCTCCTACATTGAGTTTGAAACAGCTTGTGAGCTGGTAGAAATTGGTTCGAGCATTTATAAGTGTCGGAGTCGGGAGAGAGATCTTCTGAGTCGAGCACTGGTCGTAGACTTTCAGTGCGAATGCGAGACGGTTTTCTGATTTCTCAGGAAGCGCGAGGAAGAGTGCGACTCCCATATAGAGCTCTTGTGGAAGTTCTCGGACATTTTTGTTCGGATTGTTCAGGTATCGCTTCGCGAGTGAGAGGACGGTCGTATAGCCATACTCCATATCGCGAGCCTTTCCGTGCTTGGCGAGATAGTCACCAGCTTTGCGGATGTCCTCCTTCGAGTAATACGACATGAAATCTTCGAAGTAGAGTTTTTCCTGAACATATTTCTCGAAAAATGGCAGATATGAGTCAGCCGTATAGATCTCTGACTGCTTCATGTTACGATTTTTTCCTGCTTTTTTATAGAGATCGAAGAGTGCGAGGCGTCCTGCGACGTGTTCCCAGGCGATATTCTCGACCGTCACGAGGTCGATACACGTCTTGACGAGAAGTTTCGCGATATCGCTTGTTTTCATATCCTCGACTATGTTCTTCTTGAATGCTTCCATGAGCTCATCGAAAGTACACTGCTCCTCGTATCCTTTACTGGCGTGTTTGAACATTTTCTCGATCTTCTCGAAGTCAAAATCCTCTTTTCCTCCGTTTGATTTGCTGACTTTGAATCCATTTTTCTCGAATTTCTTCACGAGCTTCTCGTGTGCCTCGGCACGTTCGTCCTGCTTCGATGCACGGTAGATGATATACTCTTTCGCGACTTCGAACTTGTTGAACTTCATGAGATTGCGCTCGACGATATCACCGATATCCTCGACTGATGGGATACGGTTAGTGAATATCTCTCCGTAGACGTGGTCGATATCCTTGATGATGAAGTCAGTGACGACAGGGATGAATGATCTATCTGCATCACCACAAGCGATACAGGCAGCTTCGATAGCTTGCTCGATACGGATACGGTCGAAGTCGACGACTTCATCATTTCGTTTTCTGATCTTGAGGGGAGCCATA
>CAYSEP010000076.1:1540-3218 GCA_964430065.1 uncultured Candidatus Peribacteria bacterium
GGTCGACTTCGAGATGGAAATGAGACAAAGTATCACATAAATACACTAGATATTGTGTCATCGACTCTATCCTTTCCACCACATCTTGTCAAAACTTTTTTGAAAATTGTTCACCTTTTGTATTCGTAGACTTGTTTTTTCTTTTTGTTGACGTTCTTACCTCTTATGTCGTTCACCGAATCTTCACATTCACTTGCGAAAAATCGCACAATATATAGGCATGTCATGTGCTTCGGGACGTTCGATATTTTCCATCCTGGACATGAGTATTATCTCGGAGAATCTGCGAAACTTGCTGAGAAGATGACGATCGTGATCGCTCGGGATCATCGAGTATTTTCCTGAAAGGGGCGTGACCCGATCCACGATGAGGTTTCTCGTATGCAGATAGTGCGTGAGCACTTCCCTCTCGCAGAGGTCGTCCTCGGGCACGAGTCGGATATATTTGCTCCTATTCGCGAACGGACTCCCGATCTCCTCTCCTTCGGCTACGATCAGCGTGTACCAGAAGAGAAGCTTCGGGCACTCTTCCCTGCTATAGAGATTGTGCGGATAGAGGCACATGAGCCAAAAAAGCATAAGAGTAGCATCCTCCGAGAAAAAATATCGAAATAATATGGACACATTTCTTATATCCCTCATCATCCTCAATCTCCTCTCCTATGCCTTCATGTGGCTCGATAAAGTGAAGTCTGTCTACGGATGGTGGAGGATTTCTGAAAAAACTCTCTGGAGTCTTGCTTTTGCGGGTTGAGTATTTGGTATTTGGCTTGGTATGCAAGCACCGCTCTATCATAAGGCAGGAAAGCAGAATTTCAGGATCGCCATTCCTGTGATTGCGGTGGTGTGGATAGGGATTCTTATTTACTTTATAAAATAAAGTTGATTTCTTTTCTGATTTCTCTATGATAGGTTCATGAAACAGAAAAAAATCATCCGTCTCGAGCATCCTCGTCAGCACCATATGGTGGGCGATGGATTTCGCGTCGCGCAATACATCCCTGGATATGGTCGTGATATGACTCCTGACACGAGCCCATTTCTCATGCTCGACTACAATAGTCCGTGGCAGCTTCCTCCTCAGTGAGATCATCGTCCATGAGTCGGATATCATCCGCATAGAGGATTCGAGACGGTCACGATCGTCTACTCATGAGAAGTGGAACACCAGGATACCGCAGGTCATGGTGGCACGATAGGACCCGATGAAGTGCAGTGGATGACGGCAGGAAGCGGACTCCTGCACAATGAATTCATGACCGAGAAATTCTCCCGAGAAGGAGGCGTACAACATGCTGTCCAACTCTGGGTCGACCTTCCTCGCGAACAGAAACTAACCGTACCACGATATCAGGCACTCACGAGGGAAAATATCCCCGAAGTGAAATTCGATGGTGGAAAAGTGCGAGTGATAGCGGGAAATCTGCAGATGGTAGATACTCGATGACAGAATCTCGAGTCAAAATGAGCAGCAAAGACGTTTTCCCCCGTCGAACTCTATGATATCTCCTTTTTTTGTCATCCCGACGAAGGAGGAATCTGCTCTGAAAAATCAGATACTAGAGCAGATGCTTCGTGCCTCAGCATGACAGAAACAAAAAAGCTCACGATCACCCTTCCAGAATGATACAATACCATGGTGCTCGTCGTCGCAGGAAGTGCGATAGTGAATGAGAAA
>CAYSEP010000077.1:0-1075 GCA_964430065.1 uncultured Candidatus Peribacteria bacterium
TCTTGCTTTTCCCTCATTTCTCTATAAAAATGAGGCATGATCATCACGCCTCTCTGACATACCGAGTTCCTCGTCGATATCGCCAATAGTGAATGAGAAAATATCCGTATCCTCGTCGACTCATGGCTCTCTGACTATGCTGTCTGAGATATGATGGAGCGTACAGTGAAGGTGCGACTTGATCCTGAGAAAATGGAGACGATTGATGCGATATACATCTCTCATTCACACACAGACCATCCCGATCCATATACTTTAGTGGAAATATTCAATTCCTGTCATGTCGACGAAGGAGACATCTTGCCCAAATCGGAGCAAGATTTCTCGTCGTCCATCACAGAGACAGATGGACTCTGTCGAAATGACAGAGACAAGAAACCCATCCTCCTCCTTCCATTCACCCTAGCGTACCTCGAGCCGCTCCTTCACGGATACCTTCCGAAGGCTGAAATAGTCATCCTAAAAAATCATGAAACCTATACGCTTCGCGGTATAGAAATATCTGGACATATGTGGTCGCATCCAGATATCACGAATGAAGATGATGTCATGATGCTCTCGGTCGCATCCGAGAGAGAATTTCTCTTTGCTGAGATCGACTCTGAACCAGATGGTGAAAGCCTCGAAGTCGCGAAATCTCTCTATCGCCTCATGACCAAGCATGACTACGAGACGGTTCTCTATATCGCATCACGAAATGCTCTCGAGGCAGCACTTCCTGTTCTCGAACTTGCGCCTTCGAAGCGTGCATCTTTTCGAGGAGAGTTCATCGCAGGACAAAAAGAAGATATGATATTTTCTTATGAGAAATACGACTATGAAGAGTTCGCGAATTTTCCGAAACTTTTCGAAATTCCTGGTTTTACCAGGGGGTTTATCGGACAGGGGATCGCCTATCCAGAGAGTCTCTCGGAGGAATTATTTTCGTACCAGATCTTCCCACTTCCCGAGATCGCTTCGCTCGAGTCCGATCTCGCACGTGAGCGCGGATATGAGTTCGCACAGAAAGCGCTCACTCCAGGCAGGCAGTACCGAGTGGAGAAATGAACGATCGAGCAGGGAAGAAAAGAGTGTG
>CAYSEP010000077.1:1175-3200 GCA_964430065.1 uncultured Candidatus Peribacteria bacterium
TCTTCGAGTACTCTACAGCACGTACCTGATTTATAGAAGTTCCCTACACTGAAAAAATGCATATCGATGAAGACTACTATCTCGCAGATATTCTCGACTTTCTCGAGGGGCGACAGGAAATGTATTCGTCATTTTGGCATAGGCTCGATCCGAAACGGGCCTACCGTCTCTGGACGTGTCTCGGAGCCAACTATATGAATCACGATCTTGTCGAGAAGAAATATCGTCTCCACTTCGAGCGGGCAAAAAACTGACTGACAGCGAATGGTTTCGTGGAGTGAGTTCTCGGGACTGTTCGTAATTGATCGATGAATAATTTGTAATTATTTTCTATGCATCTCCCTGCTTATCTCATCCTCTGTCTCTTCGCATGACTCCTCTCAGTCGTACGAGTTTTCATCACTGACTCAGTCGATCTCGGTGGTCTTATATGGAACCTGATCCTGGCATTTCTCCCGTATATTTTCGCGCTCGGATATACCACATGGAAGGGAAGTGTGAAGTGGATCGCGCTCTTTTTCTGGATATTTTTCCTGCCAAATAGTTTCTACATATTCACCGATTTCGTGCATCTTCACGAACATCCTGAGATGATCTACTTCGATATCGTCTATATCTCTGCGATGTCACTCGCGGGACTCATATCGGGATACGCCTCTCTCGAACTCGTCCACCGCGAATGGAACATACACTACCATAGGCGACTCTCGTGGATACTCACCACTCTCTCGATCCTCCTCGCGACCGTCTGAGTGTATATCGGACGATTTCTCCGGTTTAACTCGTGGGATATCTGGCACGATCCGCTCGACCTCATGCGTGAGATCTGGACACTTCTCATCTCGAATGGTCGTACATGGGATATCGCCGATGCGACTCGCCTCACAGAAAGTCGACTCTTCGAAGTGGGTGCGATGGGACTCTGGCAGTTCGTGCTGCTCTATGGATCGTTCTTCTTCCTCGTCTATGCGTATCTCTATCACGCCAAGAAAAAGTAATTTCACACTTTCTGATTTTTTCCTATAATCTCCCCATGTCACCAGTCCAAAAACATCTTCACGTCATCGGTATCGGAGGTATCGGAGTCTCAGCACTCGCGAGGTACTATAAATATCTCGGCTATACGGTTTCAGGATCTGACGGAGCAGATTCGCCATTTCTCGACACCCTTCGAAGCGAAGGATTCGAGATTTTTATCTGACACAAGGGTGAGAATCTTCCTGATAATACTGATCTCGTCATATACTCTGAGGCGATCATCACGAAGCCTGACCTCGCACCTGAGGAACAGATATATGCCAATCCTGAGCTTGCGAAAGCACGAGATCTCGGAATACGACACCTCTCCTATCCTGTCGCGCTCGGTGAAGTATTCAATGCGAAGCAAGGAATCGCGATCACGGGATCGCATGGCAAGTCGACCACAACTGCTATGACGACCATCATGCTCGCGAATGAATATAAAGACAATCCGACGATCGAAATCCCTGACGATGGAGCATTTGCCTACATGCCGACAGCGCCTGGTACGAGTGCGATCATCGGGACGCAGGTTCCACAGCTTGGGAATACCAATTTCTACAGCGAAGCGCACACCGAGAACTTCGTCATCGAAGCGTGTGAATACAAACGATCATTTCTCCAGTATCGTCCGTATATCACGGTCATCACGAATATTGATCTCGATCATCTCGATTATTATAAGTCCCTCGAAGACTATATCTCTGCATTTCAGTCGATCGTAGATCAGACTTCAGGATTCGTGATCATCTCGGCAGATGATGAGAACTCTCGGAAACTCTCGATCCCTGAAGAGAAAAAGATCATCGTCGGTTCCATTTCTCCCCTTTTAGGGGAGATGAAAGAGGGGTACCCCTCCCAGCCTCCCCTAAAAGGGGAGGAGCTCAAAGGGCAGATCACCTATTTCCCACGAGTGGAAGAGATGTGTTGCGGTGAGAAAAAAATCTACACCGTAGAAAAAACCATGCCCATCCCAGAGATGCACCTCCAAGTCCCAGGAGATCA
>CAYSEP010000078.1:0-1864 GCA_964430065.1 uncultured Candidatus Peribacteria bacterium
CCATAGACGATAATATCGTTTATCCCTGAAGTCCAGAGAAGAAACTGCTGTACTACAGAATACACAGATCCTATGATAATCCCAGTGAGAAGTATGTTTCCAAATATTCTCCACCATCTCTTGTATGAGAGTTTCACGAGCTGGAGAAATGGCATAAGTTTACCATCATTTTTCACTATATATCCTGCTTGCCCTGGCCAGAGAGCTATCTTGAACCAGAATATTCACGGTATGATAAAAATAAAAATCCACCACATATCTGTGCTCAACGCTAGAGTGATGCTCAGAACAAGAACACCAAAAAGTATCAAAATAAACCATCCGATATATGCCATCCATCACCAGAGTCTCCCCCATGCTATAGAAAGAATTTCCCCATAAGACATTCCTACTCTAGAATCGTTATATACTGTGAGAGTGTACGTCTGTATGATACCACCAGCGAAAGAAAGTATGATAATCCCAAGTAAAAATAAGCTTACAGGTTTGATAATAATAAGAACATCCGATGCTTCCTTCATGCCAGCAAAAAGTGGAATGAGAGGAGTAAAATAATATCCACCAAGTATCATACAGATGAGTCAAAGCCAAGCTCATCCGAGATAGATACAGACCTGGGGGAGTATCGTGATCTGCCACTCTTTCGTCACAATTTTTTTCCAAGTTGTCTCTACCCGATCGAAAACATTTCTTGTTTCAAAGAGCTTCATAGGAAAAAATTTGAAAATATATATGAATAGTATACTATGTGGAAGTCATTTTTTGGCAATTCTATTTCTTCACTTTTCTCTTATGCCTCCAGTTGACTCTTCTTTCTCTCCAGATGCCATGAACATGATGGCTATGCAGTCACAGGCTCAGGTAAGCCCGATTTTTATGGTAGTATGGCTCGCTATCTACGTATTTTATTCATACTGTCTCTTCACCCTCGCGAAAAAACTCGGGGAACAATATGCATGGATGGCGTGGGTACCAGTACTCAATATCGTACTTCAGATGCGTATGGCGAAGATGTCTCTTTGGTGGATTCTCGGTCTTTTTGTACCATTTTTTAATATCTATGTCATTATCCGCATGCTTCACGATGGTGTATCGAAGCGTACAGGACATGGTGGATGGTGGACAGTTGGTCTTATATTTCTCGGATTTATATTTATGCCACTTACGGCATTTGGATATAAAGGAGAAAATACAGCACCAACAGTGTAACTATTCCATGATAATTCCCTCTCATTTGAGGGGATTTTTTTATGCAGATTTTTCCCTCGAAAACTCCTTTTGACATTCGTTCCTTTTTCCATATTATTCCCGCGATTTTTATATCATATATTTTTAATTACTTTTTATGGCTACCACCAAAGACCTGAAAATGATCCGAAATTTCGGTATCTGTGCGCATATCGACGCGGGAAAGACGACTACTTCTGAGCGCGTACTCTTCTATACTGGTATCAACCATAAGATCGGTGAAGTTCACGATGGAGGAGCGACTATGGACTGGATGGAGCAGGAGAAGGAGCGTGGTATCACGATCACATCTGCAGCGACGACTACGACATGGAGAGGAATCCAGCTCAATCTGATCGACACCCCAGGGCACGTCGACTTCACGATCGAAGTAGAGCGTTCTATGCGTGTTCTCGATGGTGCTGTAGCGGTATTCGACTCTTCACAGGGTGTGGAGCCACAGTCTGAGACGGTATGGAAGCAGGCAGATAAATATGGAGTCCCTCGTATCGCCTTCGCGAATAAGATGGACAAGACAGGAGGGGACTTCATGATGACCTACGAGTCTATCGTGAAGCGTCTCGCTGGAAACAAGGTCATCCCGATCCAGCTTCCTATCGGTCAGGAAAATGATTTC
>CAYSEP010000078.1:1964-3193 GCA_964430065.1 uncultured Candidatus Peribacteria bacterium
CTCATGAACAAGGGAGTCCAGCTCGTCCTCGATGCGGTCGTCGACTTCCTCCCATCTCCTCTCGATATCAAGGGAGGTGTGATCACTGGTACTGATCCAGATGATGCTGAGAAAGAAATCACTCTCAAACAAGATCCAAACGAGTCTCTCGGTGCGATCGCGTTCAAGATCATGACTGATCCATTCGTAGGACGTATCACATTCGTCCGTGTCTATGCAGGAACTCTGAAATCTGGATCATATGTCCTGAACTCTGTCAGCGGAGAACGTGAGCGTATCGGACGTCTCCTCCAGATGCACGCAAATAACCGTACAGAAATCGAAGAAATCCCAGCAGGAAATATCGGTGCCGTCATCGGACTTAAGGATACAAAGACAGGTGATACTCTCTGTGATGAGAACAAGCCTATCGTCCTCGAGCGTATGGTATTCCCAGAGCCTGTGATCTCTATTTCAGTAGAACCAAAGACGAAGGCAGATCAGGAAAAAATGGGTATGGCGCTCAATAAACTTGCTGAAGAAGATCCATCATTCCGTGTCTCTTCAAACTCTGAGACTGGTCAGACGATCATGGCAGGTATGGGAGAACTTCACCTCGAGATCCTCGTGGATCGTATGAAGCGTGAGTTCAAGGTCGAGGCTAATGTCGGTGCTCCACAGGTAGCATATCGTGAGACGATTACGGCGACAGTAACTGATGAGCGTGGGGTCCACAAAAAGCAATCAGGAGGTCGCGGACAATTCGGTGACGTCGTCATCACATTCGAGCCGATCACTCCAGAACAGCGTGCTGCTGATCCGGAAAATCTCAAGACAGAAACCGTATTCGTGAACAAAATCGTCGGAGGTGTGGTTCCTCGAGAATTCATCCCTGCGATCGAAAAAGGACTCGTCCAGGCCTATACTCGTGGTATCATCGCTGGATATCCGATCGTCGATGTGAAAGCAACTCTCACATTCGGATCGTACCATGATGTCGACTCGAATGAGCTTGCCTTCCGCATGGCAGCGATCAAGGCATTCCGCCAGGCAGCGAAAAAGGCTCGTCCAGCCCTTCTCGAGCCGATCATGCTCGTAGAGGTAAACACTCCAGAAGAGTATATGGGAGATGTCCTCGGAAATCTCAATAGTAAGCGTGGACAGATCATCGAAATGACAGAGCGAGGTATGGCGAAAATCATCCGTGCTCACGTCCCTCTCGCAGAAATGTTCGGATACTCGACAGATCT
>CAYSEP010000079.1:0-3174 GCA_964430065.1 uncultured Candidatus Peribacteria bacterium
GACTCGCGAAGTGGAAAGATCTCCTTCTCGAACACGCGATCCAACCGATCCAGCAATACGGCTATACCACAGGAAAAAATGCGACCGATAGCGCTATGATCATCGATGCTATGGATATCCTCTATTCGGGAAAGGTAGATGGATTTTGTCTCGTATCGAGTGACTCTGACTTCACTCGTCTCGCGACGCGACTGCGAGAAGCAGGGATGCAGGTCTATGGGATCGGTGAAAAGAAGACTCCGAAGCCATTTATCGTCGCGTGTGATAAGTTCATCTATATCGAGATCCTGAAGAAGCCTACGAAAGATGCCGTCGTGAAAGAGCGAAAGCCAAAAGCAGGAGAGAAGATCATCCCATTCTCCGATCTCGAGCCGATAGCATCCAGTGTCGATAAACTCACTCCCGATGTCATCGATCTCATCGCCGATACGGTCTCTGACCTCGCAGACGATGATGGCTGGGCATTTCTCGGAGATGTCGGTGGACTCATCCAGAAGAAGCAACCGAACTTCGATCCTCGCAACTACGGCTACAATAAGCTCACTCCCCTTCTCGCCTCGACAGAGAGATTCGAGATCACCGAGCGAAATGACGGAAAGAGTCGATATAAGCTTATCTATGTGAGGAATAAGTAAACTTTAATGTATTTATCATATGCCTGCAATCCGTTTCTCATCGAATAGAGAAGATATCATTAACATAAATAGAAGATCTGCTGAATCTAAAAATGGTATATCTATAATCGAACTCTCGATGCTCGATGGACTCATGGATAAAGAAACCGCAGAGTCGATACGTCAAGAAATCACAAGTAAAAAAGTACCTGTTCGACAGCTCACCAATCTCTCAGAGATCTATGCAGAATGGACAAAATATACAAAAGAATTTCGAGAAATTATGCAGATTCGATGCATACCAAAAGAGATGTTCGATATACAAAATGAGATTCTTATATTTGATGATATCGTAGCCACATATCGAGTAGAGCCGAGTATCTCATATATCGAAATAGAGGACCCAAGTTATGCGAACATGATGCGTACATTTTTCGATAATCTTTGGAATGTATCCCAGGCAATGATATGGTGAATGGGGGGAAGTGCCAAAGCGAAGCAGTACTTACCATTTACTCGAGTATTTGAATGAATACCACTTATCATCTATCCTGCGAAAGATGATGGAGACATCTCCCAAGCATATTCTCGGAAAGATCCTATGTCAATCATGTGATATCTGAGTAGCGTACTTCCCCTATATAATGAGAAAATAGTATGAGCTGACGCGCTCATATGCTATGTCTGGAATGATGGGGCCATTCCTATGGTAGATGCGTGGAAAGTGATGAGAAATAGTATCAGCGATGACTCTGGATTTCTCTATGATGGATTCACCCTAAAGTGAAAAGAGCTCGAAACAACTATGTGACTTGCGTCATGAAATTCACTTATAGTATTTACCGCTGAAGAACTACTTCTTCGTAAGCTTATAATGGAAGAGGGAAAGACATTTCTCGAAGCGGCAGATAGAAGTACCTATTTCCCTGCATTCCCATCTGGACTGGTACCAAGTGAGAAATTTTTTCAAAAATAAGTATGGAAAAAGAACTTCTTTTTGCACTCATCAGTAGCGTTTTCCTCATTATAGGAGTAGTTCCTTATTTTCGTGATGTCATCGGATGACGGACTTTTCCGCACCCATTTTCCTATTTTGTGTGGTTTATTCTAACAGGATTCAATACTGGAGTTCTCTTCTTGCAGTGAGAATATATTTCCTTTGTTCCAGCACTTCTCAATACTTTTTCTTGTATTATATTCACTCTATACGGTATACGTGTATTGAAAAAAATACAGATTAATTCCTTTGACTATACATTTCTCGTACTAGCACTTCTCCTTCTTCCATTCTACTTTTATACGAAAGATCTTCTCCTCACTGTGATATTCAGTGTGATTATTGATTTCCTCGGATATCTTCCTACGATCAAAAAATGATGGCTCACTCCATGGACAGAAAGCATTCTCATATACTTCATGAGTGCTGTTGGGCAAGTCGCCACACTCCTCTCTCTCTCTCGGGATTCCAAAATCTCGAAAATGCACTCTTCTGGTGATATCTTTTCTTTGCGAATCTCACCTTTTTCTTCATGGTAGCACTTCGCCGCTATTTCCTCAAGTGATGGAAAAGTATATTCGAATAAGTATTTTTTATGAAACACGTTCTCTTCGACACCGATGGTGTCATCGTACATTCCGATACGTGGAGTCAGGAATATGCTCGCAGGTCAGGCATGCCAAGTGAGAGTATGAAGCCATTTTTCCAGGGGATTTTCGCGGATTGCATCCTCGGTAAAGCTGATCTGAGAGAAGTCATAAGACCATATCTCGATGAGTGGAAGTGGACTAGGACAGTCGATGAATACTTAAAAGAATGGTTCGCGTATGAGCACCATATCGACATGCGAGTGATCGAAGTAGTAGAGAAGCTCAGAGCAATGTGAATCCAGTGTCATGTCGCGACCAATCAGGAGAAATATCGACTCGCCTATCTCCGAGATGAGATGGGATTTTCGAGATACTTCGACTCCGTATTTTGCTCATGTGAGATCGGATATCGGAAGCCTGATGGAGAATTCTATTCGTATATTCTGAAAAAACTCGATATCGCTGATGCAAGTGAAGTGATCTATTTCGACGACAGCGAAGAGAATGTATCGTCCGCGAAAAAGATGGGAATACAGGCGATTCTCTATCGGGATTTTTCTGATCTCGAGTCCTGTATGAAGGGCTTATAATTTTTTGATTTTCTTCTCCCTTTTTATATCATAGGGTCGCTCCCACTTCGTTGGGAGTGGGAGTTTTACCTCCTAACCCTTTTGATTATGCGTTTTCGCATGCCATTATCTCGTTATCGAGATATAGAGATCGAGATGAGAATCTCTATCTCCCGAATCAGACGGAAACGTACTGGTTCACGATAACCAAAAAATCCCCTTGCTTTGGACGGCGGGGGATTTTTTGTAGGAGTTTTTTCCTAACCTTTTTGATTCCTCTTTCGAGGTCATGAACATTATATCAGATTTTTTTATTTTGCAAAATTTTTATACCCGCACTCCCTTCCCCTTCGCGAACATATACCACACCAGAGAGAAGAAGAGGATACAAAATCCTACGAGCA
>CAYSEP010000080.1:0-3149 GCA_964430065.1 uncultured Candidatus Peribacteria bacterium
TCGGCGAGAGTTTTTGACTCTGGAGATCAGGAGAGATTCGCAGAAGTGAGAAACAGTGGATATTCCAGTGTATTGCGAATATTTGCATCTATGCAGTTCTCGGCAACTCGAAGCGAGATCATCGAGTATTTCTCACTATCCATCCACGGAGGAAGTGGAAAACTCTCCTTTCTCTTCCCGAGGAAGCTCCAAGGGTGAGGGTAGTTTCTCAGGAACTCTATCTGTTCGTCTGATATCTCGATATAGGTCTTCATATCATCGAAATCCCTGACGAGAAGAGCGAGTTGTTTGGAGAAGTCCCGACCTTTGAGTCGGTACGTCTCTCGGTAATCAGTCTCTGTGAATGCTCACGCGAGACCATAGCATGTATCGGTGGGGAGGAGAATTAACAATGAAAATAATTTATTTAAGTAAGACAATTATAGCAGCAACTAGTGAGATGCAAATATGAAAAAGCGTGTGCCAAAAATATTCTTTTTCTTGTATTTTTTGTAACTTACTATAGATATATAAAATAATTGAAAAAACAAGTCCTAAGAAAGCGATAAGTGTATTTTGGAAAGAGAGAAATACAATACTAAAATATATCATATACGCATAGCATACACCTGAAAGAATCCTGTCATATGTTCGCAAAGAGAGGAATCGATTATCTTTTTTATATTCTAAAAAATGAAACGATGCACTCATTATGCCTATAGATAATGAAAGTGTAAAATATATCCATTCATGTCTATACCATGCAGCTAATATTGGTAAAAGAAAAAGTACATTCGTATACATTACTAGTTTGATCGGCATAACATGGAGATGGTTAATTCGCCCATCTTCTAAAACTCGGACAATCTTGCTCGACATCGATATGAGCGAATCATTTGTGAAGGATCGCTTCTTTGATGATTTCTTTGAGTTCCTGGAATTTCTTGGAGTGTGCCTTTTTCGAAAATGAACATCCAGCATGGCTCGCGAGAGCGACAGGATCGAGTGGTTTTATGAGATTCCCTTCTGGAGCGGTTTTCGTCACCGCACCGATCGGAGTCGTCGGAGAGGACTGTCCTGTCGTGAGGGCATAGTTCTCGTTATTGAACACGATATAGGTGATATCGAGATCGCGGCGGCAGGCGTGGATGAAGTGACCCATACCGATACCATAGCCATCACCATCACCACCCATGACGACGACAGTGAGTTCTGGATCAGCGAGTTTCACCCCTGTAGCGAATGGGATCGCACGACCATGAAGCGTCTCTGCTGCATAGCCATCGACATACTGCGATGCCTTTCCTGAACAACCCACTCATGAGACGACGACGCGTTTATGTGAGGGAATACCAAGTTCTTTGAACGCATTTTTCAGCGCCATGATGATGAGGAAATCCCCACAACCGGGACACCACTGGATGTCTGTGAGACCTGAGCGCATAGGATTATTTTTTTAGAGAATCAAAATCTTCGATAAAGAAAGGAAAGAGGTCATACTTGCGGATATGAGCAATTTCTAGATTCGGGACGAATTTTAGTCCGAATTCTTTTGTGACATAGTCTTCGAGTTGTCCGGAGAAATTGGATTCGACGAAGACGAGTTTTTCGAGTCCGACGATCACATCTCGCATACGAGCATCGAGAGGTTTCAGGCAGGTAACTACGATAAGTCCCCATTCGGGATTTTCTCGTACCCATGGTTCTGCCGTGTATGCTGTGAAAGAGAAAGTCAGGATCATCTTCTTCGCTGTTTCATTCACCACGCGGTATCCTACGATTCCCTCTTTTTCATAGAAATTCTCGAGCTTGCGAGCGCGTTTCTCCGTCATGGCGACCTTCAGAGAAGACTCCTCAGTCGTTGCTCCGTACTCATCGTGCTCATAGGAAGTCGCGATGAAGTCACCATGCTCTGTACCGACACGGACATAGGGCGAGACTCCATCATCGGTAAATGCGTAACGCTTATAGTCAGGTGCAGGATTCTCGAGAAGTTTCCCACGATGGACAGGAGTAGCGACGAGCGGCGCCGTCGTGACCTTCCCTTCGGAGTACTGTTTGTCTGTGAGGATGATGACAGTGGTTTGGTATTTCTGAGCGACATTCAGCGCGTACCCCGCCATAGCATACCCCTCTTCCATCGTCGACGGGATGAGAACGACATGATCTCCTCCGCCAAATGTCGGAACGAGTGCATAGCTGATCTCTGACTGTTCATGATATGTCGGAGTTCCCGTACTCGGACCTGCACGCTGAGAAAGTATTGCTACGATCGGGAACTCTGCCTGAGCCGCGAAGGAAAGTGCCTCAGTCATGAGAGCAAATCCCCCACCACTTGTCGCTACCATCGCGCGCTTTCCCGTAAATGAAGCTCCAAGAGCCGTATTCATGACGGCGATCTCATCTTCCGCCTGGAGATAGGTGACACGTTTCGAATTCACGATTTCTGTCAGGACGCTCGATGCGGGAGTCATAGGATATGCAGAGAAATACTCGAGCTCGCTCTCGATCGCACCGTACGCAAGAGCCTTGTTCCCGTAGATCATGGGCTTCATAGTGGAGCTCTGAGGAGCGAATATTTTTAGGTTTTCATTAGCGTCATATCGAGTCACATAGTCTCGCAAGATTGCTATATTTCCAGCGACGACTTCTTCTCATTTTTTCTTAAAAGATTTTGCCACGGCGAGCTCGAATGGAGTCGCACCAAGACCCATGATCCCCGCAAGGATACCGAGAAGATAAGTGTTCTCGTATTTATCGGTGATCTCAGGATCATAGACCGCGAAACGCGTACGCAGATCTGGAGTATTTTTCTCGACCATATCTATCCACTTCTTCGAAGCGATGATCACTCCTCATGGCACGAGTGCTTCGAGATTTGGAGTGATATTTTTATCATTCAGGGAGATGAGCACATGAACTTTGGCGCTCAGGTACGGTGCGTTCTCACAGATATTCACATCGTAGTAGTTCAGTCCTCACTTGATGATAGACTGATATTCGCTGTCGGTGATGACATGGTGACCGAGAGAAGCGAACGATGTCGCGACGATGTCCATGATCGAGTGCATACCCAGACCAGCAGGTCAGGCGATACGGATGACGAGATTCTTATTTTGCATGTCGGGAATTATAGGAAAAATACTCTGAAATGCAAAACTACATAAAGA
>CAYSEP010000081.1:0-3080 GCA_964430065.1 uncultured Candidatus Peribacteria bacterium
ATGGAGCGGGGAAACGGGTTCGAACCGTCACACCCAAGGGTTGAAGCCTTAGTACACTCACTCTTTTATGTTACCCCCGCTTGTGCGCGCATTCTATGTCAGGAATACAAAAAGTCAAACATATTTTTAGTTGAAACTTTCCCCCAAATCCATACTATGTCGCTCTATGAAAACCCTCAAAATCCTGATTTCTCTCTGATTTCTCTCTACACTTTTCTCGAGCACACTCGTTCTAGCGCTCGATGAGACACCGCTCTACCAGTGAGTACTCCAGATTCGTGCGTATAAGTACGATCCATCTTCTGGGCTCTATGCGCTCGTGTCGTATGGAAGCTCCGTCTCACTCGGGTGAGGGAAGCTTATTACCAATGCACATGTCATATTCGATGACGATGCTCGCGAGCCCTATGGCACCTACGAGGCGTGTCAGTCCATCTCTTTCGAGCGTGAACCGAAGTGTTTCTCTCTGGCGAAGCTCGAATCCTACGACCTCGATAATGATCTTGCCCTGCTCACTCTCGATAAGCGATCTCCACTTCCGAAACTTCCGCTCTCTTCCGAGAAGAAATACAAAATCGGAGCACCCCTTATCATCTATGGATATCCTGGGATCGGTGGGGCGACGACGACGCGTACTGCAGGTCGTATAGCGGGGTATGATGAGCCATTTTATAAGATAGATGGTATTGTCGATCGTGGGAATTCTGGGGGTGGGGCATTTTCTCTTTCGGGAGAGCTCGTTGGTATCCCGTCGCGACTTATCACAGATAATGCCTCTCTCGGATATATGATCCCGACGTCTACTGTGCTCTCATTTCTTGCCAAAAAAACCGCTGGATATACGAAATATAGTGAACCGCTCGACAGTGCATTCCGAGCATTTCTCACGAAGAAATATAGTGAAGTCACGAGTAATTATGTTTTTCGAAATGCGATCGTATCGATCGGTAATATGCGAAAATACGGAGTCAAATTCGTAAAAAATATCGTCACTAATGCTTCGGATACGCAGGTATTTCTCACGTTCCTCCACGAGAAAAAGAAAGTTCAGTTCTTCCTCATGTGTGGGAAAGTCGCAGGATCAAGTAGTGCACTTCCGTACTGGAAAGAAGAAATGTCGAAAGACTCTGAGATCGTCGCATCGAACCGTGCGCGATTTACCACAGTCAGAGAATATATCCAGAAAGACCAGTATAGTTATATCATATTCGACACGAAGTCACCGTGCTTTATCATCCCAGCGACTTATATCGATCCGAAAAAAGATAAAACATTTCTCTCTGATCTCGAACGGTTTCTCGATGAGGGAATTTCTAACGATATTCATTTCGATACGAGCTGAGGATTCGCTGGATCGCTCTTCTCGATCGCCAAACTTCCAGAAAAAATGCTCGTCGTCGAATATCCGAACTCTATAGGGAAGAGCACCGTGGGCGTCTATCTCGAGAATAGTCTCGCGAAATCTTCGTCTGCTCTCGTGAGATCGTATACGTTCGATCGTGAGAAAGATATGGTAAGCGCACTTGCCTGATATGGCGATGTGTGAGATGATCCGAAACTCGCCGATCTGGGCGCACTTCTCGAGAAAAATCGCTGATCTACTGAGACGATCCTCTCAGGCTCGACCCTTTCAGGACAGAAATACTATATCTCCTACGATCGCAGTGAAAAGGCGGAAAAATGAAAGCTCTATGCGAGTCTGTCTGCTGTCATCCTCTCGACTTCTTCCGATCAGAAATACGGCTATATGAGGTTCTCTTGGTCCGAATATGATCCATGGCTTGATGATGCCGAGATCGAGAAAATCCATACATTCTTCTCATCACTTTCTCTTCGAGATCAGAAATAATCATGCAATCTCTCTTTATCCGTGAACTCATCTCTGCTCTTCTCTCTGACACGACTCTTTCCACGAAGCGTGACTACCAGAAAGCAAAAAATCTTCTCCTGTCGAAATATGGGAATACTGTCGAAGATGTGAGTGCGATCGAAGTACTCGAAGAGTATAGAAATGGTATTACCGAAAAAACTTTGGCTTATGATTCTCGTGTCTGGAAGATGCTTCGAAAGAGATGAGTTCGTTCTCTTTCGGGAGTTTCAGTCATTTCTCTTCTCACGAAATTCTGGGGATGCCCAGGCAAGTGTGTCTTCTGTCCTACATATGAGTGACTTCCGAAAAGCTATATCACGGGAGAGCCTGCTGTCCAGCGCGCAGAGATGAATGCTTTCGATCCTGTACGTCAGGTCCAAAACCGCTTGCGATCTCTCGAAATCACTGGAAATGCGATATCCAAATGCGATATCCGTGTGATTGGTGGGACTTGGAGCGTGTATCCGAGAGAATATCAAGAAGAGTTTATCCGAGGCATTTACGATGCTCATACCACCTATACTGACCTTCGTCCATTTCTTGCTTCCGTCGAGACAGGAGACGATGTCTTTGCACGATTTAAGATAGAGAAATGATTCACTATGAAGGCTTCGAGTTCACTTGAGGAAGCTAAAACTCGAAATGAGACTGCTCTTTCACGAGTTATCGGTATCGCTATTGAAACTCGTCCCGACTGGATTACAGTCGAAGAAATTATTCTTTTGAGAAAATATGGTGTGACTCGCGTCGAGATCGGATATCAGACGACTATCGATAGTATAAATGAACTTAATAAGCGTGGTCATGGGAATAAAGAATCTATCGAAGCGACCAAACTTCTCAAAGATGCAGGATTCAAAGTCGTTGCCCACATGATGCCATGACTTCTCGGTGCGGATGGAGCAGGTGATCGTGACTCTATGAGCCGTGTATTCGAAGATGCAGACTTTCGACCGGATGAGATGAAGATCTATCCTATGGTTGTCACACCACATTCCGAGCTTGAGCACATATGGAGAGAATGAGGATTCATCCCCTACGATGATGAGACTCTTATCGACCTTATGGCAGATCTCCAGGGGATGTTGCCTGAGTATCTCCGGCTGAATCGCATGTATCGAGATATACCAGCAGATCAGATCCTCGCAGGATCCAAGCTCGCGAACCTTCGCCAACTCACAGAAGTTCGTATGAGAGAGAAGTGAATCAC
>CAYSEP010000082.1:0-3066 GCA_964430065.1 uncultured Candidatus Peribacteria bacterium
CCAAAAAAATATATCCTCGACATGTTCCCATATCCATCTGGGGCAGGACTCCATGTCGGTCACCCGAAGGGATACACAGCGACTGACATCGTCTCTCGTTACTATCATGCGAAGGGGTACAATGTGCTTCATCCCATGGGATGGGATGCATTCGGACTTCCCGCTGAGAACTATGCGATAAAGACAGGGACTCATCCTGCGATCACGACCGCGGAGAATATCGCGACATTCACTTCTCAGATGAAAAATCTCGGATTTTCCTATGACTGGGATCGCACGGTCGATACGACTGATCCAGAGTACTACAAATGGACTCAGTGGATATTTCTCGAGCTCTTTCGGCGCGGACTCGCCTATGAGCAAGATCTCCCGATCAACTACTGTCCATCGTGTAAGACAGGCCTCGCCAATGAAGAAGTCCTCTCTGATAACACCTGTGACCGCTGTGGAACCAAGGTGGAACGCCGACCGATCCGCCAGTGGGTGCTGAAAATCACAGAGTACGCAGACAGGCTTCTCTCAGATATCGACGATCTCGACTGGCCAGATGGGATCAAAGAAATGCAGCGTAATTGGATCGGACGAAGTGAAGGATGTGAATTCGAGATGAAAAAGTCCGATGACCTATCGAAATCTATCCGCGTCTATACTACTCGTGTCGATACAGTCTATGGTATGACCTATGCTGTGCTTGCGCCAGACCATCCGAAAGTAGATGACTTTATCACGCCTGCACAGAGAGGAGTTTGTGAGCAATATATAGAAACCGCGAAAAATAAATCCGACCAAGACCGAACAGTAGATAACAAGGAAAAAACAGGAGTATTCACGGGAAGCTTTGTGATTAATCCATACAACGGTGAGTCTGTGCCACTCTGGATCGCTGACTATGTCCTCGGAAGTTATGGAACTGGTGCAGTTATGGCGGTGCCAGCACATGATGAGCGAGATTTTGAGTTTGCGAAGAAGTACGATCTCCCTATCAAGCAGAGTATACGATCTAAGTATACATATACCGATGAACATAAACCACGTGCAGGGGTGGATACAGTAGTAAGACCAGTGATAGATGTCATACTCGAAAATTCACAGTGAGAGTTTCTTCTTCTCGATGAGAACAATGGACTTTCTGTGCACTTTATCGGATGAGGTATTGAACCAGGAGATGATGAATATGCTACTATCAAAAAAGAAATTCTCGAAGAAACTGGCTATACTGATATAGAAATCGTAGGTCCTATAGCAGGTTCTTATTCTGGATCATTTGGCTATCGTGTACCAAAATGAAAAAATCAGGAAAGTTATGGAAGATTTTTCCATGTACGACTCCTTTCAGAAAAAAGAGTGCACTCAGAAGTAGAAGAGGGAAGACATAGTATGAAATGGTATGTGAGAGATGATATCAAAAAAAGTATCACATGGAAAGTACATGCCGATGCGTGGGATGTATTCGTCTCTGGCATCAAACCTACGTGCGATGATGGTTATCTGGTTCAATCTTGAGAACATGACAATCTGTCTTCTCTCGAAGCTCGCCGTGTGCTCACAGAAAAAGCAGAAAGAGAAGGTTTTGGACAGAAAAAAGTGAACTATAAACTCCGTGATTGGCTCTTCTCTCGTCAGCGATACTGGGGAGAACCGATTCCACTCATCCATATTTCTCATGAGGACTATGCGCGTTTACCGAGGATCGAGAAGATCGAGGATGCTGAAACTGGAGTTGCCTCTGTCATTGCGAGGAACGAAGCAATCCAGGTACCTGAAACTCTGGATCGCCACGCTTCATTGCATTCCACTCGCGATGACGGACCTAGGGAATCCCTCGTCATTGATGGTAAGATTTTTTCTGATATCTACGACGGGATCAATGGAAAAATCATCATCGAATCCAATCTTCCTCTCACGCTTCCAGAAGTCGAGAAATACGAGCCAGCAGGGGATGGGCAATCGCCACTTGCGACTGTACCCTCATTCGTGAACGTCAGACTGGCAGATAATCTGTCATGAAAACGAGAGACCAACACTATGCCTCAGTGGTGAGGATCGTGCTGGTACTACCTCCGGTATATGGACTCGAAAAACCAGGATGCCCTCGCTTCGAAAGAAGCGCTCGACTACTGGGGAATCGTCGATGAGTATGTCGGTGGTGCAGAGCATGCAGTGCTTCATCTTCTCTATGCGCGATTTTGGCACAAGGTGCTCTACGATGCAGGAGTCGTCCCGACGAAAGAGCCGTTCCAGAAACTCACGAATGTCGGTATGATCCTCGCCTATGCCTATGAGCGCGCCGACGGTGGACTCGTGGCGGTCGATCTCGTCGAAGAGCGTGAAGGGAAGTACTTCGAAAAAGAAACAGGAAAAGAGGTGAAGCAAGTCGTCGCGAAGATGTCGAAATCTCTCAAAAATGTCGTCAACCCGAATGATATCGTGCGAGAGTATGGTGCTGATACTCTCAGGCTCTATGAGATGAGTATGTCAGGATTTACCGATACTGCTCCATGGAATCCAGATGCCATCATCGGAGTCAGGCGCTTTCTCGACCGTGCTCACGCGACCTTCACCGAAGGGCGCAATATCGCTAAAGATGAGATGAAAGCGATGAAACTCCTCCATAAGACGGTGAAAAAAGTCGGAGAAGATATCGTCGAATATAAATTTAACACTGCGATCTCATCGCTCATGATCCTCCTGAACGAGTGACTTCCGACAGATCCTGAGTTCGTCCTCGAATGGAAAGAGAAATTCTCTATCATGCTCCACCCATTTGCTCCGCATATGGCAGAGGAACTCTACCAATGAATAATCAACAACTCACAATTATCAATTTACGAGGCCCCTTGGCCGAGCTACGATGAGTGGATGCTCGTCGATGATGAGGTCACGATCGCTGTACAGGTGAATGGCAAACTCCGCGGCACTCTCACGTGTATGAATGGTGTCATGCAAGAAGAAGTCTCGACTCTCGCTCACGAGAATCCTGATATCGCGAAATGGATCGACGGAAAGACACTCGTGAAAGAAATATTCATCCCGAATAAAATGCTCTCTATCGTGGTGAAGGATTAG
>CAYSEP010000083.1:0-3011 GCA_964430065.1 uncultured Candidatus Peribacteria bacterium
CTATTATGTGTTTGGGTTTTTGTGTCCCTCAGCGCACGTCGACGACGTGGTAATTCGAGGAAAAGAACGTCGTGTGATAAGTATTATTACCACAACTTGACCCTGCCGTACATACCCATGGAAGCTTATGCTTCTGGATAAGTCCAGCGGAGTTGCCACTATTCCCCCCAATCGATGAGACCAAGTTTTGGTCGACGACGTTGATCCCGTCGATATAACCTTGTGAGTTATACGACCAAGAGAGAAAGATGGTCACATGTCCATAGGGTGTTCCTTGTGGGTACTTGGTTTGCCCTTGGAAATGTGCCAACATTGTTCCTGGAAGTATTGGAGGATTCCAGAAATAGTTCGTAAGTGTGTAACCAGCGCCGTTCCAGATGACGTAGTCGCTAAGAGCCTTTCCACGATACCATTGCGGAGTGCTCGGAGCCCCAGTCATTGCCTTGGCGAAGGCAACACATTGTCCTTGACTGCCACCATTTTCGGTGAGTCGTTGATGTGAACCACCATTGAACGTCTCTGCAGTTAAGTACTTGCTGGTCATGTCAAGCTTTCCAGCATTTGCCACAGCATTGAGGTTGGTGAGAAGGTTGGTGACCGTCCCATTTGATTTCAATGTCCGTATCGTCCCCATGGCCGTCGTAGTCCCAAGTGTGTATTGGCTGTCAGGAAAAGAAACAGATGATCCTTGCCAGATACGCACGCGGTAGTCCGGTGCCACATAAGTAGTAGCTATCGATAGTGAGGCAGAAAGCCCCATTGCGATAGCAACTGAGGTTTTTAGTAATTTCTTCAAAATTTAACTCCAAAACAAAAAAAGAAAAGTTGGGTTGAGGTATCTTCGTATTTTTACATCGGATGTCTCCTATTCTAAGGAATGTTGAAAGTCAGTTCTCAGGAATCAGGAAGGAAGCATGTACCTATCGAAAGTCTTATATAGATTATCGATAATTCCTTGTCCGTATTGATCTACACAGTTTCCGTAAGGATTAATGATTGGTTCACCACGACCGTTTTCACCGCGCGACCACTCTAGAAAGCTTGTAATTTGCCAGAGTTTTTGTCGATCGATTTTTTTAAATCCAGTGTCCTTATCGACTAAAAGAAAGTTATCGATATCTAGAAAGTTTGTACTAAAAACTTCGTCGAATCGAAGTCGTTCCGTGCTTTCAAGGGGAAAGAGTCCATCACCAAACCGGATAGCGTCTTTACAGAACTTGAAGAGATTTTTCCAGTCTTCTGAGGCAAGGGAGGATGCAAGTAGATACTCTACTTCCGCAGAAACATACAGAGGCCTCCCACTTTCGGCATCGCATATTCCAGCGATCGCGAGTGTACCAGAGTGATCATTATCACACTGTACTGCAAGTTTCTCGAGTCCTTCTTGGTCAAGCGCTACTCCCTTCGGATTCCCCTCACCAAATACATAGTGAAGAGTGCGTCCGTCGGCGAGCGTGACATCTCGAGATTTCCACTCGAGATTTGGCATATGAAAGTCAGCAACACCAGAGTGTATGACCTGGATAGTTCCAGAGCTTATTCCTGTCTGGGTGATTGTGTTTTGGTTTTTGGGCGATGACTCAGGAGGAGTAGTCTCCCCCCGGTCATGAAGCATCCACGCACTCATACCGAGTATGACCCCGATGACGAGAAGTGTGGTGCCGAGAGTATTTGTTTTCATAGGAATTCCTAAAAAAGGTTGGTTTAAAATTTCTTCGCAAGTTTTACGAGAATCCAAAAAAGATTCCATAAAATTTCGAAGAAATACTTTCGAAAGTGATTGCATTATATAAACCAATTCTAACAAATTTCTAACATTTTCGAGGGAAAATATTTTTTTCTTGATATTTTTCCTAAAATCCCCCCAAAATTTGCTTTTTTCCACCAAGAAGAGTATTCTAGAAAAGAATTCATTATTTTCTCCCTATGAAAACCTCCTCTCTCTCTCGCCGTGAGAAACTCCTCCTCACTCTCCTCACTTCTGCCCTCATCTTCTCTGCATCATTTTCGTATGGAGCAGTGAATCAAGCGAAAGTAGACTCTATCATGAAGATGATCACTGATGGATGAGCAAAGTTCTCAGATATCCCTGTCTCTGGTCAGACTAAATCTGAAAGAACACAGTACTTTGAAAAAGTCGATGCTGGTCTCTGAGATGCTGTAGAGATGCTTGCAGTCGTCAGGAACAATATCCGATCTCTCATGGGACTCTCTCCAGCATATACAGCAGATGATATCGTAGGGAGTATCCTCTGATGAGTGATGAGTGGAGTGAGTGGAAACGGAAATAGTGGAAATGCGAGCAATCCTGCAAACCCAGGACAGTCAGCAGCGCAAGTCCTCGGTATATTCGCGAATACTCCGATCCCAGCACCATGTCCAGCTAACACGATCGTGATGAAAGAAGATCTCGGAAAACCAGGTGCTGGTATGTGGCTCCATAAAACCTGGAACAATAAAAATCCTTCTCTCGGTACGTATCACGTCTATAAACTCACTTTAAAAGAGTCAGCTACTACCTATAAAGAAATGCTGAAGCTGGAACCAAGCCCAAGAGTTGTCTTCGACAGCGCTGAGACTAACGGTGTCGTATGAGGAACAAACTATACTCATATAAAAATATCTCCCTATCCTTGTGACTTCGTCAGCCAGTCTGAGCTCGATGCTGCAAAAGCACAGTGATACTGATTTCGCGGGACCTTCGGTGCCTGTGGACACTCCAATCTAGATGTCACCTATAAGATCGATGGTGTCGATGATCCGAAAAATACAGGAAGCTGTACACTGAAACTCGGAGGGACATACTACGTAAATGTAGGACCTTCCCCATCTCTGAGCAATACGCCAGAGTCAGGATATACATATTCTATTCACAATCGTACATCGTATACCGACCCAGCAGGCCTCTATGGTATCTATCCATTCGTCAAAGATGCCAATGGTGTATCTACCAATCCTCAGTACGACGCATGGAAAGAAAAAACTAATTCATCAGGAGAAAATGCGGAGAC
>CAYSEP010000084.1:0-2974 GCA_964430065.1 uncultured Candidatus Peribacteria bacterium
GATCGGCACTTCATGGATTTTTTCTCCCATGCGAGAAAGTTTCGCTGTCACTTCTGGGCAAAATTCGAATCGTTCACACTGAAGTCGCATATCTTTGAGCATTTTTGTGGGTATGAGCTTGTAGCACGTCGGCTCATCTGTGATATGCTGTCCGTAGAGGATATTCGTCATCCAAGATAGGAATATCCCTCCGAGAAGAAAGGAAAAATGAGAATACTGTTTATTGGCTCAGAGCCTTCGAGACCCGAATACAACTCGCTTTCCTCATTCACGAACTTCATGAATCATGGGTATATAGTCCTGAACATCATATTCACTGTCTGCATCTTGTATGATCGTATAGTCACCGGTGACATGCTCGAGAGCGGTCCTGATAGCTCCTCATTTTCCCCTATTCTGTGGATGATAGTATATGCTTACATGTTTCTCTTGGTATTGTTTTTCTATCCGCTCCAGCACACTACGCGTCCCGTCTTTCGAGGCATCGTCTACTACGATGATTTCTCTTTCTATACCGTTCGGAAGTGAAACATCGACGACACTTTTGATCGCATTTTCGATATTATTTGCTTCATTATAGACAGGTATGATGATCGAGAGCTTTTTAATTACTAGCATGCCGAAATGTTATAAATTTATTGAGAGTATAATTCCATCCGAGAACGATAAACTTATCTACTATAGCAACGAGTATATAGTAAAATCCGAGTATATCTGTTCCGAAGTAGAGTATACCGAGATAGAGTCCGAGCCCTGCGATGTTCACAGAGAAAAATACTACTATTTGTCGTAAGATATCTCTTCTTTCACAAGCGAAGGTGATCTTTTTGTGACTAAAAAATGCAAGGGTTGTCACGATGATAAAACTACATATTCCCGAAATGATATAATATATACCAAAAAACTCCGTAAATATATAAAGCAGGAGTATATCTGCAAAAGCTGCAATCCCCCCAATAATAAGAAACCGAAGAAATTGATATTTTTTGAGGAGATTTTGGATAAACTGCATGGATGAAAAATTACTCGTATAGTATATAGATACTCATGGAAAAGCAAATCGGCAAGAGCTTATCTGCTCGCGAAAACAAAGACTTATGGTTTCACTATATTTGCTCGAGCAGTTTTTTTATATTTTCCTGAAACCTCTCCTTCGAGAATTTTCCTGCATATTCCTGTATTTTTTCAGGGTCGAAATTCATCTTCTCGAATTTCTCGATTGCTTCGTTCAGTGCCTTAGGTGTCTGTGGAGAGAAGAATACTCCCGTCACACCATCCACTACCGTCTCAAGCGCTCCTCACTTTCCATAGGCGATTACAGGAGTTCCCATAGCCATTGCCTCGATCGGTACCAGCCCGAAGTCCTCTTCAGGAGGGAAGAGAAATGCTTTCGCACCAGCCATAAGAGCATCTTTTTCCTCGTTCGATACGCGATATTTCCACTCGATATTGGGCTTTGATCTTGCTTTCAGTTCTCGGAAAAGGGGAGTGTCTGTCGCTGTCGCGAGGATGAGCTTCTTGCCATTTGCATTGAACGCATCGACGAGGAGATCGAATCGCTTATAAGGGATACAGCGACCAAGGCCGAGGTAATAGTCCTCTCTTTTTTGTCATCCTTGCGTAGCGAGGATCTTTTCGGTATTCTCAGAAAGAGATTCTCCTTCGGAGAATGACAAAAGTGGAAATGCTACCCCCGGATATATCACCTCACTTTTTCTATCATAGTACTTCATGATGCGCTCTTTCGTATTCTCAGAATTCGCGATGAAGTAGTCCACTTTCTGAGCTGCCGCATAGTCCACTCTCTGCATCCAGCTCTTCACGAGTCGGAATATGGATTTTACTAGTGGATTCAAAATCCCGAACTCCATCATATCCTCGTACTCTTTCGCATGGCTCCAATAGTAGCGAGTCGGGGTGTGGCAGTAGACAATAACTTTTGTTGCATCACCTTTTTTTTGTCATCCTTGCGTAGCGAGGATCCTTTCGGTATCCTCAGAAAGAGATTCTCCTTCGGAGAATGACAAATGGTGGTTTTTTCTCCACTTTCCCATCGCGACTTGCTTCGACTCAGCACTTGATGAACAGATCACGACGTCATACCCAGAGAGGTCGAACGAGCGAAATGCCCATGGACGCAGGAGTCCCGCGAGCTTATGTCGACGATTCAGAAATGGTATCCGCTGTATCCAGCTCGTGTAGACTTGTCGTCACTCCAACATCGGATGTTTCATATAGCACACACTTGTATAGATATCGGCCTCGGGAAACATTTCCAGAAGGTGAGATATGACAAGTTCTGCTCATCCGAAGTCGATGAGCCAGTCAGTGACGATGGCTATGTGATTTGATTTTACCATAGTGGATTATCACAGTAGGTATGAAGAACGACTATGTAATCTAATATTTTACTTATAGTACTCTCATTTGTCATTCAATCTGCCTGAGTTTCTCATAAGAATCAGTATATTATAATTCAAATAGCGATAATAGAACTAATACTCAAGAAGTATATACATATCTTCAAAAATTGATTATGAGAATATACTTTATATTTTAATACTAAAAGTAAAATCAATATTGATATTAGAATTATTGTTATCACAGTGATAGTAGTGACTCATGAAAAATCCTGTCGCGTTATGCAAGTTGTTTCTGGTTCTTTTCCATTATGGGATGATGAATATAGTGATGCAAAAATATTTTGATGTACGGATATAAAAAGTACCAATATAAAAATAATTAATTTTTTCATGAGATCTTTATTAGAAATAACTTCCAAATTCTATTGTTTTCTCACCATTATTCAATATTCTTTTCTCATGAATCAGAAAATCGCTATTCTCCATGATGCATTCCTCTACCGCGGAGGAGGGGAGCGGCTCGTCACGCTCATGGCGAAGTCACTCGGTGCGGATCTCGTCTCAGGATTTTTCAGTGAGGGGAGTTTCAATCCTCGGGAGCTCGGATATAC
>CAYSEP010000085.1:0-2745 GCA_964430065.1 uncultured Candidatus Peribacteria bacterium
CGCGAGAATTTGTATTTTATTATTCTCTCTATGATCACGAATCTCAAAAAAGTCTGGGCAACCGAACATATCCGTAAGAAGATCCTCTTCACTCTTGGTATGGTAGCAGTATATAAGCTTCTTTCTACACTTCCAGTTCCTGGGGTGAATGTGACGCTTCTGGATGCCTTCACGACACAGCTTCGTGCCAATACGCAACTTGCGTTTTTCGGATCTATCATGGGAGGTGGACTCGAGCAGTTCTCGATCATCCTGATGGGACTTGCACCATATATCAATGCGACGATCATCATCCAGCTTCTTACGGTAATCATCCCGTCGATGGAAGCACTGAAAAAAGAAGGTGAACAAGGACAGAAAAAACTCAACAACTATACACGATACCTCACGGTTCCTCTCGCTCTCGCGCAGAGCTACGGTATGATCTACCTCCTCAATAACATCATCGGAACTCAATCAGGTGGTGGCGGAGCGAGTATCATCGACACGACGAACTTCATGGGCGTCATCCTTCCTGCTATGCTCTCTATCACCGCTGGTACGATGATCCTTCTTTGGCTTGGTGATCTTATCACAGAGTCTGGTATCGGTAACGGTACATCGATCATCATCTTCGCAGGTGTACTCGCTGGTGTGCCACAGCATATCATGAACTATGTAAATGTCGGAAATTTCGGACTTCTCTTCGTCCTCGCTCTTCTCACAGTAGGTGTGATCTATGTGATCGTGAAATTCACAGAAGGATACCGAAAGGTTCCCCTTATCTATACTCGTACTGGTCGAGATGAGCGTTCCTACTTCCCGATCCGTGTGAATCAAGCAGGTATGGTACCTATCATCTTCGCGGTATCTCTTATCACTTTCCCAGCGCTTATCGGACAGATCCTCCAGCGTCGTGGAACTGGCAAGAGTGCAGAAATCGGTGACTGGCTTGTGACTAACCTCTCTATGCAGAATCCAAGCTGGATCTATATCATCGTCTACGCTCTCCTCGTTCTTGGATTCGCATTTTTCTATGTTTCTATCACGTTCAACACGACGGAAGTCGCAGAAAGTATCCAGAAACGCGGTGGATATATCCCTGGTGTTCGTCCAGGAAAGGAGACAGCGACATTTCTCCAGAAAGTTTCTGATAGGCTCAATCTCTTTGGTGGTGGATTCCTCGCGCTCATCGCAGTATTTCCGTACATAGCAACCAAGGTTGTTCCACTTCTCGGATTTACGTCTATTGGTACCAGTAATATCGACTTCCTGATTTCTGGTTCTGGTCTTATCATCGTGGTTGGTGTGATTCTCGATATTATCCGCCGAATAGATACGGATATGAAGAGTTTTGATTACAAGAAATTTTATTAGAATCTCGCTCATGATCTCTTGTTTGTCATTCCGTGCTTGTCACGGAATCCAGAAACCCTGGATTCCTGCCTACGCAGGAATGACATTTTTAGAAGTTTATCTTAATATATTATGCGTATAACCGTCTGGGATACAGAAACGACAGGATTCTCTACGAAATGAGGAGATCTCGCACAGCAGCCATACATCATCCAATTTGCCGCGATCGAGTGAGAATATGAAAATGGTGAATATCGAGAGATTGCCCGACACGATATCCTGATCAAACCACCGATTTCTATCCCATTCGGAGCTTCTCAGGTCAACGGTATCTACGATAAAGATGTCGCAGATAAGCTCCCTATGTCGTCTCATATCGAAGAAATCCTCCAAGTCCTCAATCGTGCAGACTTCGTCGCGGGTCATAATATCGAATACGATGAAGAAATCCTCTCCTACGAACTCGAGCGACTCGGTCGAAGGGGTGACTATTCTCCACAAAAAACTCTCTGCACGATGCGGAGTTCTACAGACTACTGTAAACTTCAGGGAAGAGGATTTTCCTATAAACCACCGAAACTTTCTGAGCTTCACCGTCACCTCTTCTGAGAATTCTTCGAATGAGCTCATGATGCCCTGGTTGACGTAGAGGCGACGACTCGTTGTCTCATCGATCTCATGAAAAAGTGAGTGATAGTAGCAGAGCAATCCACCGTCATGAGACTGTTTTAATTACCACCTGAGCGTCTCTTCACTTGCTTCCGTCCCACGTGGATGGTATACCTCTGTACGAGTTCGAGATGCATGGACGATCTCGGGAAGTGGTCGAGATTTTTCCTGGTTATAAAACATCATATCACTCTTTTTCTTCTCTCCCTCGAGAAGCGTATCGAGTGAGACAAAATGGTATCACTTCACCCTGAGCGTATCGAGGATTTCTGGAAGCGCCTTCACAGTATCATCCTTTATATCATGAAGAAGGATGATACTTCCAGTATGTACCTGTGCTATTATTTTGAGGGCGAGGGCATGAGGATTTTTCGCCTTCCAGTCATAGGCGTCGACATTCCATGCGACAGCACTTCCGTGGTAAACATAGCGTATACGCGGATCGACATTCCCATACGGAAATCGGAAATATTGCGGCCACATCCCAACTGTAGAAAATATTTTCACATTCGTGAAAAGAATCTCCGTGATGACCCGAGCGGTTTCGATTTTTCGAAAGTCAGGATGAGAGAAACTGTGATTGGCGATCGTATGTCACTCCTCGATCATACGTCTGAGTATGGATTCGTTCTTTCCTATGCGCCCACCGAGGACGAAAAATGTCGCAGGAATATTTCTCTCTTTGAGTATATCGAGTATTGCTTTTGTTCTCGTCGGATGTGGACCATCGTCGAAAGTGAT
>CAYSEP010000086.1:0-1490 GCA_964430065.1 uncultured Candidatus Peribacteria bacterium
TCGAGCATCTCGACGAAGTCCCACTCAGGCATCATCGCTTCATCGTCACCACTGGCGAGGAGCGCTTGCTGTGCTTCGAAACGGGCTCGCTGATCGAGAGGATCATTGAGCTCGGAGAATCCATTTCCGACCTCACTTCCTGCGATGATCGGTTGGAAGCGCTCGACTCGACCAGGATTTTTCGCTGATCGCTTCGCGAGAGGGGAGATGATCTCCGGGTGATTCACGAGAAATGCGGGTCCCGTGATCTGCTTACGGACATATTTCCAGAGCGTATCGGTGAGGCGTTCACGATTGTCTCATTCGTATTTCACTCCGAGTTCTTTCAGTTTTGCCCGCATCTCATCATCGGTCGCAGTGAGGAGGTGGATCCCTGTTTTTTCAAGCACTGCCTCGAGGTAGTCTACCTTCGGCCACTCTCCTGCAAGATCGAAGGTGTGACCCTTCGCGGTAAATACGGTCTTTCCGTAGACGTCCTGTGCGATCGCCTGGTAGAGTTCTTGCACCAGCTTCATACCATCCTCATAGTCAGCATACGCCCAGTAGAACTCCATATTGGTAAATTCCTGAAGGTGTTCAGGACTCGATCCTTCATTTCTATAGGCGCGGCCGATCTCGAATGTCTTCGGAAATCCTCCTGCCATGAGACGTTTCTGCCAGAGCTCACCGACACAGATGCGCATGAAGACATCGACATCGTAGTCGTTGTGATGCGTCGCGAATGGTCGAGCCTCAGCGCCGCCCGTCGTATGCTCGATCGTCGGAGTCTCGACTTCGAGAAATCCTTTCGATTTCATAAAATCTCTCGTCACTTCCCAGAATTTAGCCTTGCGGTAGAACATCGCACGGAGCTCATCGTTCATCGTCATATCGAGGTATCTTTTGCGGTAACGCTCGTCATCGTCCTCGATCCCATGCCACTTCTCAGGAAGGGGGCGTATTGCCTTCGTGAGGAAGGTGAACTCTTTCACGAAGAGCGTGAGTTCTCCCTTATGCGTGTAGAAGAGCTCTCACTTCACTCATATGAAGTCTCCGAGATCGATAAGCTTCTCTGCAAATTTGTACGCGGATAATCACTCCTCCCCTTGTAGGGGAGGCTGGGAGGGGTACCCCTCTTTTATCTCCCCTACAAGGGGAGAAAGTTCAGATACACTTTTTCAGTCAACACGTATCGAGCAGTTTTCTCGTGAGAAAAGTATCTGGATCTTCCCAGTTCCGTCAGAAATAGTAGCAAAACAGATCTTTCCGAATGATCGGTGAAGCATGACTCGTCCTGCGAGTGCGACTTCACTCTTCGGTGCACTGATGATCTCTTCGACTGTTCGAAACTCGCTCTTCGCACCACTTGCGATATCGATACTGGAAGGGTATTTCGCGAGGATATTTCCGAGAGAGCTCGTGATATCGAACTTGGTCGCGAAAGGGTTCACTCCGAGCGCGCGGATGCGTTCGAGCTTTCGGATACGGTCGAGGGTTTCGGTAGAGTAGTC
>CAYSEP010000086.1:1590-2689 GCA_964430065.1 uncultured Candidatus Peribacteria bacterium
CTTCCAGTATATAAAAAGCAGGGGAAAAGGCAAAGGGAATTATGACTTCTTTTCTATCAGGATACCATATCTCCTCCATATTTTGAGAAATCACTTCCAGGAAATATTTTTTTCTCCTGATGATATCATATCTATCCAGGATCGAGGTAGGTGAGGGTATCTTTCACGGGATCATATCCACTCACCATCACGAGATGAGATCCTGAGGGTATATCTAGAGATGCTAGAAAGATATGTCATATCAGATCGGATCGAAGTCGTAATGGGAATATGCGATACGAGAGAGTTCTTGCGCCATGACCATGTGCTTCGAGAAAGCGAATGAGTGCATCGTGTCTCCATCATTTCTCTTCGTCCCATCCATCATCTTCGAGTATAGAATCGAGGATGTAATTCGAATTTTCTCAGGTAAGACTTGCGAGACAGGCGAGTCCGCAGAGTTTATCTTTCCAGAGGATTTGGTCTATCGGAGAGAGGCTTTGGAGATATGAGGACTGAGTGGTAGGAAGCATAGAAAAAGTTATAAAGTTTTTGCCACGATTACTGCAACCTCTCTTCAGATAAATCCTGCTTGCGAATTTCCTAGTGATTGAAGAGCACGAGTTGGACTCATTTGTTCTCAGTGCAAAACACCGTACATTCGAGCGATAGGAGGTATCGGTACTTTATTTTCCGTTGCTTGTATAGCACCCCTAAGTCAGGGTGTAGTTGTTATCATCATTGTAGGTATAAAAATAAAGAATAAAAGGAGAAATTATCGAAACATATACTTCTCGAAAACAATCATCCGAAATGCCGTACCAAAAATCTTTCTCATAAAAAATCCGCTCGAGTGTGAGCGGATTTTCTGTTGGTGATTTCTGTGTCATCATGAAAATTCTCGCTCATAGAGGAGTATCTTCTTGGTGATGATAGTAAGAGAGAACATAGTTTTTTGGAAAAATAGGAACGAGACTCGAGAAAAATAAAACCTCCCCGTTTTTCGGAGAGGTTTGAAGTGCGACTATTCACATCAAAGAACCTATCCGAGTGGAGAGGAGATCTTCTTCGTGATGATGGTGCTTACGCGTGACATATTTCGAAGTATAGAGAAAAGGGA
>CAYSEP010000087.1:0-2540 GCA_964430065.1 uncultured Candidatus Peribacteria bacterium
GATCCTATGAGGACTGCCATAGCAACATACTGTGAGATGCTAAATACCGTATCATATACGAAGTAGTCGACGATGACAGCGATGATCGGCCACGTGAGCTCGAGTATCGCCGAGACGTGCACGGGAGTCGACTTGAGTCCGCGGTAGTAGATATACATAGCGACGAGTCCAGTCGAGCACGCGATCGCGAGGAGATAGAGCCACTCGGTAGAGGTCGGTATGCGAAATCCATTTCTCCACTCAGGGATGACGAGCAGCCCGAGTCCGATGATAAGCATCGTGATACCAAATCGGAGCATCGTGATGACTTCTGGGTGGTGATTTTTCAGGAGGTATTTCGAGAAATTGGTCGAGCTTCCCCACGCCGCAGCCGCACCGAGCGCGCAGAGTGCGGCGAATATCTCTTTCTGTCCGTCGGGAGTCGTCGAGACTCCCTGTGGGAACGTCACGAAGTAGCCTGCGATGAGGGCGAGTGCGATGAAGAGATACGACAGACGTGGGATCTTCTCATGTCCGATGATCATGGCGACTCCGATCGCGAATATCGGCTGGAACTTTTGTATCAGGATCGCGACGGAGAATGGGATGAATCCTACCGCTCCGAGTGCTGTCGTGAAGAGAAGTGTTCCGATGACGCCCGAGAGGAGTGAGACCGTGAAGAGTGCTGTGACTTCTCGGCGGGAGAAATACGCTCACTTATACGCTCGTACAGCGAATACGGCGATGAGGAGGAATCCTATGAGATGCTCGAAAAATATAAGCGTCGAGGGAGGCAGTCCATAGAGTGAGCGACGCAGGAGTCCATCGACTGCCCAGAGTGCAGCTGCGATGACGATGAGAAGTGGTCAGACTTCATAGGAGATTTAGGGATTATAGAGTGGGGCGAGATTCCCGCCTGCGCGGGAATGACGGAAACAGGTAATTACTTCGCGTCAGGAGATTTCCAGATAGAGATAGAAAGAAAAAATATCGTTATGATGATCGCGGTACAGATCGCGCAGAGCGGGCAAAATACTCAGACGATGATCTCCTGTGAGATGACATATCCGTTGAAACACATACCGCCGAAGGCGAGTCCGGTGAGGATTTTCGCTTCTGTTGCGGATTTTCGTATATAGCCAGAAAGTGCGAGAAGCGTGAGGAGGGGATAGACGATGAGGGCGATCATCGGGAATGCGACGTGGAAATCTCCGATCGAGAATATGATCGCACGAGGATTCTCGAGGATACCACTACAGGAGAGGGTCGAGTTTATGTCGCAGGGAAGTGACTGGAGGGCTTCCTTGTTCGCACCATTCCAGTACTCGTAGGCATGATACGAGAGGTAGGCTGCGTTTCCGACACCGATGAGTGCGAGGATGAGGATGATGAGATATTTGCGCATAGGAAAAAGGGTAAAAAGATATAAAAAATCCCCGCATCTCGCGAGGAAGTAGAGCTATACAAAAAATCCTTACGAAAGCGTCGGGAAGTGAGAAGATGTGCTCGTTCCAAGTCGTGTGACCATAGAAGTGGTTGGTAAGGTTTCTCCCAGTATATAGAAAAACGCTGAAAGTCAAAAAAACCGCCTGGAGTTAGGCGGTTTGGTAAGAAAGATCTTCTCATAGACTTGCGATAGCACTATGTATCTTGTTTTGTTGTAAAAATTTAGTTATTCTTGTTATAGCGGAAGGGGTAAATTGAAGGTCTTTCCCAGTTCATATATAATCTGGAGGAATATTTACTTCATTCTCTCATCTCAAGAGTATTGTTTTGTTTATATCGCGAAATGTGACATAAATAACACCTTTCGACCATGAGATATCCATAGGTCCATTACTTTTTCCACTTGCTTCGAGCACCTTCCAAATCTTCATTCTCATATCAACGTCACGAAGATTTTGTCATGGTGGAATGTCACCAGGATTTACAACTTCTATATTTGGTATAGTGCCTGGAATCTTTTTTGATTTTTGTGTTTCTGTAGGTTTTTCTAGATTAAGTGCCATATTAAGTTAAGTTATGTTTTATATGGTATTTTGCGGATAAGCACTCTGAGGTAGTGGTATCATACTCGAACTGGTTCACTCATGTATGAGAATAATAGTCTGAGTTGTTGGATCATATGCTATCTTTTCTCACTTCATTTGTGTGACTTTATTAGCACCAAAATTTATATTGAGAAAATTAGTGGCGCTTTCTGAAAGTGAAAGCCCACGAGAAACTTTATTCCAATCATCATTTTCTCTTACTTCATATACACGAGGAGAAAGGATTTCATTTATTCGATTAGTAACTTTTGGATTTCCTGGTATATAACTTCCATGGTTGATTGCAATACTGGATGGTGAATGTTCGACTCCCATATGATAAAAAGTGAGAAGATAGAAAGGGTGAGAAAGGCGTTTTCTCGAAATTACCAAATCACTATATCCCAATTTTTCTTCCATTGCAAATTTTCGCTCACTTTTTTTCGAAAAATCTTTGCATTTTTTTCACATTTGGTTAGACTTAACTTCGTCTGCTCATCCTGATGAGGTCTCGTGGCGGAGACGGAGGGA
>CAYSEP010000088.1:0-2534 GCA_964430065.1 uncultured Candidatus Peribacteria bacterium
TGAATGACTGCATAATATGAAATTTTTGTATTTTGCAAGTTTTTTTGCTCTTGTTTTGCTTTTTTCGTCAATTTCCATATATTCTCCGTGTTTCCTAAAAATAGTATAATCTAATCTAGACAAGAATGTTCATCGACGAAGTACAACTTACCTGTAAGGCAGGAAAATGAGGGGACGGTATCGTCTCATGGAGAAAGGAAAAATATATCCCAAAATGAGGACCATTCGGTGGTGACGGGTGAATGTGAGGAAATGTGATCCTCCGCGCGACGACACACGAGACGACACTCGTGAAATTTCGCCATGTGAAACTCGTGAAAGCCGACGACGGAGAAAAATGAGGAAACCAAGAAATGCACGGAGCCAATGCAGAAAATACAATTCTCGAAGTACCAGTCGGAACACTCGTAACCGATGCGGAAGATGGCAGTGTGATCTGTGATCTCACGAAAGCAGGAGACGAGCATATTCTCTGTGAATGAGGCCGTGGCGGATACGGAAATGCTCACTTCCCTTCTAGTACTCGTCAGGCTCCGAACTTCGCAGAACTCGGCGATATCGGAGATGCTGTAGATGTGAAACTAGAGCTGAAACTCGTCGCTGATGTCGGTCTCGTCGGACTTCCAAATGCAGGAAAATCGACTGTCATACAATCGATCACCAATGTAAAACCAAAGATCGCTGCCTATGCCTTCACGACACTCATCCCGAATCTCGGAGTCATGGAGTGGAAGGGTCGATCACTGGTCATAGAAGACGTCCCAGGACTGATCGAAGGTGCGAGCGAGGGTAAGGGTCTCGGGTTCCAATTCCTGAAACATATCGACCGATGTCGTATCATCATCCACCTCATCGATGCGAGTGTCGGAGAAGAAGAGATGGTCGCAAGCTATCGTACGATCCGCAAAGAGCTCGAGAACTGGAGTGATAAAATGGCAGAAAAAGAAGAGCTCATCATCTTCTCGAAGGCAGATATCATCGATGCCGAGATGCTCGAAGAAATGCAAAAGTATTTCGAAAAAGAAACAGGAAAAAAAGTCGCCCTCACGATATCAGCCTGAGCCTATATCCGCACTGACGAGCTGAAGGATCTCCTTGTCAGTATAATCCCAGAAGATAAGACTATCATTACTGAAGTACAGGAAGATGCTGATGGTATACTTATGGAAAGTGATGAGCAAGAAGATCATGTGAAGATATATGACCTGAAGAAAAGGCAACGCGATCCGAAAAAATGCACCATCACAAAACGTGAAGATGGTGACTATACCGTAACTGGTCAGCGTATAGAAGAAATCGCTCGTATGACGGATATGCGCTATGCAGACGGGATCAATCGTATCTACGATGTGATGGAAAAACTGAACGTGATACGAAAAGTGAAGGCGATGGTAACGAGTGAGATGGCAGAGGGAAAAACAGGATTCTTCGAAGGAGAGGAGGATATCCCATCTCCGAGTATCTGGATCGGGGACAAGAAATTCTCTCTCGAGAATATCATCTTCATGCGAGGTGAGAAAGACTAATTTTCCCTTGAAATAGAGAAGAAAAATATATAATCGGGTCATGCCTACAGAAGTACTGTCATGAAAACAAGATCCACGATCCCTCTCTTGGGGTATGATCTTTTTTCTCGTTCCTCTTTTTCTCTACTCGCTCCGGTTCTTCACGCTCGGGATAAATGAAGAGGTCATGAATAACTTCATCCACTGGCCGAACCTCATCTTCCATGAAGCGGGTCATGTCATATTCATGCCGTTCTGAGAGTTCATGACGATACTCGGGGGAAGCCTCTTCCAGTGCTTGCTTCCTGCGATACTCACTATCGTATTTCTCCGCCAGGAAAATCCGAGTATCTATGGCGCGATATTTGCCCTCTGGTGGACAGGGCAAAATATGACTGACGTCGCACTCTATATATCAGATGCGAGCGCTCGGTCTCTTCCTCTCATCGGTGGTATGAGCGAAGAGGCTCACGACTGGGGCAATCTCCTCACCATGATGGATATGCTAGAGTACGATAATGCTCTCGCTCTCATCGTCCACTACGGTGGTATGGGACTCATGGCGCTCGCACTCCTCTGGTGAGTAAAACTTATACTAGAAGATTTTGTGTAAATCTTTTGACTTTATATTACATTTCTATAATATCTTCTTATATATTACTTTTTTATAATATATGAACGACCTCGAGAAAAAGGCGACTGAAGTCGCACACATCTTGAAGCTCCTTGCTCATCCGAAACGATTTCTCATCCTCTGCAAGCTCCGCGATGGACCGAAGACGGTGTGAGACCTCGAAAAATACTGTACAATCGGACAGTCTCAGCTTTCTCAGTTTCTCGGAAAGATGAAAGACGAGGGCATCCTCGACTCAGAAAAAAGTGGACAATTCGTCTCCTATTCCATACGTGATCTTCGCGTACTCGAGCTCGTACGAGCTCTAGAAAAAATATTTTGTAAAGACTAAACTTACCCTCTATGCTCACTCTCACACCAAAAGAACTCACTTCCCTTCTCGAAAAAACTCCAGA
>CAYSEP010000089.1:0-2465 GCA_964430065.1 uncultured Candidatus Peribacteria bacterium
GTTCCAGACTTGAGATCAAGTGAGCTTTGGGAAGATATTAGTTTTTCTACTGCCGTTACTGATCTTCAAGAGTTTGATATATTATTTTGGAATAAGACAAATCTTTCTTATGGCGCTCATTTGGGATTATACCTCGGAGATAATAAAGTAATACATCTTTCAAAAAATATAGGGAAACCAGTAATTTGGGAGCTTGATATTTTTTCTCTTCGAGAAGAATATAGATTCTATATTTGAGCTAAAAGACCGTGTATGCGAAGAATCTAGAAATCCCAACTTCCCGCCATATTACTCGACTGTGTATAGTTGATCACCGTCGTTTCGAAGAAGTTTCCTTTATCCGCATTGGGGTCCTGGAGACGATCGAGGTGCTTGTACGGATTTTTGATCGCGTCAGCGAAGAGTGGCTCGATACCGATCATCGAGAGACGCTGATTGGCTAGCCATTTCGTATACTCTTCTGTGGTCTCTCCGTTCATTCCAGAGATTTTGTTCCCGAGGATTGCCTTGCTCCAGGTGATCTCCTGGTCGACCGCTACTTTCGTCATCTCGCGTACGATCTCTTCGTCATACACTTCAGGGAATTCTCTTTTTATTTCTTTGATGATATTGGCGAATATCGTCACATGTGTGAGCTCATCTCGGCGGATATAGGCGATCATACGACCGGTCGCTGGCATCTTCATGCGGTCGACGAGCGTATCGAAGAAGGCAAAGCCATTGTAGAAGTAGAGTCCTTCGAGGAGGAAATTCGCGACGAGTCCACGGAAAAATGTCTTATCTGTCGGCGCATCCACGAAGTCCTGATAGATCGATCCGATATACTTATTCCGCTCGAGGAGGACATTATTAGTCCGCCAGAAATAGTAGATCTCATCGCGCTCTTCGCTCGATACTACGCTCTCGAGGATCGTTGCATAGGACTGCGAGTGTATCCCTTCCTGGAATGCCTGGATCGCGAGGATCAGATTGACCTCGGGGCTCGTGATATAGTTCGAGAAATTCGGCAGATTTACCGTCTGGATCGAATCGAGAAATATGAGAAATGAGAGGATTCCCTTATACGCCGTCTGCTCTTCTGGAGTGAGTGTCGTCGAGAAATCTCGAGCATCATCCTTGAGCCCGCTGACTTTCTCTGGCACCCAAAAATTCCCGATCATCACCTGGTAGAGCGATTTTGCCCACTGGTATTTTACGGCATTGAGATTGAATAGTCCTGTCGTATTCCCCTTTATGATCGTACGATCTTCGAGGTTGTCCTTTCCGAGAGGATTAAAAATCGGGTTTTTATCGATAATTTTCGCATCTTGTGTCGACATATAGTGGTTAGATTAGTATTGAGGATACAAGATATAGTATCTTTTTTCCAGAAAATGCAAGAGAATTTTCTACTTTTTCGCAATAACTCTCTTCTTTTGTGGCGTATTTTTTGCTGGTGTTTCCTCAAGGAGACTTTCCACATCTTTTTCGACATGTTTCACTCATTTTTCTATACGTTCGTCGATCTCGCGCACTCGTTGAAGCGATGACTGGAAGAGGACAGTCATGACATAGAGAAAGAGTGGTACATAGAAAATAGCGTATCACATAGTGAGCCATTTTCCTGCCACTGTGAACGGAACAAGATCTCCGAATCCGATCGTTGCCGTTGTGATGACAGTAAAATAAAAGGCATTGAAGTAGCTCTCGCCGATCGGATGTCCCGCTTCGAATCGATGTATGAGAAATGTTCCGATGAGCCAACTCACGAGAAATATGATACCGATGATGATGAGCTTCTTATGGTGGATGTGGAGCATAATGAGAGAAATATCTATGAATCCTAGTATATGAAAAACTCTAAAAAAAGGAAAAAATAACTCACAAAAAGTGACTGAGAGAAATCATAAAAAAAAGAAAAGAAAAATCCACCCGAAGTGGTGGATTTATTCGTAGATGTCTTTTCTATGTCAGATCTCTAGTACTAGTATGGTGAGGATATTTCCATTTTTTCTGTATATCACACGATAGTCGCCGACTCTGAGTCTATAAGTATCTTCTTTGTATCACTTCATTTTTTTAATGTCGAGTCATGGTTCCTCGCTCGCGAGAGATTCTATCTTATCGAAAATCTTTATCATTTCCTGATAAGGTATCCTATCGATATCTTTTGCTACTGACCGAGCATATGAGATACTATATTTTGGCGACATCTTTTGTTTCTAAGAAATGCCTCATAGTAAAATATGCCTTCATGACATCATGCGGCACAAAAACCCCATCTGCTTCACGAGCACGGAGTTCTTGGATTTCTTCGAATGTGAGATTTTCTTCTTGCATGAGATTATTATATCCATCACACGAAAAAAGCAAGAAAAGAAAAATCCACCCGAGGGAGGGTTTGTTTACTCTGATTTCTGCACTATGAGTGTTGCAGGTCGAAAATACCGCCTGACGTATACACCATCTATCACTCTTCCTACTTG
>CAYSEP010000090.1:0-2462 GCA_964430065.1 uncultured Candidatus Peribacteria bacterium
GCCAAGCATAGATATGACATCCGACACAGTAACCTACGACAGACTCGAACCACATGAATACGATACAGATGAAGCAGGCGAGGATCGTCGGATTCATCGCGGCGACTATCACGGCTCCACTTGCTATGTTTGCCTGAGTAGCTGCGAGTATGTCTCAGACAGCTTTCGCCTGTGCTCACTCCATCGGAGCGATGTATTGCCCGAGAAGGAGCGTACAGTAGAGTGCGAATCCAGAGAGGAAGATACCTATGCTCCAGGCAAATCGTTTTTGTACAGCACCGACCCAGATTTCTTCTCATTTTTTTAAGAATAATCGCACAAATGATCCAAATATACTCAGTCGTGGAGAGAGAAAAACCTTCAATACAAAATCTGCCACCATAAGTCCGACGAGAACGAGAGGGATGCTATAGTTTGCTCTCAGAAGCACGAGAGAGAGGGATACGAGTCCGAGTACGAGAGTGATGCCTGTCCCGATGCGGATTTCGCGCTCATCGACGAAGCCGTATTTATCATTTTTTCCAGAGAGGTGTGGCACACGAGTTCAGTACATGGGTATGAAGTAAGGAGTAAACTTTAGGAAGTATAGGAAAAATCTGAAAAAATCAAATTTGCCTCCCTTTTTCTACTCAAGTCCAAGCCTTAGGTTTGCTGGGAGGGCGATATCCAGGTATTTCGGTGGCGCGAGATGAAGCGCATTCATGGTTTCAGTGAACTCCTCAAGTGATGTATCAGATTGGATGCGAGTATTATACTTTTTCTCTTCTCATATCGTCGACATCATGTGTCCTGCATAGTCATGTCATGGATAGATTTTCGTGGCATCAGGAAGAGTGTACATTTTATTCATGATAGAGTGATACATTTTTTCTGGTGATCCTTGCTGAAAGTCGGTTCTTCAGGTTTTTCGGATGAAGAGCACATCTCCCGAGAAGAGTATATCTCCGACGAGAAATGACGTACAACCATCGGTATGACCAGGAGTTGAGAGAGCTTGGATTTCCAGATTTCCGATTTTTAGGATTTCATTATCAGCAAGCAGAATATCAGGGTTGGCAATCTTGGCTCATTCTCCGAGAGCAATCTTGGCTCCTGTTTTTTCCCGGAGGATTCATGAACCTGTGATGTGATCGGCGTGGATATGCGTATCGAGGATGTGTGTGAGGGTGAGCCCGAGCTCCGAGAGCAATCTCAAATCCCTCTCGACCTGATCTCGTACAGGATCGATGATGGCTGCTTGCCTTGTCTGCACGTCGCCGAGGATGTATGTATAGGTCCAGGTTTTTTCGTCGAAAAGCTGGCGAAAGATGATATGGTTCATATGAGAGAAGAGATGATGGGATAAAAAATATTGCATGACTTAGTTGCATAGAGAGAACTCAGTCCGTATCAGGAGGCTACTGATTCATGCGACCTCGACCCGATCCCTGACCTTGCCCTCCTCCACTCACTCCTGATGTAGGGAGATTATTTGCTTCGAGGAGTTCGGTCATTTTGTATTTCAAGGATCCTTTGCTCGAGAGGTCCGCGGGAGACATATATCTACTATATTCAGTTGTTGGAGTATAGTTGTATTGTTTTGCGAATCTGAGAAATGCACGAAGGTGATTGAAACTTCCACCTCCGATATTTTCGAATACTTGCCGTATATCGGTATCTGAGAGTGTCTGGTACTCTGTAAGGAGATGATCGATATCGCCAACCTCGATCATGACACCCGCTTCGATAGCACCCGTGAGGCTCGACTCTACCATTGCTGAGAGAGTGGCATAAGTATCAGTATAGATACCGAAATCTGTCGGACGAACTATGCCACGAGCATCGAGGAGTTTCCCGACTTGGACAGAGTGCTTTTCTTCAGAGTCTATGATATTATTGATTTCGGATAAGGTGGGGTATTTTGCTACGATCTCTGTATATATCGTCTCTGCGAGGGCTTCCTCAGAGTACGCATTCCGGAGGATGCGAGCTGTCTGACTCGTATCTGCGAGTACTCAGGTGGCTGTACTAGTATTTTCTGCTATGCTCTGAGACTGTGGCATTTGAGCGACAGATGAGCTATTTCCGATGGGGAGAGTACACGAGGACAGTATGCAGAGGGAGAGTGGCAAGAGGAGTAGGGGATTCATAGATATATAGGGTTAAGGATGAAAATATATTATAAAAATGTAATATATAAGATAAGGATAAACACTCTAGGTAAGGAAGATGTAAGATTTCTAGAGCCCGAGTTTTTCTCTGAGTTTTCCTTCGTTGTTCAATATATTTATTTGGTCATACCCACCGAGACACTCGTCACCGAGAAATATCTGAGGCACGGTGCGCATTCCCGATTTTTTCGCGAGCTCCATGATGACCTCAGGAGTCGACGATATATCGATCTCTTCATAGGTTGCACCGAGTGAGTCGAGGAGATTTTTCGCTTTTATGCAGTAGGGACAGTAGTCTTTGGTATAGAGAGT
>CAYSEP010000091.1:0-758 GCA_964430065.1 uncultured Candidatus Peribacteria bacterium
ATAATTTTCTCTTGCATTTTCCATACTTTCTTTATAATACGCGAGCTTCAACGTTTATCTTCCGAGGTACGATTCTTCGCTTTTCCCGAACAGGATCTACTCTCGAAACATACCTCTCGTGACAGTGTGAGTTATGTAATCATTATTTTTATGGCTAAAAAACCTACTAAAGTCGTCAAACTCCAGCTCAAGGCAGGACAGGCGAATCCAGCACCTCCAGTCGGTACGGCTCTCGGGCCCACCGGTATCCAGATTGCGGAGTTCTGTAAACAATTCAACGACAAAACAAAAGATCAGATGGGGAAGGTACTTCCTACAGTGATCAATATCTACGAAGATCGAAGCTTCGACTTCTATACCAAGCAACCTCCTATGACTTGGTGGATCAAAGATGCACTTAAACTCGCATCTGGATCAAAAGAAGCTCATAAGACAAAAGTCGGACATCTCACGATGGCTCAGCTCAAGACTATTGCTGAAGGCAAAATGCCAGATCTCAATGCAAATGATGTGGATATGGCTATGTCTATCGTAGCTGGTTCCGCTCGTTCTATGGGTATCACTTCAGATCTCAGAAAATAATTTCTCGTAAGTTAGTAGGATCGAAATTGGCCGATAATCACCAATAATCTATCTACTAACTTACTATTTGACGCCATCGTCCAGTGGTTAAGACAACGGGTTTTCATCCCGTAGACCGGAGTTCAATTCTCCGTGGCGTTACCATAAAAAATTAAAAATTCTTACTCGGAAGAGTA
>CAYSEP010000091.1:768-2424 GCA_964430065.1 uncultured Candidatus Peribacteria bacterium
TACCATAATAACATTCATTTATAAAAAACTTACAACGAAAGTGTGTAAGTTTTTTTAGTTGGTGAAAAGTGAGAATTGTATTCTTTCTAATTATTTTATAATAGACTCATGAAAATCAGAACAGAATACCAAAGTGACCACCAGTCAGAACTGATCATCGACGGAGAAAATGCGAGGAAAGAAATCCTCATGTGTATCCATGAAGCCACTACCAACATAGGAATACGGATGTACATGTGGAGAGATGATACTGCCTGAAATATGATCCTTCGTGCACTCGAGAAGAAGCTTCTCACGCATCCAAATATCCAGATTTATATCGAGAAAGATGCATTTGGCTCACGGGTATATAATTTTCAGAATTTTCTCACCTTCTGAAAACGCTGAGGAGATATTTTTTCGACTCATGCAGGGAAAGATTTTCTCCAGAAAAATAATATCTCCTTTTCTCTTATCGGTTCCTGGTGGCCACTCCGAGTGAAATACCTTCGAGAAAATGACCATTCGAAGATATTTCTTTTCGATGTGTTCACTCCAAAAAGTCGAGCACTCATCGGCGGCATGAATATCGCAGATGAATATCTCAATGACCAAAAGCCCACTTCGTTTTACCAGGGAGGCTGGCATGACTATATGGTAAAGCTCACGGGGGAGTTCGCCGATAGCATCCTCGTCGGAAAGGGAAAAAAACTGAAAAAACTGATCACAAAACAAGCACATTCTGGCTTAGAGATTTTTATGACGATCAAAAATAGATTTTCTATGAGGAGGAAGATCCTTTCTGAGCTTTCGCGTGCTCATACATCGATCACGATAGAACACGGATATCTCACTGATGCTACGATCATCCGCAGGCTGCGCGCTATAAATCGCAAGGGTGTGCAAGTCAGTGTCATACTCCCAGACTGCTCTGATGGAGTGTATCACGCCAATATGCATAGTATCCATAAACTTCTCAGACCTTCTATCATCCCCCACAGGCACAAGAACACGATCGAAATCTTCCTCTATCCTGGTATGATCCATGCGAAAGTCATCTTGATCGATGAGTCTGTAGCTATTATCGGATCCGCGAATCTCACGTATGCGAGTTTTGATTTCCTTCACGAGACCAACGCTATATTCCGGGGAAGAGACGGAGTAGTGAAAGATCTCGGGGTGCAACTCCAGAAAGATATCAGTTCGAGTACGAAGATCACAGAAAAAAATATACCAAGCTACAGTAGATTGATGGCATGGTTTCAGGCCATTTTTATATAGAGTTGTCAATGAAAACAAAAATTCTCTGTTTTATATAGTGGATTTTTTATTATACTCTCGTTTACTTTATCCCTTACTCTCACTTATGGACGAAATCATCAAGAAACTCATGGCGAGTGGCGTATCATCTGATATGATCGACAAGCTGAAATCTGGACTCGGAGACAAATTCGAATCAGAAATCATGACCAACGGACTCAAGGTCGCAGCGACGAAACTCGGGATCGATGCGTCGACACTTCCGAATATCGACTTCAAAAATGCAATGGAGGCGATAGAAGAACTCACAGGAAAGGATGTCAATAACGATGGAAAAATCGGTGATGGTGACGGAAAAACGGGTATGATGGAAGCGGTAGAAAATGCGAAAGAAGCTGTCGCGAACTCTGATATGAG
>CAYSEP010000092.1:0-2368 GCA_964430065.1 uncultured Candidatus Peribacteria bacterium
CTATAATCCCTCCATGCAATCCCTCTTCGAAAAAGACATCACTCCTCTCGCTTCGCTTCTCAGACCTGAGTCACTCGATGACCTGGTCGGACAATCACACCTTATCGGTGAAGGGAAACCGATACGCAAGTTCATAGAAGCAGGTCGACTTCCCTCGATCCTCCTCTGGTGACCCCCAGGATGTGGGAAGACCTCGCTCGCACGCGTCATAGCGAACTCACTCGATGCCGAGTTTTTCCATCTCTCGGGCGTCCTCTCGAAGAAAGAAGATGTCGTGAAGATCATCGCGAAGGCGCAGGCGAACTTCAAGTCTGGTCGACAGACCATCCTCTTCCTCGATGAGATCCACCGCTGGTCGAAATCTCAACAAGATGTCCTCCTGCCCTGGGTCGAGAAAGGGATAATCACCCTTATCGGTGCGACGACGGAGAATCCGAGTTTCACTGTCATCAATGCCCTCCTTTCGCGCTGTCGGACCTATATCCTCGAGTCGGTAACTGAAGGGGAAATCATAGAGTTTCTCGAGAAGAATATAGGGAAAATAGCAGAACGGTATCCCGGTATCGTCATTGCGAGGAGTGAGTCTGTTCCAGTGACGAACAACGTGGCAATCCAGTTTTCTGAAACAGAAACGGCTGGATCGCTTCGTTCCTCGCGATGACAGGAACCAAAATGACGGACACAAGAAAACCCACTCAAACTCATCGCCAAACTCGGAAACGGCGACCTCAGAAATACCATGAACCTCCTCGAGACTGCCTGTATCCTCCAGTGATCTGGTAAACTCACACGAGAAAATATCCTCGCCGCAGGAAGTAAGTCGCTCAACTACGACCAAGATGGAGAAGAGCACTACAATCTCATATCCGCGATGCATAAGTCCCTCCGTGACTCTGATGGAGATGCCGCGATCTACTGGATAGGTCGTATGCTCGCAGGAGGTGAAGATCCCCGCTATATCGCGAGGAGGATGATCAATTTCGCTTCTGAAGATGTCTACGACGCAGAGGCGATGATCCTCGCGAATGCGACCTACGATATCTGCGAGAAGATGGGGATGCCCGAGTGCGAACTCCCGATGCTCAATACTGCTTACTACCTCGCCAGTCTCCCGAGGAACAATCGTGTCTATCGAGCGATGCAAGCCATGCATGACGATGTGAAAAATTTCTGAAACCTGAGCGTTCCCATCCACCTCAGAAATGCTCCGACGGCTCTCATGAAAGAAGCAGGATATGGAAAATGATATGAATACGCTCACGATCTCGAGGAGAAAAAAAGCTCCCAGGAACATTTTCCTGAAGAGCTACGGGGGAGGAAGTATAGAAAATAGTTAATGCTCCAATATCTGTTTACATAAGTCAGTAACCTCTGTGGCATCCTTAAGTAAAGATTCTATGCTGGTGCTAATATAGTCTTTATTATTAGAGATTTTACTATGTATATGAACGCCGTTTCTCAGAACCTTCATTCGTGTAAGTTTTTCATGAATAAGTGGACTAAATTCTGTACTAAATTTATCACATAAAATGCTAATCAAGTCTGCAAATTTTGTATCAGATCTAAATTCAACTTCTGTTTCTTTATAAAGAACAAGTTTTTCTCAAGTTTCAAGAATTCCTAAGGGCTTTCAGTGTGGAACCTTATTTATTCCAAAACATTTTTTATGCTTTACCTCAAGTGCTTTAATAGTATACAATAATAGAGCTTCTATGATTGAGGAAACTAGAATAAGTATTGTTTTCTTGTATCCGAATTCTTTCGCCTCATCTAACTCTCTATCAGTCCCTGGCATAAGTTCATCATATGTTTTCTTTATAAAAGCAATAAAGAGATAGTTCATGTCTATCTCTTTTCTTAAGTTCTCTTCCCTGATGAATGCAAATCTTTTTACAATCCCCATGCTTCAAAAATTGGTTGTGCCTTACGAGATGCTGCTTGATCTTTTTTAAATTGTTCGGTACTGTAAATAACTCGAGAAGGTGTTTTTACTGATGTTTTTTTAGTAGGTTTTATCATACTTTTGAATGTTATACTGGGACCAGTACGTGAATGCATTGTATATAATCTGTAGCACAAATCAAATAAATAATTCATTATTGGCTTTACAAAAAGACATGTCTTAGCACCAGTACTGGAGTATAAATTATTTTTGAATACAAATGGTATCCTACATTTATTTCTTCTAACACTGGTTCTCAGTATGTTATCAAGAAAAATTTGCATTTCTCCATCATTTCTCTATACTACTCTTAAGTAATAAGACCTGCCCCACGGCGAGTCTTTTTTTTACCCTTATTTTCTAAATATATATCCTATGTTCTTCGACCTTGCTAAGATAGAAGCTGCTGTGAACCAGATCTCCGCT
>CAYSEP010000093.1:0-2259 GCA_964430065.1 uncultured Candidatus Peribacteria bacterium
GTATGAGGATCGCGAGAAGGATGAGGATGAATTGGCTATTCTCCTGACTCGCTTCAGTCGTATCTGTGAGATAGAGCTTCAGAGCGAGACACCCGAGTATGATGAAGCTGATAAGGGAAAATCCTCCTGTGAGCCCTGGGATACCATCGGAAAAATTCACACTATTGAAGACTAAAACATACCAAAAAACTGTCAGAAAAAGAGGAATATAATAGACGGTGTAGAGGCTTCCTGCGAGAGAAAACTGAAAGAAGTAGTCATTGAGCGGTGTCACGCCACCAAAGATGTTGGATATATAGCTGATCTTGATACTCGTGACTCCTATGATGAGACCGACTCCTATCTGCATGAGGAGTCTGACTATCGGTGGGACACTCCACCTGCTCTTCCCGATAGTATCGAGGTCGTCGACGAAGCTCACGACTGCGATGATGGCAGCCAGTGTGAGGACTATATGGAGCTTATGCTCGAGTGACTGACTGATATCGAAAAAATACGGGATCAGAGGTGAGATAAGCAGAAGTGTAGCCACGATCGCTATACCTATCCCATAGGGGACAGGACTCCTGCCCGATTCTGTCTTATAGAGGTGCGGACGGTCGAGGATTCATCGCTCTTTCCAGAATCTCTGTATGAGAAAAAGCACCGCGTATCAGACGAGGGATGAGGTAACTATAAGGATGAGGAGTTCGAGGGTGAAGGACATGAGAGCATCTTTTTATTATATTTTTTTTGATGATTTCCGCCTTTCTTTTTCTGCTATTTTTTCTTCCACTTCTTTCTGTTTCTCGTTCATATAGCTTGTCAGTTTCCCACGCTGGAAGAAGTACATATACCCAAATACTACGATGATGATGCCGAGAGTGATCTTACCGAGATTATCGAGGATAGTCTCATATCGGTCGATGAAAAATATACCCAATAAGATAATAGATATTGCCCAGATGATAGAACCGATCATGTTATAAAGCCAAAAATTTTTCTCTGCCATCCCTGAGCTTCCTGCGATAAAGGGGACGACTGAACGAGTCAGATTATGGAACTTCCCGAGGACGATATACCAAAATCCATTTTTCTCGATCTGCCCTTCGAGGATGCGCGCCTCCGTCTTGCCGACTCAGAACCAATCCCCATATTTCGCGATAAGCTCTTTCCCGAACCATTTTCCGATCCAGTAGCCGATATAGTTCCCGAGCATCGCTCAGAGTACTGCAGAAGTGACGGTCAGTGCGAGGTGCTCTCCTCACCAGAATCCTCATACGAGGATCATTATATTCATCCCGGGGACGGCTGTACCGATAAGAGGAAGTGACTCGATACATGCCGAGAGAAATGCGACAAGATAGTTCCAGTTTCCGAGTACTTTCACGAGATCTCCGATCCATGTGATCGCGATCTTGATCCACTCAGGACGTACGAATGATATGACGACGATAGCGAGGGTAAGAACCGTGAAAAAAATCGCGAGTCCTTTCGCGAGTCATTTGAGGAGGTATTTCAGCGTTTGCTTCATGAAATCACCTTAGCAGAAAAATTTCCTTTTGCAAGAAAAAAACAAGTTTTTTGTAAATTTATTTGACTAATTTTAATTTATTAAAATAATATTTTTTATGAAAGCAAAAATTAACTCAACTAGAGAAAATCCTTCAGAAATAGAAACTCTGATGGCAGAGTGGAGAGCTCTTGAAGATCGTATATCAAAATTGAATACAACGATAACTATAAAAGAATGATTTGAAATGGATGGAACCCCCATATTACCCTGATTACTCCAGGATTTTGAAAGAACTTTTAGTAGAGAGTATCCAGATACCCCCTTTTTTTTATATGATCAATCTGATGTATTTCACCAAACACTTCCTAAAGAAGAGCTTATAAGGAGATATCCTAAGATATCTGAAGATGGATCATTCCATGCTTACTACAATGCATATGTTGATCTTTCTATCCTCAGAAAAAATGAAATGCTTCTCGAGCAAAAAATCCAAGCGTTTCATAAGAAAAATTATTCCCCATCTAAGATTCCAGCAATTCTTGCTGCCTGAACATTGGCTATCACTCTTGCATTACATCCCTCAGTACTAGAAGACACTTATAATACTATCATGCAGCAGATGATGAAGTTTTCCTGAAAAAAGTAATTTTTTTGACAAAATCTTTCTCCTGAATATATTTTCTCTATGTACAGACAGTTCTCACTTCTCGCCCTTCTCCTACTCGGACTTGTTTTCCGGGAGAGTTGTGGCGCGTAAGTCCTGA
>CAYSEP010000094.1:0-2235 GCA_964430065.1 uncultured Candidatus Peribacteria bacterium
GGCATAGAGAAAGGTTATACCCTCAGAGTATAGTGAAAAATAGGGAGAAGTGAAGCAATTATTGCGTGATCTTAGGGCGTTTTAGTATATGAAATGAGGGAAAAAAGTCGCATCATAGTAGCATGAAGTTGATGCCGAAATCTTAAAAATAGAGAAAGTTGTTCTCTGATTTTTTCGATATCTGTCTCTGCAAGTATTTTATTAACTTCATCTCGAGTTAGGATAGACACGCCTGTGGTTTGGAAGAGCATGTCATGTATTCTTCCAGCATATTTCTGCACTTTTTGTGCAAGAATTGGCTTACTTTTTTTTGTATATTTCTCTGCATCTATTTCTAGCACTTTGGCGACAAGATCAGCTATATATTTTACAATAGCAATATCTCTCTGCATAGAATCAATAAGTCTCGTTTCAAAATCAGTGAGCTCTTCTTTCCTATAAAGTTTTCCTGTTTTCTGCATCAGAGAAGTCTCCTGAGATCATGTATGGCTTTCTATTCTTCCAGTGCGCACTAGTGTTTTTTGCACTTCTTGTTGTAATGGAGTTAGTCATTGTCACATAGAAGAAAGTTTATGCTTTCAGCTATAATAGTCAACCAAAAATTCTATTTTCTTTTCGTCAATAAACATTTGCAAAAAAGGGTGAGTTCGATATACTCTCGATCTATGAAAAATGGAATCGCCTTACTCGCCTTCACAACCCTCATTTGATGATGTGGTGACCCTCCGAGAAACAGAGCAGCAGAATATGAGGCATCATCGCACTTTAAAGACAGGGTGGCTGCATGTATACAGAGAACCTGATGAAATGAGGACTCTTGTAAGCTCGAATGAATGGTAGGAATAGGTGATTGGGAGAAGTGGTTAGCAAAACAAAGGAAATCTTAATTTTTATCAACTTACAAAAAGTTGCAAAAATCGTAAAAAACCCTAAAAAGATAGGAGTCACTCACTTCTGTCTTTTTTTATGGCTCGTACGATCGGCATCTTCGCACAAAGGCGGGAATACGCAGGCAGGTTTTTCAATAATCTTGCCTTCGACTATATCCGTGCGATCGAAGAGTCATGAGGTATCGCGATCGTCATCCCCGCATTTACGGTGAATCTCGAGAGCTACCTCGATATGTGCGACGCCTATATATTCCCTGGAGGACCCGACATCGACCCGAGCCTCTATGGTCACGTGAGAAATGGCGCTCGAGGTGTCATTCCAGAATACGATCGCTACCTACTCTCTTCGATGAGAAAAGTATTCGAAACGAAGAAACCGATCCTCGGCATCTGTAAGGGTATGCAAATGCTCAATATCGCACACGGCGGTACCCTGAAACAAGATGTCGAAGAGCAGGTATACCACTTCCAGCCGGAGCGTGGGTATGAGATGATCGATAGGATATGTGCCTGAGAAGATTCATTTCTCCACGAGGTATACGAAACTCGGGAAATAGAGATCAACTCTATCCACCACCAAGCCGTCGACTCACTCGGAGAAAGCCTAAAAATCTCGGCACGAAGCCTCCACGACGATGAGGTCGAGGCGATCGAGCACACTACCCTTCCCCACTATGGCGTCTAGTGGCACCCAGAATATCTCGGGAATCATCAGAAACTCTTTAAGTGGTTTATGGGGATTTAGTGATTTCACCTTCTTCGAGAGCTTGTACTACTCTTGCATGAAATAATTGAACTTGGAAAGCACATATTTGTGCAAAGTTATGATTCGTATCTATAGCTTGTCACACTATAGCTCACCCAACATCCTCTATGATTGCTTTAATGAGATTTTTACTTGCTTTGGTTACGCCAAAGACTTCTGCCATATACTTTCGTACACGATTGAGTGTAGTAAGGATGATTCAATTCTTTCAGTTCAATGAATAGGCAAAAGGAATCTCACGAAAAAGGGGCACAAGTTCTGGTTCGGGCGAATATTGAACAATTGTAGGCATAAGAAATAAATTACATACTAAGGCTCTGCCCTATTTATACGAAAAAACACTCTTTCTCTATTACCATCGGTAAGTTTTTTTACTTGATCAAATGGAGGATTTTCCAGAACACCACTTCAATCCTCCATAAGCTTTACGAAGAACCCCTCTCATGCATGAATAGCTCCATAAGTTCAATCTGGCAAACTATTGAGATGTGCGTAATTTCCTACAAATGCATTGAATGCCATAAAAAGAAAAATAAGAAAATAAAATCCCTCTCGTTTTCCGAGAGGGACATAGATCGT
>CAYSEP010000095.1:0-2207 GCA_964430065.1 uncultured Candidatus Peribacteria bacterium
GTATATCGAGTATTGCTTTTGTTCTCGTCGGATGTGGACCATCGTCGAAAGTGATGCTGATAGCATCTCTCTCTTTTCTCGGCGAAAAATCCTCGTGCGAAAACGAAGAAATAATACCCCACGTGTGGATGAGCCCGAGAACGAGAGAAAACATATTTTCGAGTCTATGAGAAGCCCCTTTTTTTGCAAGAGAATATTAAACAATCACGCCACTTCCTAGGACGATATCCCCATCGTAGACGACACAAATCTGTCCTGGAGTGATCGCACGTTGGGGAATGGTAAATTGTACCTGTACCGTCATTGCGAGAAGTTCACCTGCTTCGTGGTGAACGACGTGGCAATCCATGCTCTGTTTTTTGAAACCTGGATTGCTTCGTGCCTCGCAATGACAGAAACTAAGTAGGCATTCTTGATCTTCCTGCCGGTATCGTATCTTCGCTCCATATTTTCTTCCTTCTTCTGGTGTTGTTCAGATCCAGTCGGTGAGAGTACACTCGCTTCCGTACAGCTGGAGCTCACTTTCATTTCCTACGGTGATGGTATTGTTCTTCACATCTTTCGCGACCACGAAGAGCGCAGGTCATCCACCAACTTTTATCCCTTTTCTCTGACCGATCGTATAGGAGTATGCTCACTCATGTTCACCGATGATCTGCCCATCGGTATCGAGGATATGACCAGGCTTTTTCTCGAGTCTTCGCTCGAGAAATTCTTTCATACTGACTTTTCCGATGAAGCAAAGTCACTGGCTATCTTTGCGTTCTGCATTCGGAAGTCAGGCTTTTTTCGCGATTTCTCTGACTTCGGATTTCAGCAGGTGTCCTATCGGAAAATGCGATCGCGCAAGTTGCTTTTTCGAGAGACGAGAGAGAAAGTAGGATTGGTCTTTGGTAGGATCGACTCATTTTAACAGTCTCACCTCCTGTTGGGTGGGGTACCCCCTCTGACTCCCCCTAAGAGGGGGAGAAATACGAGCATAGTGCCCAGTCGCGATAGCATCATATCCGAGTGAGACTGCCTCTTCGAGAAAGAGGTCGAACTTCACGAGATTGTTACAGAAGACATCAGGATTCGGTGTCCTGCCTGCTTCATACTCTCGGTAGATATATTCGACGATACGTTTCTCATACTCTTCTCGGTAGTCGAACGTATAAAGGGGAAGATCGAGATACGCTGCTACTTTTTTTGCTTCTTCGAGATCTGCGAGTGTCGGACAATTTCCAGGATTCTCTTCATCGAGATAGTTTATCATGAATCCGCACGCTACCTCATGCCCAACTTCCTTTAGGAGATAGGCTGACACGGCTGAGTCTACTCATCATGAGAGTCAGACGAGGATTTTCATAGTTATTTTTCTAAGCTTGTGATTATTTCTTGCCAGTCTTTTGCGCGATAGAGAAGTGGATGTTCGAAATCTTCATTTCTGTTCCAAGGTTTCTCGAGAAGGATCATAGAAATTCCTTGATCACACAGGTCGCGAGCATTTTCTACATAGTCATCTATCATGAGCGTGATCCCAATGTTTTTACAGACTTCAGATTTTGGCTTCGCTTCTTTGACGTAATGGTTTACAAAGTGAACTCTATCCTCTCATATTTCAGAGAAATAGTGCTTTACCCAGTTAATAGTTCTATTTCTTTTATTCAGATCATGTCCATTCCTCGCAGTGATGACAGAATACTCTTTGTTTCTATTCCTGAGCATATCTACTCCAGCTCTCGCATGATCTATAGGCAATGTATCGAGGGGTGATTGTATTGTGAGACCGTAGTTTTTCCAGAGTTCGACAACCTCTTCCTGAGAAATCTGAAAATATGGATCTTTGAAAATATCATGACAAGTAAAATCTTCGATACTACTACACATGAGGAGTTTTCCTTGAGTCTTTGCGTAGCTGAGAAATCCAGAAAAACTGGATGTGAGGGTTTCATCAAGATCGAGACCGATATGAGCATGGAGATTCCAGTCCAGATTTTGTATATGCATGAGGCGTAGTATAGAGAAAAATGAGAGAAAGTAAAATTGATTTCCTGAGAATTTTTCTCATAATGTCGGTATGCGCAAGCACCAGTACCGTGAAATCATCTGCAATACCTGTGAATGTCGTCATCTTTCCGCTGACGATATCTATGAGGAAGTGAAGCGAAATAGTCCCGATATCGGTCGCGCGACGGTATATAGAAATATCGAAGCCATGGCAGAAG
>CAYSEP010000096.1:0-2183 GCA_964430065.1 uncultured Candidatus Peribacteria bacterium
GCCTGATAGAGCGTATAGTGATAGTCATGGACTCAGAGGGCATCGAGTCGTTCCATGAGACGGAGTGTCGGCACTGCTATCGCTGGGAGTCTCTCCGGAAATCAGAGCGCAGAGAGTCATATACCTGTAGTAAATTCGATACTTGATCACTCTCACTTCTCGAGAGATCGTGCGAGTTTCTCGAGTCGTGTTGCGGATGATTCATTGAGGTTTCTATTTGGTCTGATATCGTCCTCTCCTGTAAGGAGAAATGCGGATAATGTTTTCATAAATAATATCTGTAAAAAAATAAAAAGTCTGCCAAAGAGATTCCTCTCTGGCAGACTTTCGCGAAAATAAGTTTCACTAAAATACTCGCCAATGAGGAAGAGGAATGTTCCACCAAGATGTAAAAAGAAAAAGAAAAGACATAGAATGGGGCATAATTAGGAGCTAATCAAGTCTTCCGAAGAAAGTCATACGACTCTTTTCAGAGAGACTAATATTTGGCTCACGATTATAGTTAAGTGTTATCAGTATACGTTGACCTGCAAGTATTTCTGTGACTCTGTGGAGCGAAGTATTCCCTCGAAATACCATGAGAGAACCACTGTTCGGATCTACCTCTAGAGGAGGAGAGAGAGCGTCGAGAACCATATCAACAGCGTCATAATCCTCATTACCAGAATCAAGATATCGCATATTTGGCACATACTGATATATGCCTCATGATTCTGGTCGAGCAACGAGAAGAGTGATGGTAAAATCAGCGTTATCGAAATGCCACTCGAGACTATCAGATGGATCATAATAATTAATATTTATACCCGAAAGCGTATCACTATATGGATAGAGTTTCGGCGCATCGACTATGTATGAGATGATGTCGAGAAATTCTTGATTTTTATAGAGTTCGAGAAGTGCGCTCTTTTCGGAAAGCTGATCCATACATATACATCACTTGGAGCTTCGGAATACTCTATTTCTTGGGCTCTCAGGAGGAAAAGTAGGATCATTTGGCTTGATATAGACATTGTATTGTGAGGTACTCCTATACCTTTGGGGAGCGAGTTGTACAGACTCAGTAAATATGCTGGAGAATGCCTCTGGTGAGAGGAAATTCTCAAGCACGAGTATACCATTTTTCAGGTATGTAGTTTTTCTTTCTCCTAAATAAGAGAGTGCGTACGTGGGATTAATCATAAAAAAGCATAAATATATAAAAATGGTTCTAGAAAACTCAGGCGATACTTGCCCATGTGAAGTCCTCTCTACCATCCTGAAGGGTCGTGACACTATTTTTCCCAGTAGACTGCACAGATCTCTGAAAATATGATCAGAGGGCATCGAGATCATCTGACCCCTCAGGTATGAGACGATCAGCCTCAGAGACATAAGTGATAGCACCATTTGGCGAGCTATACTGAAGGGGTACGCAGTTCACAAAAAGAGCGGCATCACTTCGAGACTTGATACGTTCAAGTAGTATTCTCTGAGGAAGGCGATCGAGAGCATAGTTCATCATGATGACATCGACTTTGGTTTTCATAGAAACGAGAAAATCGAGTGAGTTAGCACAGATAACTTCGAGTTTCCCTTCATATTGTTCGGTAGTTTCTGTCAGATCAAAAACCTCTAGAGCACCCAGTGTTTTCTTCATTTGCTCAACGAGAGTCCGTGATCGTTCTATTGCGATAATACGAGAATTATATCATGTATCTGTAAGAGTATTTTGAAGGGCTTGGGTCGGATCGCCACTTCAGGCACAAAGATCGAGTATCGTGAGAGTTTTTCATTTTTTATCTCTGATGATAGGGGAAATATCTGGTGGAAGAAGGTCCGATGCATACTCCTCAAGGGCGTATCTGAACTCCATAGCTATATCAGATGAGAGCGATCAGGAGCGTACGAGATTTCCGATTTCCTGGATTCAGGAACTCCTTTCGATCAGAGGAAAGTCACTATAGTCAACATTAGGGTCGAAATTTCATGATGTGATAGAGTCTATTATTGATGTTTTCATAAGTATAAAAGTTAAAATAAAAATCCGCCACATATGGCGGATGGAAGTTTATCGCGAAAAATACGCGAGAAAAATTACCGCCGATGCGAGAGAAAATGGTGCCAGATATTTTGCCAAGATTGTTTTTGTTTGGAGTAGAGGGACATAATAGAAGTTTGAGAGTATAGAGTAAAGAGTATTT
>CAYSEP010000097.1:0-1991 GCA_964430065.1 uncultured Candidatus Peribacteria bacterium
TCTGATCGTAGAAACTCTCACAGAGCTCTTTTCGTGAAATTGGCAGATCGAGTGTGTTCTCGGCGGAGGAGGAAACAATCTCGCAAGAGAAGTAGATGGAGTGTTTTAGGAATTTCTCGGAAAGTAGCCTCGACTCCATGGGGCATTTTTTGCAATTCTTCTCGATTTCTATACAATCAATCGTGATTCTCAGATTTCTCGTACGTAATACTCTCTTCTATGCTCTCATTCAAATCTCTCCTTCCCGTCATCTTCGGTGAAGTCTTCTGGAAAAAGATGGTTGCATATACCCTTCTCTTTCTTATCGGATATGCTCTCAGGGATTTTCTCGTACTATTTTTCGTCACCTTTCTCTTTGCTTACATATTTCTCGAACTCGGGACCTATCTCTCTCACCAGATCCACCACTGGGGCGAAGTAGGAAAGCAAGATACTCCGCACAAGATCGCACGAAAATACGCTACTGCCAATATCGTCATCACGTGTCTCTATATCGTATTTATCGCTATACTTGTCTTTATATTCGTGAATATCCTTCCCCAAATCGGTGGTGAGGTACAAAAATTCCTGAGAGAGTCTCCAAGGATCGCGAGTCAGGGTCAGGACTTCATCATGAAACTCGAAGAGAGTACGAGTCTTCACCTTGGTCTCGGTGAACTTCTGTCTGATTTTGTCAGTTCGGATAACCTCGAGTCTATCGGGAAAAATGCGATTTCCTATATCACAAACGCTGGGATCATCTTCACGAAATTTCTCATCGCACTCATCCTCTCCTATCTCTTCATCATCGATCGTAAGAAGATAGAGAAATTCCTCGGGCAAATACGCAACGGAAATTTCCGATTTCTCTATGATGAGTGGGCAATCCTCGCTCGCAAAGTGGGTACAGGATTCGGGATCATCCTGAAGGCTCAGTCGATCATCGCGCTCGTGAATGCTATACTCACGACCGTATGACTGCTCATTATGAGTTTTTTCCACAGAGAAGGAGCATTCCCCTTTATCTTCACACTCTCACTCATCGTCTTTATCTGCGGATTTATCCCCGTATTTGGGACATTTCTCTCAGGAGTTCCTATCCTCATACTTGCCTATGGATACGGAGGATTTTCTATGGTTATGGCGTGTGTGGCTATGATCGCGGTCGTGCACTTCGTAGAAGCGTACTACCTGAATCCGAAGATCGTCTCGTCCTATATGCACTTCCCTATCTTTATCACGTTCGTGATCCTTCTCGTTTCTGAGCATCTCTTCGGGCTCATCGGACTTCTTATCGGGATACCATTTTTCTCAGTGATACTCGGGCTGATCGAAGACTTCGATGTGTATGTGAGCGAGATAAAGAAAAAAATTACTACCCTTTCGTAAATGTGGCAAAAATCTCTAGAACAATACCTCAGTAGCGAAACACCTCTTCCGAAGATAGTCGTCATCTATGGGCCGACCGCTTGCGGAAAGACAGGACTGTCGCTCGAAGTGGCTCAGGCAGTAGAGAAATGCGGGTACGCACCGCATATCATCTCTGCAGATTCACGGCAGATTTATCGTGGGCTCGATATCGGTACGGGGAAGATCACTGAGGCAGAAATGAGAGGGATTCCCCACCATATGATCGATATTATAGACCCCAGCGAGAAATACTCGATGGTGGATTTTCGTAGATGAGTGGATACTCTCGATCTCTTCTCTGTCATCTCGACGAAAGGAGAGATCCTGCCCTGACAGAGCAAGATGTCTCGCTCTACTCGACATGACAGAAACCAGATCATGCCGATACTCTGCTGATGAACGTGACTCTACATCGACGCCATCCTCTACGATATGGACTACCCAGAGAATCCTCCCGACTGGAAATACCGAGAAGAGCTCGAAGAGATACGACAAAAAGAGTGAAATGAAGCCCTCTGGAAGATGCTCGAAGCAGTCGATCCAGAGTATGCTCACGAGCTCGAAGTCGGTAACTATCGCTATGTCATGCGTGGACTCGAGGT
>CAYSEP010000098.1:0-1956 GCA_964430065.1 uncultured Candidatus Peribacteria bacterium
TCTGTATGAAAAAAGATTTTTTCTCCCGCTACCGCGAATCTCGCAAACACCAGTATATCGTCCCAGCGATCTTCGCACTCGCTCTTTCTGTAACAGTCGTGGCGGGTATGAAGGGTGATTTGGATAATCTCTGAAGTCTGAAATCACTCTCAGCAAGTGTCGTCGCAGGAGTAGCGAGTGATAAGAAATACGACGCCGATCTCCTCATCGAAAGAAATGGATCTGATATCGTGATCCGTATGGGAAAGACCGCAGAAAAAGTCGACACACTCACCGTGACTCTCCTCGGGGATCCTACACTCTTCACAGGACTCGCAACCGATGATCCGACTCTCTCTATCACTGCGAAAGACCCAGGTATGTACGTCGTCCGAGCAGATATCGGTGGACAGACGCTTCATGCGGGAGATATGGTGACAGGACTCAGAGCAATTCTCGACCCGAAAGCGACGATCGCTCCAGTCGATGCTACATTCATGAGCGTAGGAGTGGAATATGGACTTTCGGTGAAGGGGGAGTAGAAAAATTATACATATATTTTAAATTATTTGACTTAGAATTCTAAAAACTTAGAATTCTTTTGTTTAATTATTTATCTAATTTTCGATGAAAAAATATATCATTGCTGTTCTTGTATTAATTGCCACTTTGTTGAATTTTTCTGTTTCTTTTGCTTGAAATAGTACAACAGAAGGAAGTAAAAAGATCATAGATGAAGCAAATTTATATGTAAGTCTACTCGTCTATCAAAAACAGAAAGATTGATACTCAAATACAGAGATACTACAGGCTCTCAGGAAACTAAAAATCGAAGTTACCAAGTACAATACTCAGTCTCAAACAAAAGAAACAAGAATTCGTAAGATTGCATTATTAGCCTCTATTAATAAAGCGATTAAAAAAATGCAAGGATTTGAGAAGAAAACCATTTCATCAAGTTCGCAAGATGCTCAAAGACTTCGGGATTTAATACGTATATCTTCCTTGAAAGATATTGCTACTGCCCTGGGAGCTTACTATTCTGATAGGGAAAAATACCCCGATGCTATTCCTTCTGGATGTATAAATACAAAAGAACTTACGCATAATTACATGCCACGGGGCGTTCCTAGCGACCCTATTAATGGAAGATTAACTCTTGGTTGTGATGGAACCGATAATATGACATTTGCATATCGTTCATGAAAAATGTCAGATGGAATCCCTTATTTTGTTCTTGGTGTAGAACTTGAAAATGCAAGTTTATGAAATAGTGCAGAAAAAATTGATGCGGTAACTAATCCAAATCAATTAGTAAGATGATCAGGAAAATACTATTATCTCATGAATTAATACGTATCAACTAATACGTCAAATTTATCCCAAACCTCACGAGCCCATTCATATAGTCCCCTGCTGGAGTATTGGCACTCGCGTTGACACCGAACTTCACGCGGTAGGTGAAGGTATTTCTCTGGCCATTGGTATTGATATTTTTCGCTGTAGTGACGATCGTCTGCGTCGTACCGTGAGCCGTGATGGTCGATGAGTACCCACTTCCGATATTTTTATCGTATCACCACCCCGTTGAGCCTGAGTAGACGGTGATCGTATCGGAAAGGTAAGTTATGTCGGCAGTACGGAGCATCGAGAGGTCAAATCCTGCGCCCACCGTCTGTACTGTGAGGAGAAGTTCCCCAGTACCAAATGTCTGGATGCTCGTCTGTGCAGGCCCGATATCGTAGCTCGCTGCACTGATCGTCCAGATAAGTCCGTCGATATAGTAGGTGTAACTCTGTGTGACGGTATTTCCGATTGTATCTGCGATAGAGAAGTCGAAACGATACTTTCCGAAAGGAAGTCCCGTGAGCTGGAATACTCCTGTCGAAGTACTCGAACTTGTGATCGAGAGGTATGGAGAGGCGATATTGGTCGGTGACCATGTCGCACCAGTCGCATCCCAGGCGTAAATTTTTC
>CAYSEP010000099.1:0-1837 GCA_964430065.1 uncultured Candidatus Peribacteria bacterium
GTATATCGAGTATTGCTTTTGTTCTCGTCGGATGTGGACCATCGTCGAAAGTGATACTGATAGCATCTCTCTCTTTTATAGGAGAAAAATCCTCGTGCGAAAACGAAGAAATAATACCCCATGTGTGAATGAGTCCGAGCACGAGAGAAAGCATACTTTCGAGTCTATGAGAAGCCCCTTTTTTTGCAAGAGAATATTTATAGAAGCATAGAATAATATCTGTATTCTTCTTATAGAGCCAGATTCCCGCCTACGCGGGAATGACGGAAACATGATTATTTATTTCGGTAATCACGCCACTTCCTCGGGTGATATCCCCATCGTAGACGACACAAATCTGTCCTGGAGTGATCGCACGCTGAGGGGTATCAAATTGCACTTTCATTGTTCGTTGTTCATTGCTCATTGTTATCTGACATGCCTGATCTTCCTGCCTGTACCGTATCTTTGCCCCGTATTTTTTTCACACTTCTGGTATTGCTCCGATCCAGTCGGTGAGGGTACACTCATTTCCGTACAACTGGAGCCCACTCTCATTTCCTACAGTGATAGTATTATTCTTCACGTCTTTCGCGACGACGAAGAGAGCGGGTCATCCACCGACTTTTATCCCTTTTCTCTGACCGATCGTATAGGAGTAGGCTCACTCATGTTCACCGATGATCTGCCCATCGGTATCGAGGATATGACCAGGCTTTTTCTCGAGTCTTCGCTCGAGAAATTCTTTCATACTGACTTTTCCGATGAAGCAAAGTCACTGGCTATCTTTGCGTTCGGCGTTTGGGAGTCAGGCTTTTTTCGCGATTTCTCTGACTTCGGATTTGAGTAGTCCACCTATCGGAAATATCGCTTTTGCAAGCTGCTCTCTCGAGAGGCGCGAGAGGAAATAGGATTGGTCTTTGGTAGGATCGACTCATTTTAATAGTCTTCAGGAGGCATCTATACGAGCATAATGCCCAGTCGCGATAGCATCATGTCCGAGTGAGACTGCCTCTTCGAGAAAGAGATCGAATTTTACCAGATTGTTACAGAAGACATCAGGATTCGGTGTCCTGCCTGCTTCGTACTCTCGATATATGTATTCGACGATACGTTTCTCATACTCTTCTCGGTAATCGAATGTATAGAGGGGAAGATCGAGATATGCTGCTACTTTTTTTGCTTCCTCGAGATCTGCGAGTGTCGGACAATTTCCAGGATTCTCTTCATCGAGATAGTTTATCATGAATCCGCACGCTACCTCATGCCCAACTTCCTTTAGGAGATAGGCTGACACGGCTGAGTCTACTCATCATGAGAGTCATACGAGGATCTTTTGTCAGGTTCACATAGAGTGAGAGTATAGAGAAAAATAGAAAAAATCAAAATATCATATTGACAAATCAAAGAGAGAGAGTACTATCTGTAAATCCACTGATCTTGTCTGTTGCACACTAGGTGCGGCGGAAGACAGTGAGCAAATGGAGGCCATAATGGCTGGATTGCAAAAGAAGGGTGCATCACATAAGCGTAAGAAATCTCGGAGATCACATCGGGCTGGAGCGGCACAACGCCCATCCCCAGAAATCTGGGAAAAAATCGCGAAACAACGTCAAGCGATGTACCGCTATTGATCATCTTCCTTCACATGGGGCTTCGGCCCCTTTTTTCTTGCTTTTTTCTGATTTTCCTGATAATGAATCTCACAATATGCGCAAGCACCAGTACCGTGAAATCATCTGCAATACCTGTGAATGTCGACATCTCTCCGCTGACGATATCTATGAGGAAGTGAAACGAAAAAGTCCCGATATCGGTCGCGCGACGGTATATAGAAATATCGAAGCCATGGCAGAAG
>CAYSEP010000100.1:0-1818 GCA_964430065.1 uncultured Candidatus Peribacteria bacterium
CGTACTCGAAGGAGAAATCAGGAGAGAAAATCCCTGTGAAAAAATGGACTCCAAAACCAAGGAACAATAAGTAAAGCGTTCCTCTAAAAACTATTTGCATATACACGAAAAACTCTATAATTAGTCGTGTATTTTTGTTCGATTTTTATTTTTTCATCATATTTCTTATGATAAAATATCTCCGCTCTCTCATCGTCGCGACTGCTCTGATTTCTCTCTCTTCTGAGACACTTGCTGCGACGAGCCTCGTTACCACAGCCCCAAAAACAGGGATCGTTCCGAAAACTCAGACCGTAGTAGTTCCAAAAACCGAAACAGTAGCTCCGACTCAAGTAGTGATCCCTCAGACTCAGATAACCACAACTGATACAGCAAAGATCGTCGTACCTCCGACTCAGACAGTGACACCTCCGACTCCACCACCAGCACCACCGACCAATCCTCCACCGACAGTAAGCACCGTGACTCCTACGCGAGATCTCATCTGAACGGGAACTCGAGTATCCCTCACTCCAACTGTCACTCTTTCGACTACCGATAAGCTCGATATCGACTTCCGTACGGGGGGTGATAATCTCGAACCAAGAAGAGAAGATTGTCAGCGTAACCCAGAACTGGAAATAGGTATTCGCGGAAAGAATCCTATCCGCGTATCAAATATAAATAATGGACAATCTTGGCCCAATAACTCTGTCCGTAGAGTCACAGTTCCTCTCGATGGTACCGTAAAAGTCGAAGATATCACATCTATTGAAATAAGACGATCTCCCGTAATAATACATCCTAATTGTATCCCCGTTGCAGATAACTGGAATGTAGATAAAATCACCGTGACAGCATCTATCAAAGTAAATGGCAGGAATCAGCGTACCGTACTCGCGAATGTAGTATCCCCAGGCCAAGGCCAGCCTATGTTCCGTTTTGTATATTCTGTTATCGGAACCAGCCACGATCCAGCACGCACGGGAACACGGTGGAATTGGGTGTTTAGTCTCCCGAGAAATGTCGGAAACTCGACTCCACCAGCTACTCCAACCAATGCTCGCATCATCGCGACGATCGCTACTGGATGAGACAATCTCGAGGGAGGACGAGATAACAACGTCAATCTCAAAATAAAGTTCAAAAGCTCGACTCGCGTGGTCACAATCAATAATATCAATAACGGTGCCAACTGGGCAAACTGGACAGAAAATACCGTATCGAAAGAAATAGCGAACTCGACTACTCTCGATATAAACGATATCAAAAGTATAGAAGTACGTCATACTGGTGGTGGTGGAATGTTCGCTGATAACTGGCATGTCGATAAGATCTACATAACTATATCAAAAGACGGAGCATCTCGCGTCCTCGTCGATAGAGTGGGCGCGCCTATCCATATGTTTACAGGAGAGTCTCGATGAAAGACGTTTATGGTAGCAGAATAACTACCAGAAAAAGGAGCAATATATGCTCTTTTTTCGTAAATTTCCTGTTCTTTTCTTCGACGAATCATGGGGATCGGGGTGGCAATGATGTGAAAATAAAGTATCGAGAGAGAACAAGTGAAAACTCCGTTGCCACCCCGAGACTTTTGCATACTTTTGGTCACAAAAGTATCTAAGAAAAAACATAGATTCTTCGCTACACTCAGAATGACGAAGCACTAGATTCCCGTACCACAAGGGTATCACTCCTTTCAGTCGAAGACCTACGCAGGAATGGCGGAACGCTGGATTGCTTCATACTTCGCAATGACAATAAAACCTATGAACACTTCTCGCTGTGGCTGGGTCAATCTCGCCAATCCTCTCTACATCGACTACCATGACCATG
>CAYSEP010000101.1:0-1792 GCA_964430065.1 uncultured Candidatus Peribacteria bacterium
TTATAGGACCCCAAGAAAGTAAAATCTTTTTTGTGGGTCTTTTTTGTTTCTTCACTTTTTCTTCTATGTCTCTCGAAATGTCTACTCTCGTCACCTTCGCCAAAACCAAAGGATTCGTCTACCAGGGATCTGAGATCTACGGTGGTCTCGCGAACTCCTGGGACTACGGTCCACTCGGTGCACTTCTGAAGGAAAATATAAAAAATCTCTGGATCCGAGAATTCGTCCAGAAGCGAAAAGATATGGTCCTCCTCGATGCTGCGATCATGATGAATCCACAGACGTGGGTCGCATCGGGTCATGTCGGGTCTTTCTCCGATCCTCTCATGGAGTGTCGCGAATGTAACACTCGCCATCGTGCAGATAAACTTATCGAAGAGGCACTTGGGAAAGATGCCAATTTCCCAGTACCAAATAGTTGGGCGGGAGATAAGACAGCATTAGAAGACTTAAATGACTATGTTGCAAAATCACCACTTGCGTGTCCAAATTGCGGATCCAGAAAATGGTGAGAAGTAAAAAGATTTAACCTCATGCTTTCGACTCATCAGGGAACGACCGAAGATGCGAGTGCTCTCGTCTACCTTCGCCCTGAGACAGCTCAGGGAATATTCGTGAATTTCCCGAATATCGCCCGCTCATCTCGAAAGAAAATTCCATTTGGTGTAGCTCAGTGTGGAAAAGCATTTCGAAACGAGATCACTCCGAAAAATTTCATCTTCCGTACTCGTGAGTTCGAGCAAATCGAGATCGAGTATTTCTGTAAGCCTGGAACCGATGAGGCACTCTTCGAGACATGGCTCACCGATGAAGATAAATTCTTCAAGGAGACTCTCGGATTTAAAGGAGAGAAAGTCCGCTTCGTAGAAATCCCGAAAGAGGGACTTCCTCACTACTCTCGTCGAGCAGGGGATTTCGAGTATCTCTTTCCCTTCGGTTGGGGAGAGATATCTACTCTCGCTAATCGTACGGACTACGATCTGAAGGCACATATGGAACACTCGAAGCAAGATCTCTCGTACTTCGATCCATTCGATAATACGAAATATGTCCCCTACGTCATCGAGCCGTCTATCGGACTCTCTCGCCTCACCCTCGCGGCGATGTGTGACGCCTATGATGAAGTCCCAGGAGAAGAGGGAACATCGAAGGTGATCATGCGATTTGCACCACAGATCGCTCCGATCAAAGTCGGAGTATTCCCGCTTGTGAAGAAATTCTCTGAGCAGGCAAGTGCTCTCTATGATCTCCTCTCGGCACACTTCGTCTGTGAATACGATGAAGCAGGGACTATCGGAAAACGCTATCAGCGAGCTGATGAGATCGGTATACCATACTCGATCTGTGTCGAGCCTGAGAACTACGATCAGGGGCAGGTGACCGTCCGTGATCGAGACACAGGAGAGCAGGAGATCGTGAAGATCGACATGCTCGTAGAATACTTCCGTAATAAATGATGCTAATATGTTTGGTATAAAAAACTATAATATCCTTCCTCTTTCTGATAAACAAACAGCACTTCTTTGAATAAATCCTAGTTGATTTTCAGATCAACAAAGAGCTGAGCTTCAAACAGCACTTTCCACTATTCAAACACAAATTCGAAATACTCGCAGTCAGGCAAGCACACTTCTTTAAGATAATTTTATGCTCCACTCACTCCTCGACTCACTTTTTCACTACTTCGGTACTATAGGATATCTCGATATATTCGTCCTTATGGCGATGGAGTCCTCAATCATCCCAGTGCCATCAGAGCTTGTCATGATACCCGCAGGGGTATCTGCAGTAG
>CAYSEP010000102.1:0-1771 GCA_964430065.1 uncultured Candidatus Peribacteria bacterium
TTCTCGAATCCCTCACTCGTATCATATGGAGCACTGATATAGTGGATACGATTTTTTAAGGTGAGGAGAATTCTCTCTTCTCGGTCTCACCAGTTCTTCATATGCGATCTCACTGACGTCGCGAATATATCGAAAAAATCATCATCCGAAAGAGTGCTCCGTGCATATCCGACGATATGAAAATCATCAGATAATTTCTCCTTCTCTATCAGAGTAAAAAGTGCTGGATAGATCTTCAGTTTCGCGAGATCTCAGGAGGCTCAGAAGATGGTAAAAAAAGTAGACATAGGCTATTCCCAGTGTGTATGAAAGATTCCTTCTCGATCATTTCGTTCGTAGGTATGCGCTCAGAAGTAGTCGCGCAGTCACTGGAGCATATTCGCGGACGAGTCGATCGTCACCATCTGGTAAAAATACTCGAGTGCTGAGGAAAGTGCTGGAGTCGGGATATTCGACTGTATCAGTGCTGAGAGGGTTTCCTGATATTCACTGAGATGCTCATGGATGGCATCATGGATAGGAGCAAGAGCGAAGATGTGCGATATTTTTCTCGAGTGACCAAATGCTTCTGTCAAAAATGTAAGGATCTGTGAGCGGATGATACATCCACCCTGCCAGATACGAGTCACTTCTGCGAGGTCGATATCCCAGCTATACTCCTCTCCTCGTTTCGCGATGAGAGCCAGTCACTGCCCATAGGCGAAGAGCATACCGAGATAGAGCGTATTCTCGAGTTTCGTCTGCATCTCTTCGAGAGGGAGTATGATAGGATGTGCGAACTCGTATCCCTTTCCGAGCTCAGTTCTCTGGGCTTTATCCGAAGATATCATACGAGCAAAAGTCGCCTCCACGATCGAAGACACCGCCATGCCAGACTCGAGCGCATCGACAGACGTCCAGAGTCCTGTCCCCTTCGCACCTGCACGATCGAGGATCTTGTCGATGATATATTCTTTCTTTCGTCATTCCTGCGAAGGCAGGAATCCAGTCTCGATATCCTCTCTCGCAAGCACCTTCGCAGTGATCTCGATGAGATATGAGTCGAGGACTCCTGTATTATATTTCTCGAATATCTTGCCGATCTCGGGAGCGCTGAGTCCATAGGATTTGCGGTAGACCTCATAGGCTTCTGCGATCATCTGCATGACGGCATATTCGATACCGTTGTGCACCATCTTCACGTAGTGTCCTGCACCTCACATACCGATATGAGAAACACAAGCTCCTCATGAGAAATCAGAAGCCGCGATCGCCGTGAGTATCGGAGAAATCTGAGTGTAGACATCGGTAGTACATCCAGGCATGATCGATGGACCATGTAGGGCTCACTCTTCTCCTCAGGAGACACCACATCCGACGAAGTGGATATTTCGTGCGCGCAGTTCTGCTTCTCGGCGTACGGTATCTTTATAAAATGAATTTCCACAGTCAATAATGATATCTCACTCTTCAAGAAGTGGAAGGAGCTCAGCGATGACAGCATCGACTGGACTTCCTGCCTTTACCATGATCATTATTTTTCGTGGACGCTCGAGAGACTCCACGAGATCCGAGAGGGAGAAATACGGAGTCAGGTTCTGACTATAGTTTCCCATGAATTCCTCCGTCACTTCTTTTGTACGATTATAGACCGCGACCGAGTAGCCACGAGAGGCGATATTTCGAGCGAGATTGGCTCACATGACAGCGAGTCCGATCATGGCGATATGGTTTTTTGGCATAGAGAAAGGTTATACCCTCAGAGTATAGTGAAAAATAGGGAGAAGTGAAG
>CAYSEP010000103.1:0-1761 GCA_964430065.1 uncultured Candidatus Peribacteria bacterium
CAGTAAAGCCAAATTCACGAAGAATCTCATAAATGAAAACTTGGCAATTTGCACCATCCTCGAGTCATCTAAATCACACAGCCCCAGGATAGTGCTTTCCGTTATATTGTATATCCATGAATTTTTTTGGAATATAAATCATTACGTATTATGATGGTTAAATAACGGTGCGTACATATCATCCTCTGGTGCGATAATCAGATCATCCCCATTTTGCCTCTCATCTGTATAGGTGACATGGGGATTTCGGATGATAGCAAGAGGCTGACACTCATCTCACTCACCCATAGTATGTACTGCCGCGACCGCGAGTGCATCTGATACATTGGTTCGAGCATAGGAGAATGGTCGACCGAATATATCGAGCTTCCCGACGTAGTCGTGTATTCCACGAAATCCTGCATGGCCGAGAGAAATCCCGGTCGTTCCATTGCGAAAGGGGATTGTACGAGAGTCAGTGATGATGATGCCAAGATTCGCGATAGAGTATTTTTCTCTTATTTTAAACCAGATATCATAGGCACTCGCATAGGAATCGCTCGGAAGCATTATGCACTTGCCATCACCATTGGATTCATCGATCCCAGCATTGGCCATGGGCATACGATCATGCATAGTGAGGTGAACATACTTCGTCCGAGTATGCCAGGTAGACTCTGCCTCTATATATCTGATCTTCTCTTCCTCGTCTCGTGCCGTGAAAGTACGCGACTCAGCAAGTGCGACGATCTTCGAAGTGATGACGAGGATATCGCTATCTTTGAGGGTCGGGATATGCTCTTCGATGAATGCAAGGAGATCTTCTCATTCGAGAAATATGCGAGTCTTTATCGGTGTGACGATCATGTGCGAGAAAAAATTGAGAGGATAAAATACGAAATCGGTGTATAGAGAACTCCTCAGAGAACTTTATAGATCCACCAGGGGATAGCCATGAGCAATATTTTCTCTGGAGAGAAGACTCACGCGAAAGCGATAGTCATGAATACTGCGGTATCGATCGCTTGTGAGATGATATTCGAAAGAGTCGAAGTGACAAAGAAATTTGTACTTATTTTTTTCGCAGCGAAGAAGACGACGACATCGATATACTCCGATGCGAGAAATGCAAAGAGGGAAGCGATACTCACGCGCCACGAGAGTGAGAAGATAGTATCGTATGCACTTCCTATGCGATCGTAGGTAGCGGACGACCAGGGGAGCGACTCAGTCAGGAGATTGCCAAGAGTGAAGAATATGAGCGCGAGAAACCCTGCGAAGACAAATCGTTTCGACATATCCTTTCCGTAGACTTGTCCGATGATATCCGTCGTGATGAAGATGATAGGGAGGAAAAATACGGCAACCGACAGATGTGTCCCAAAGAAAAATGGCATCGTCTTCATGCCGAGAAGATTGGATGCGAAGAGTGCCGAGATGTAGATGGTGAGCGTGAAAAATAGTCTAGAATCGAACATAATGGAAAAATTAAAATATATTATCTTCTCGGAGAAGTGACTCTTTCCACTCGGTAGGCGATACTGAGAGCCATATCAGAAACAACACCATTTCAGAAAATAGCGCGAGAAAGAGGAACGAGATTTTGAGCAGCCTTGAGGACAGTATTCTGAAAAGAGTTTACTGGATGATGTATCTGAGTATCCATATGAGAAGAAAATAAAACAATAAAAAAACACCTACAATTGCAGGTGTTTGGAGTTTTTCTATTTTTAGAAGCTACACAAATTCACCCGCGAAGAAGCAGGCGAGCAGGAAACGAAA
>CAYSEP010000104.1:0-1738 GCA_964430065.1 uncultured Candidatus Peribacteria bacterium
GGATTTTCCGTGGGCGATTTTTTCCGTATTCGATGATTCTTTGAGCCACTGGATAGCTGGACGGGTGGTCGCCCTGGTAAGGTTTCTTTTGATCTGGGAACTGCAAATAGCTGATATACTGCTGGCATCGATACAGATGGATACCTGTCTGGAAGATTTTGGCTTGGAAATGTGTGATGGGGGGTGTTCGATCATGGAGTTTCATCAGTTGATAGAGCGCGGATTCTCTGTGATGATCAGGTATTTAAGGATCCTACTATCGTATGTCCTCTCACTGGATATGCTTGGACCGAAAATTCGGGATGGATATCGCTTTCTGGGTCATGGATCGATGGAGGTTCGTGAGTTTATTACAATCCATCTTCAGGACTTATAGAGGGATTTGGTCATAGTAGTGCACTTGGGTGGATACCATTTTATGCAAGTACGGCTACGCCGATAACTGCCACCAGTCAAACATGAGTACTTCTGGATGGTATCGGACTTAACTTTATCGGGAAAATCGCTGTCATAGGAAATATCGCAGGAACACGTATCTATAATCTCCCGAATCAACAAGTGGGATATATATTCAGCTCGATCAATCATAGCGAGATGCTCAATACGATCAGAAAAAATATCGCACTTATATCGAGAAATATTCCTGATGCCGATCTTACCGATAAAGATAATCCAGATTTTCCATTTTTTGTTCATAAGAGTTCCGATTATGATACATCTGTATGATGATGGATATGGCCTCCAGAAAAAAAGACGATTATCGTGCAAGGGCATGATCTTATTCTAGATACCCTCCCCGGAGATCCTATCACTAGAATTGGTAATGATGCTGATGCCAATAGGGCTTTTATCGTACTGAAAGATGAGAATGGCAACGGAGGAAATGTATTTATCGGAGAAAATGTGAAACAAATATATAGCTTCATCTATGCTGAGGGGACGATATACTCGTGATACAAGACAAATACGGGTGTTATAACTCCCTATGTGTCGCTCTGAGTATGGAATATCCCACTCAACCAACTCTACGTAAAGTGAGCCCTCATATCGAAAAATACGATCGGGTGATCACTTCAGTCGCCTTCCGTCTGTCCTGTGGTCATCAATGACTGTACTCCCACTATTGCCCAAATCTTTGACTTTAACTACTTCCGATCATACGACCCAAATGACTCTTCTCAAAGGAGTGTCCCGTATAGTGATCCTCGATTCAATACAGCTTCTATGGTGATAGACTACAATCCTGACCTTGCGTCTGATCCGCCACCTGGAATTGCTAATGTTCTCCAATAACCCTTCTCTTTATGAAGACACGGTTTTTTCTCTTCTCTCTTTTTCTCTTCTCTCTCAGTTTTTCTGCGAGCGCACTCTCATACCCAACGACACCTCCTCCTGGGGAAATGACGTGAGGGTTGTATCGCGTCTATTTCGACAATATGTTTGCGAATGCATGAAGTGACTGTCTCGACACTTTTCAGGTTATATGAGGATTTACCTCTACTGGTATGCCCATGTGTGTCACCCCTACAGTTTCTGGGTTTTCTCTGAGCGGACAAACAGCTGGTGATACCATACGATTCGATGGTGGTACGTCTACATGGATCAGAAATAATTTTCTCTACAATAACGGTACAGGTATCGGTATAAATACACAATCTCCATGATTTGCTCTCGATGTGGCGGGAACGGGGAATTTTCTCTGACTGAGACTCCCGACAGGAGCAGCATCTGGCCATAT
>CAYSEP010000105.1:0-1732 GCA_964430065.1 uncultured Candidatus Peribacteria bacterium
CGAAGCGAGAGGAGTGATGTCTTTTTCGAAGAGGGATTGCATGGAGGGATTATAGTCTTTTTCAGAGAAAAGAAAACTTCCTTTCTCTCTATCTTTGACAGAAATAAGAGAAAATGCTACTCTATATTCATGAATAAGTCCACAGAATATAGCAATCATGCCTCTTCGATCACTGGCATCTATGAAACTCTCGGTACCGTACTCGATGAGGGTGATAAAAAATGGATACAAGATATATTTACTGCTACAGCATACATCGACGATTTTCTTGATGCGATGCATGATGAAGAGACATTTCGAAGTGCTATCTGAGGAATATGTAACGTACTCAATTTTGGATCTTCGCCAGATGCACTCGACTCGAAAGCAACAGAGTATTGCGTCGCTATCCGAGAAAGAATCCTTTCTCTTCCTAATGGTCTCGATCGACTCTCGAATTTTATCCTCACTCTTCGTATACTATTTCGTTCTACTGAGAAACTCCGAAATTCTACAGACATCAAGACATATATAACTCACTCACTTCTCGAATGAAGAACTTTCGGAAAACTCGTCGCTCTCTGAGTGACAGATGGGACACATCTCCATGTGATAAAACAGGCATGAGGTATGGAAAATCTCACAGATGATATTAAGGATATGAGAAAAGACCACCAATCTGGTGAGAGGAAACTTCCGCCTTCTATTGTATTCTACAGAGAGTGAATCAAAATGACAGCATCTCAGATACTGAGTATGTATGAGAAATTCTGAGTCTGGAATACTACAAAAATTTTGAAAGAATCCTTTGGTGCTATGTCACAGAAATATGTGATAGAACCCCTAAAACAATAAGAAAAGTGCGAAAGAAGGAAATGTAAAAAACACTTGAAAATTAGAAAATAAAAGATATATTGACTCTATATTTTATTTATTTAAAAAATATTTATATGGTTAATGTTATACCTTCTAGTACAAAAAAATGACTTGCTACTATTGCTATGGCATTTCTTGCACAAAATGCTATTGCCCAACAAGTTTCATGCGTTTCTGAAACAATAACAGTAAATGGGAATACAAGATCAAGTAAGAGTTGTGCTGTATGAGCATGAAAAGAGCCTATCAGGGAAGGTCAAACCCGTACCATTGATGGTATAGAGTATACGATGAAGGATTGAGAAGTAACTCATACACGTTCCCCATATAGAACATTTAAGAAGCCTGAGGATCAATGTCGCTCGACATCTAGCGCAAGTACTATCACCACAATATGTCCCACTACAGTTCCTGGTTGTATTAAGATTACTCGCCAGACAGCTGGCAGTATTACTGAAGAAACAGTATGCCCTAAATAAACTTGCTTTTTCCATTTTTTCACTATAATCATCCCATGATAACGGTGCCAAACACATTAGTCGTCATACGATAAAAAGAGGTCTTTCTTGACCTCTTTTTTCTTTTGGTAGTTTATAACTTTTTATAACTAAAAAGTACCAAAAAGTTCTTCTTTGGTTGTCTCATTTTCGATTTTGTCCGAGCTTGCTTTCCTAAATCAGAAAAACTCGCTTTGCTCAAACAGTTTCTGATTTTATACGGAAATCTTCGCTCAAAAAATCTGAAAATTCGCCAAATAAAGAAGCAAACTTGGAACAGTTAAGGGCATTCTTAGGCTTTATTCTTAGTTCTTACATAAAAACATGAAACTTATCTTCGTCACATGAGGTGTCCTCTCTGGTATCGGAAAGGGGATCTC
>CAYSEP010000106.1:0-1668 GCA_964430065.1 uncultured Candidatus Peribacteria bacterium
TTCCCTATTTGGAGTATTCTTGGGAAACATCAGTATAAGTTCATTGTTATTGTAGCTCAGACTCAAGGACAAGCAAAACTCTATATGAGAAACCTCAAGGAAGAAATTCTCAATAATGAGCTCCTCAAAAAAGACCTCTGACCATTTCGAGAAGATGGAGATGAATTCAACTCATCTTCTATTGTACTTTTGAGATCTCAGGCTCGTATTACGGTGGTTTCTGTGGATCAATCGACTCGTTGAATGCGACATCGTAACCATCGCCCAGAACTCATCATCGCTGACGATATAGAGGATCTTCAGTCTGTAAAAACTCGTGAATGACGAGATAAACTTTTTGAATGGTTCACAAAAGAGCTCATACCTCTTGGAGACATCAAGAAGACTCGAGTATTTCTCGTAGGAAATATGCTCCATAGAGACTCACTTCTCATGCGAATGAGGGAACGTATCGAAAGCGGACAGAAGTCGTGAGTATTTCGTAAATATCCACTTCTCGATGAACATGGAAAATGCCTCTGGAGTGAGAGGTACACCGATCAAGATATTCAAGATCTCAAAGAGACAATTTGAAGTGAGATTGCATGGAGAACAGAGTATCTTCTCGAGGATGCAGGAGCTGAATGACAAGTCATCTATCCTGAATGGATTCATTGGTACGATACACTTCCTGAAAGATGACCATCATTTATTTATAGAACGAGTAATGGATTTCGTGAATCTTTTGAGGACTCTCGTCCAACTCATCCTCATCAGCTCGCTACAGGAGTTGACCTTGCCATCTCAGAGTCAGATTCAGCAGACTACACAGCTTTTGTGACAGGATCTGTATGGGGAAAACATCAGCATAAAATGATCTATATTGTCGATGCACTTGCACGAAAGATGGATTTTCCTACTACGGTAGATACCCTTGAATTCTACCATAAGAAAAATTCAGATATTCATGATATGAGTAAGCATGAAATCTATATAGAGACGGTTGGTTACCAGCTGGCTATGGAAAAATTCCTGAAAAAGAACTCTAAGATGGATATTATTGGTCGAAAACCAACAGGCTCAAAACGAGAACGACTCATTCTTATAAGTGATCTCATCCGTACTGGAAAGATTCAATTCCCTCGAACAGAAGCTTGAATCATGTTAGTGGAGCAACTAGTATGATTTGGAAAAGAACGACATGATGATCTCGTAGATGCATTTACGATGATGGTGTCAGCTGTTTACGAGAAAAAGGATCATACTTTCTATATTTGAACGTGTTAATGAGCCTTTTAGCGTTTTAATGCTCTTTTCTCTCACTTTCGCCTAGACTTCCGAGTGGAAAAATACATATATGTGTCTTGTAGGATAATAACTTCAAGACTATGATTGAAACGCTCGAAAGACCAAAAACATCATCCATGAAACCTCAGACAGGAGGATGAAATCCTTGGGAAAACATTCGAAGCTTTTGAGAAGAAACTCTGGTTCGAACCTACTGCCTCTATGTACGAAAATCATCAGAGGATGATGAAAGACAAGCCCTTTCTATAGAGTCTCAAATCGAGGCAATGCGAAAGGTAGCAGAACGAGATAAGCTGGATGTGGTCGAGATCATCAGGGAGAGTAAATCAGCGAAAGCTTCAGGAGCTCGCGAAGGATTCAATACTCTTCTTGATTGACTCA
>CAYSEP010000107.1:0-1614 GCA_964430065.1 uncultured Candidatus Peribacteria bacterium
TTAGAATTTCTCTTCGAGATCAGAGAAGTCATCATGATCGACGAGATCGTCAGCGCCGACACTCGATGTCTCGAAATCTTCTCTCTTCGAGAGGAAGATCATCTGTCCGACGACCACTTCAGTTTTGTGAAGCTTGGTGCCGTCTTCTTTATCGATCACACGAGTCTTCAGGCGTCCTTCGATATAGACGAGCTTGCCTTTGACGAGGAATTTCTCTGCTTGTTCTGCAAGAGGTCCCCATGCGACACAGTTCGTATACTCAGCCTCAGAGAGAGATTCTCCAGTAGGAGACTTATAGTAACGGTTGGTAGCAAGGGTAAAGGTAGCAATTTTCTTATCAGCACCGATTCCTGTCGATTTCACGAAAGGATCTTTCGTGATATTACCGATGAGGATAACTTTATTTACTGTTCTCATAGAGATACGTGTTATGTATTATGCTTCGATACGTGTGAACATATAGCGCCAAATATCTTTTTTGATATTGAACGCGTTCGAAATCTCGACAAAATCACCCTCTTTCTCTAGAGTGTAGAGAAGGTAGTAGCCTACCTGAGATGCGTGGATACGGTAAGCGAGCTTTTGCTCACCAGGATGTTCACGAGAAGTGATCTTCCCACCGACGTCTGCGATCTCCTTATCGATAAACGCGATAAGTGCGCTCTGATCATCTCCTACGAGGGTAGGGTCGATGATCATCATGAGTTCGTATTTTTTCATAGAATCCTATGGGTTATATCTTACGGCGGAACCGTAAGAAGGATATAAAATGCATTTTGACCAAAAATGCTCGCGGATTATAGAGAGATACTCCTAAAAAGCAAAACTTTTTCTACAAAGAGAAAATGAATCGGCAAGTAAAAGAATTTGCGAGAAAAAAAATGATATGATAGGATGTATGAGATGAGTGATAAGAAAGAAGTTATAAGATATATAGACTTATCGCCTCCTTCTCATACCTCATCTCTTCTACTTCATATACCCATAGAGAAATGCCTCGCACTCAAAAACCTTCTCCTCGCCTCAAAGAGCTCTTCGGAAAGACGGATGACCGTGAAGTCAGTCGCAAGCTCATAGCGAAACTCCTCCAGTACAATATGCAATACGAAGAGATCACAAAAGTGATCCTCTCTCACACTGAGCGCGCATTTCTCGATGCACGACTAATCACGCTCGAAGACTACTATAGTGAGCTCCAGTCGAAGAAAAAAAGCGAAGTCGAGATGTTTCTCGCATCGATCCCCGAATATGAACTCCAGAAAATATAAAAAATCTCCTATTTGAGGAGATTTTTTGTATGTATCGTACAATAAAAAGTGAGCTTAAAAAGAAGCAATTACTTCACATCCTTAAATGTATGCTCCACATGCTTGCGAAGTTTTTTGTCATATTTCATGAGCTTGAGTTTCTCCCCTGCTGGAAGATTTTTCTTCTGTACTGGGTAGACGTAGTGCTGAAGTCCACTTGGTGAACGTCCTGCTTGGTATGTAGTTTTTCCTTTTGCCATATATGGTAGATGATAGATGTAGATGACAGATTCTAAAGAAGCAACAGAATCATGAATGACTGCATAATATGAAATTTTTGTATTTTGCAAGTTTTTTTGCTCTTGTT
>CAYSEP010000108.1:0-1607 GCA_964430065.1 uncultured Candidatus Peribacteria bacterium
GTGGTGGCGAGACCCGGACTTGAACCGGGGACACATGGATTTTCAATCCATTGCTCTACCAACTGAGCTATCCCGCCAAGGGCAATCGCATTATAAAGAGATTTTTAGAAAATCAAGTTTATCTTGTTATATTCAGTCACATTTTCCCTCGGATAGACTGCTCGAGAGCAAACATCGCCTCAAAGTCAGCATCGTCCTCGTGATCATATCCAAGGATATGAAGCACAGAGTGGATGAGGAGTATCTCGAACTCCTCGGTCAGAGTGTGCCCATACTCTGCTGCTTGGGTGAGTATGAGACTATGAGAGAAGATGCATTCTCAGACGATTTCATCCTCCTGACACGCTGAGAAATCCTCGAAATAGTGAAATGAGAGGACATCCGTAGTACTATCTTTTCCTCTATATTCTCGATTATATTTCTTCATCTCATCATCATCTACGAATGAGATATTGAGCACTCATTTCTGAGCCACATCTACCCCTTCCGCTATCAGACGAAAAATCTCTGCAAAACGAGCACTTCCATACGGAGATCCTGGTGGGATGACGATGAGATCGTAGGAGAACATACTATTTATCCCTGTCAGGGTTAGTGATGATACGGACTTCTTCGTGGAGGACTATACCATGTTTTTTCTCTACTCATGCCTTCACGAGATCACGCAGTGCGAGGATATCTTGCCAGGTACCTTTCTGATCATTGAGGAAAAAATTCCCATGCCGTTCGCTCACATGGACTCCACCGACTCGTGTTCATTTTAGGCCTGCTTCGTCGATAAGCTTCCCTGCCGAGAGCGTCTCGATGTGCCCTCGCTCTCCGACAAGATTCTCATGACCACCGATAAATGCATGGTACTCTTCTAGGAGAGGATTGCGGAAAAATGATCCACAAGAAAGTCCTGGTGGCTGCTTGAGTCTGCGAAGTGCCTGGAGGTCTGCTGGCGTATACGTCTCGTAGGTGCCTCATTTCGGGGAGATATCGAGGAGCATGTCGATGACAAAATATCGTTCATTCCCCTTGAGTATACTTTCACGATAGCCATAGTGTATATCTGCATTTTTCATGACTTGCTTCTCTCCCGTATCGATATCGAGTATCGTCGCTTCGATAAGGAGATCCTTCATCTCGAGTCCGAAGCACCCCGCATTTCCGATACACGCACCCCCCATCGTCCCAGGAAGTCCGACCCACGGTATGAGCGTCGATACACCATAGTGCTGATAGAGCTTGCTCGCGAACATCGTCGTGATCTCACCACTCTGGATACGAATAAGCCGCTTCCCATCATGCTCGTATGGCTCGCTATAGCCAGTGAGACGATTATGGATGAATATCCCTTCATACTGATCGAAGGCGAAAAGGCAGTTCGTCCCCCCTCCGACGATGACGATAGGAAGCCCTCCCTCGCGTGCGAACCAAAAAAGCTCAGGCAACATCATGACATCATCGGTCGTGGTGATATCGAAGAGGTACTTAGTAGTCGCCTGCGTCTTGAACGCGGAGAGGAAAGATATGTTCGCATCCTCCTGGAGGAAGTGAGGTGTCTGCATGAGAAATATGATAGTGAGAAGGAGGAGAAATGCAAGGGAGAAGAAAAAGTTGAC
>CAYSEP010000109.1:0-1605 GCA_964430065.1 uncultured Candidatus Peribacteria bacterium
AGCTTCGAAGGACACATCATCTTGCCTTTCGCTTGCATTTTTCGGTCGATCAATATACTAGAAACTCTTACATAACTTCTATGATAGCACACACTCTCACTCCACTTCCATATGCTCTCGACGCTCTCGAACCACATATCTCACGTGAGACACTCGAGTTCCACCATGGGAAGCACCTCCAGACCTATGTCGATAATCTGAATAAATTCACCCCAGGAACGGAGTTCGAAGCTCTCTCACTCGAAGAGATAATCCGAAAAGCGCCTGCTGGTCCGATATTCAATAACGCAGCGCAGATCTATAACCATGACTTCTACTTCCAGTCACTGGGTGAAGTCGCACACCATATCCCATCGAAGGAGCTCTACCAGGCGATCGATGCGAAGTGGGGCGATCTCGACACCTTCATGGCAGAGTTCACGAAACAGGCGCTCGCGAACTTCGGTTCTGGATGGACATGGCTCGTGCGGAAGGGAGATGGATCGGTCGATATCGTCAATACTTCGAATGCAGCAACTCCAGTCACTGGAGAAGATGTTCCACTTCTCACCTGTGATGTCTGGGAGCATGCCTACTATATCGATTACCGCAATGCTCGTGCGAAATATATGGAGAATTTCTGGAAGGTGGTGAACTGGAAAACAGTGAGTGAGCGATATGGTGAGTAGGCTGAATGCTACTAGCCAAGAGTCATAATAAATAAGGTTACAAAATTTTTGTTTTGTCATTCTCCGTAGGAGAATCCCTTTTTAGATTTATGGAATACAATTTTTGGACATATATAGTAGCGAGTGATTCTGGTACTCTTTATATCGGCATGACAAATGACCTTATAAGACGTATAAAAGAGCATAAAGAAGGTATGATTGAGTGATTTTCTAAAAAATATGGATGCAAAAAACTCGTATACTTCGAATACACGAAGTATATAAATAATGCAATCGCACGAGAAAAACAATTAAAGCACTTTCTCAGGACAGAGAAGGAAGAGCTTATTGCTTCTATAAATCCATCTTGGCAAGATCTCTATCCTGAACTTCTCAAGAGTTAGAGGGATTCTCCTACGGAGAATGACAAAAGGGGAAAGATTTTTTTTGAATTCGCAAAAACGTAGTGTAACCCCATCATCATAAACTATTTCTTCCTCACGATCGTGAGAATCTGCGTGAGAAAGAGGCTCACGAAAGCGATGATGACGAAGAGGATGATCTTACCCACGGTATCGAGAAATATCGCTGCTACTCAGAAGGAGAGCGCGAGGAAATATACTATATTGCGAATGTTCGCATGAGAGAGTCCGAGTTCGAGAAGACGGAAATGCAGGTGATGCGTCTGATCTCACTTCATCGGATTTTTCCCTTTTAGGATACGCAGCCCGATGACATAGACGAAGTCGATGAGGTATATGCCGATCACGGACATAGCCGTCGCGATCTTTCCTCCTGCGATGATAGCGAGTGTCGCGATGAAGAAGGCGAGTAGGATCGTCCCTGAGTCTCCCATGATCCCCAGTCGTTTGATATCGAGCCTTGTGACAAGGAAAGTGATCGGTATGAGGATCGCGAGAAGGATGAGGATGAATTGGCTATTCTCCTGACTCGCTTC
>CAYSEP010000110.1:0-1531 GCA_964430065.1 uncultured Candidatus Peribacteria bacterium
CGACCTCATCTGCTATATAGCTGGTATGGTGCGCTATAGTTTTTGGAAATTTGTCGTCGCACTGACGATCGGTGAGAGCATCATGGTAGCTATACTGATCTGTTGAGGAAAAGAAGTGATAGAAAAATTCATGCACTAGCCTCTCTTTACAGTATCGAAAAATGTCATTTCGAACTCGCCTGTTTCCGTGGCGATGTGAGAAATCTTCGATATAAAGTACCTGAATTTGAAGATTTCTCTCTCGATTTCTCACAGGAACAGAGAAATCTCACTCGAAATGACTCGTTTGTAAACAGAATTTAAGGATGTCTTCTCTTCCAGTGCTGGATGACAAATCATTCTCTCTGATCTTCGTTCACTTTCTGAAAATCCTCTTCGAAATGAGGAAAATATGCATCTCCTTCTGGTTCCATATCGACAACCGAGAGGATCACTTCATCTGTTTTTTCATTTCTGAAGAATTCTTCATATATCTGAGACCCTCAGCAGATGAAGGCTCGAATTCCCCCTTGATAAAGGGGGCTAGGGGGATTTTGTTCCTGTGATCCATATTTCTCGACTAAATAAGCATCTAATTCTCCTACAGAGTGCAATAATGTAAGTCATTCATGAGCAAATTCTCCTCGTGTTAGGACGATGTTTTCTCGCCCTGGAAGGATGCGTCCTATAGACTCGAATGTCTTACGACCCATGATGATAGGGTGACCTGCTGTCGTCTCACGAAAATGCTTAAAATCCTCAGCAATATGCCATGGGATTTTTCACTCATTTCCTATGACACGATTCTGAGCCATGGCGGCGATGGCGATGTAATTGATTTTCTGTGGTTTTGTCATTGCGAGAAACGAAGCAATCCATGCTCCGAATACTCTAGATTATATTTTTTTCTCCTCAGAATGCAAAAGTTATCAGAAAATGAAAAATACTTTTGACAAAAATATATTATTATATAAAATCACGCCCGTGGTGAACTTCATTGGGTGCTAACGTCCGAGAAAAGTCCCACAAGGGAAGGCTGGTTCAATCCAGAACGTATGTCGAGTATCTTTGTCAAGCGGGTTAAGGCTTGGCATCTGACAGATGCGTAGGTTGCTCGGTAACCAATCCTTGTGATCATAGTCCGCATAGGGCGCAGACAAGTTCGAGAGTTCTACTCTCTCTTCCCACCCATTCTCTAAGCAATATATTCTCACGAAGATGTTGCCAGAAACAAACTAAAGTCCTGCTTATGCAGGACTTTTGAAAAGCTTATTTTCCTCTATCCACTCTTCCATCACTCTTTTATCCTCTTCTATCTGCTCTTTGAGTGCTTCGAGTCCTGAGAATTTCTGATTTTCTCGAATGAGAAAGAGTGGCGTCACAGAGATCGTCTCACCATAGATGTCACTATCGAAATCGAAAAAATGGGACTCGAAAAGTCATGCTTCGAGTAGATATACGCCTATGCCATAGAGCTTCTTTCCTTGCACTATAGCAGAAAGTCCATACGTCCCAGCAGAGAGAGATGAGGAAGTAGCAGGGAGTGCGATAT
>CAYSEP010000111.1:0-1505 GCA_964430065.1 uncultured Candidatus Peribacteria bacterium
AAATGAGACTCTTCGCCTTTCCGACGTACATGACCTTCCCCGACTTATCCTTCATCTGGTAGACTCATGGAGATTTCGGGAGATTCTTGAGGATTTTTTCGATGTGCTCCGTTCCCCCTTGATAAAGGGGGCTAGGGGGATTTTGTTTCTGTTCTTTTTTCACAAGAAGCATTGTATAGAAATAGAAAAAATGAGCAAATTTTGACTTTTATATTTTCTAGTGAAAAAAACTTGACTTCTCTCTCTCTCTAAAATGACATTTGTTATTTTATAATCATGATATATGAATTCTTATTTACATGATAATGTCTCAGATTTTTACTATACTCAGATTAGAGACTTAACGCGATTTCTTCATGATAATGGAGATAGAATAGTGTGAACTGTCTTACCAGATGATACCTATAAAGGTAAATCAAAATATGCAAGAAAGCAATGTTATAAAGATCAGATTGCGGAAATGATGTATGACGAGAATATGCCCTTGGAGCTTGCAAAACTCGAAGCTACCTTATGATGATTGGATATTAATATGCCTAACTGAGGGTATAGTTCAGAAACTGTTGTGAAGAGCCTATGTATCGTTGTAAATGCTGTTATAGCTAAATATTCCAGTAAATAGCACCTTTCTTTGACTCCTGCTATTTTTTCGATAAAATGTGAGGGATAATTTATCCTAGAAAATATGGCAAAAACTGACTACTACTCGAGTCTCTGAGTCGCGAAATGAGCGACTGAAGCAGAGATAAAAAAAGCATACAAGAAAATGGCGATGCAGTACCACCCCGATCGGAATAAAGGGGATAAGAAGGCAGAAGCAAAATTCAAAGAGATCAATGAAGCCTACCAAGTCCTCGGAGACAAGGAAAAAAAGAAAAACTATGACCAGTTTGGCTCTGCAGAGGCAAATCCATTCGGTGGCATGGGAGGGAATCCCTTCTGAGGGTGAAGATGAGGGCAACAAGCTGGTGGATTCGAAGATATATTCTCTCAGTTCGGATGAGGCGGAAGACAGAGTGGTGGATTCGACTTCGACCTCGGAGATATCCTCTCTGGTATGGGATGAGGAAGGAAAACTTCGCAAAGAGAGCAATTCGAAGAAGAGCCAAAGAAAAAAGAAATACCAAATCTCGATGTCACAGAAACAGTCGAGATACCATTTCTGGAATTTCTCTATGATACATCCGTCGATGTCCGTACCGTGTATGGCAAACATCTCACTCTGAAAGTAAAGGCAGGGACAAAACCTGGCACAAAGTACAAAATATCATGAAAATGACGCACGAGCGAATGAAAAACAGGTGATATGTATGTGATCGTCGATGCGAAAATGCCAAAAGATATACCTGCAAGTCTGAAACCTATGGTAGATGCTCTCCGAAGCCAACTCTAGAATTTGGTAGTGAGAAAAACTTGCAAAAAAAGTGAAATCGTCCATAATCACCCAATCAATTTTCAGAAAAACTCTTGCATTTTATAGAAAAATCATTATAAAATTTGCAATT
>CAYSEP010000112.1:0-1504 GCA_964430065.1 uncultured Candidatus Peribacteria bacterium
TTCTCTTCATTCTCTGTTTTGCCAAACTGATCATGGTGAATACTTTTTTCGTATTCGGACTCGAGAAGTATCTCGGAGAAAACTGGTGATATATCCGAGAGAAGATGTATAACTCTCTCCTCGAGCGAGATACTGATCCCGATCGAGCAAGAAACATCATAGACTTCCTCGAAACTCATCCGATCGAGAAGAGAGAACAGGAAACATACGAACTCCTCGGTGATGTGAGCCTCGTGACGCTATCGGATACAGGGTCTGCGATCCGACTCTATGAGAAATCAGAAAGCTATAGAGCGACAGATCGCGTCCGAGCAAAACTTGCTCTTCTCTCGCCCTCATCTCCTTCCTCATCCTGAAGTGAGATTGCCCCTCTTCCGAAAGATCGTACAGGATCTACTGTCTCTACAGGATGACTGGTCGACACTTGAGCAAAACTTATCGAAGAGGCTCGACTCCGCACCGAGAAAGATAGCAAAAACAGGGGAGAGTATGTCTCGTTATCCCCCGATGATAGCCTCATCCTCCGTGATACGATCAACTTTCTCGATACCAATACGGAAAGAGTGGATTGGTAAAGCTACAAATTCCCGTCATTCCAACTGTTCTCGTCATTCCAGTTGTGTCTGCCATTCCAGTTGTTCCCGTCATTCCTGCGTAGGTCTTCGACTGAAAGGAGTGATACCCTTGCGGTACAGGAATCTCGTATCCAAAAGACTCTATGAAATCTCTCCTCATCTCCATCCTCAGAAAATACCAGCGCTATCTCTCACCCGACCACTCACTCTGGGCAAAAGCGATGAATAAGCCACCATACTGCAAGCATACTCCGAGCTGTAGTGACTACGCGATCGAAGCGATAGAAAAAAAATGAGTCATCATCGGTGGTGCGAAGTGACTCTGGCGGGTTCTCAGGTGCAACCCTTGGTCGAAGGGAGGGTATGATCCGGTGGAGAAGAAATAATTATCTTCCCACTCATCCCATACTTCATTTTGAACGTCTAGCTATTTTCTTAATAGATTTTTCTCAATTACTTTTTAATTCAGGTGACTCTCCTTCTAAAAGAGTTTTTATGGCTGAAACGATTTTTCTAGTAAGCTTCTCTCACGGATTATTATTTTCTAAAGCTTCTAGTGTAAGTCTTAAAAATTGATCTAGAGCTGTTAAATTTCATTCTCGTGCAAGCTCTATGAGTTTTTCTGGATTATGTTGGTTCTCTCATGCAATAAGTGCATCACCCAGATCATCTATCCTGGCTGGCATACTTCGATCTCGAAACTTTGCTCAAGGATATATTTTATTAAGTGGATGCTGAGGTCTATCTAAATTACCGTCTTCTCATGCACTAAGACTTTGACTCGCTTCTAGAGGAGCCCATGCTGTAGCAATATTTCATCATCACATAGTAGTACAAATTAAGAATATGTATATATTATTAATTATAAATAAATGTCAACTTTTTCTTCTCCCTTGCATTTCTCCTCCTTCTCACTATCATATTTCTCA